>DATDMG010000396.1:0-12726 GCA_036518955.1 Kineosporiaceae bacterium | reverse complement strand
TCCGCCGGCCGGGCGCCGTCCGCCGGCCGGGCGCCGTCCCCGCGGGGGCCCGCGGTCAGCCGACCGCCTTCGGACCGATCGCCCCCGCCGGCGGGCACGTCAGGCGGCGTCGCCGCGCGCGATCAGCTCGCGGGCGAGCAGCCGGTAGGCGTAGGCACCGGCGTGGCTGCCGGCATAGGTGGTGATCGGCTCGGCGGCGACGGAGGCGTCGGGGAACTTCACGGTGCGCCCGATCACGGTGTGGAACACCTGATCGCCGAACGCTTCCACGACCCGCGCCACCACCTCCCGGCTGTGCAGCGTGCGCGGGTCGTACATGGTGGCCAGGATCCCGTCGATCTCCAGGCCGGGGTTGAGCCGGTCCTTGACCTTCTCGATCGTCTCCACCAGCAACGCGACCCCGCGCAAGGCGAAGAACTCGCACTCCAGGGGGATCACCACCCCGTGCGACGCGGTCAGCGCGTTCACGGTGAGCAGCCCGAGCGAGGGCTGGCAGTCGATCAGGATGATGTCGTAGTCGTCGCAGACCGGGCGCAGCACCCGGCCCAGCACCTGCTCGCGGGCGACCTCCCCGACGAGCTGGACCTCCGCCGCGGAGAGGTCGATGTTCGCCGGCAGCAGGTCGAGCAGCTCGAACCCGCTCGGCCGGATCACGGTCCGGACGTCGATGTGCCGTTCCATCAGCGCGTTGTAGATGGTCTTGTCCAGCTCGTGCGGGTTGATGCCGAGACCGACCGACAGGGCGCCCTGCGGGTCGAAGTCGACCAGGAGCACCTTGCGCCCGTACTCGGCGAGGGCCGCGCCCAGGTTGATCGTGGACGTCGTCTTGCCGACGCCACCCTTCTGGTTGCACATCGCGATGATCCGTGCCGGTCCATGGCCGTGCAGGATGGGCGGGTCCGGGAAACTGGGCATCGGACGGCCTGTCGGCCCCAGCGTGCCCGCGCGCAACCCGTCGAAACCGTCGCCGACGTCGATGGAGAGGCCGACAGCCTCCTGCGTCTGGTGGGTCACGACCGGTCCATTCTCCCGTGGGCGTGCTCGCCGCCCCGCTCCGGATGCGGCCCAGGTACCGGGCGAGCTGTCACCCTCGATCCTCGCGCGCCGAAGCCGCGGACGCCGCGAGGCCGCTCGGCGCGTCGCGAGACACCCACGCTTCGGACCCAGTGACCCTACCCCAGCCGGACGTCCGCCTCGTGCAACCCCCCGCCAACGCCCGTGGGTGCGTCGCCGCGTACACCTCACGGAGTGTGTCGGCGGTCACCCGAGTGTAGATCTGGGTGGTCGTCACCGAGGCGTGGCCGAGCAGCTCCTGGACGACCCGGACGTCGGCGCCCCCCTCCAGCAGGTGCGTGGCGAACGAGTGCCGCAGGGTGTGCGGCGACACGTGCGCGGCCAGGCCCGCCCGCTCGGCCGCCACCTGCAGCACGGCCCACGCGCTCTGCCGGGACAGCCTGCCGCCGCGGGCGTTGAGGAACACCGCCGACGTCCCCCGGCCGCGCCGGGCCAGGTCCGGCCGCACCCGGACGAGGTACGCCTGCGTGGCCGCCAGCGCGTAGCTGCCGATCGGGACCACCCGGTCCTTGGAGCCCTTGCCCCGCAGCTTCAGCAGGCCGGCGTCCGGGTCCAGGTCGTCGACGTCCAGCCCCACCGCCTCGCTGATCCGGGCGCCACTGCCGTAGAGCAGCTCGAGCAGGGCCCGGTCCCGCAGGGCGGCCGGCGTCCCACCGACCGACGCGGCCTCGAGCAGCCGTTCCACGTCCCCCACCGAGATGGCCTTCGGCAACCGCTTGGGTGCGGTCGGCGGCCGCACCTCGTGCGCCGGATCGCTGGCCACGGCACCCTCGAACACCAGGAACCGGTGGAACCCGCGGACGGCGACCACGGCGCGGGCCGCGGACGACGCCGTCAGCGGGGCTCCGCCGTCCTCGCCGGTGCGGATCGCGACGAGGAAGGCGGCCACGTGCTCCGGACCCACCTCGGCCGGCGCACCGACCCCCAGGGCGTCGACGAAGGCGACGTAGCGTCCGAGGTCGCGCCGGTAGGCCGCGAGCGTGTTCGCGGCCAGCCCGCGTTCGACCGTGAGGTGCACGAGGTACCCCTCGACGGCCTGGGCGAGTGTCAGCGGTGCTCTCCTCCCCTCGGGCGACGGCGGGGGACGCCGGACGGACGGTCAGCCGAGCACGTCGGCCACCGGCCGGTGGCGAAGGCCGTGGGCTTCGGCGACCGGTCCGTAGGTGACCTCCCCATCGTAGGTGTTCAGCCCCTTCGCCAGGCTGGCATCGGCGCGGAGGGCGTCGCGCCAGCCCCGGTTGGCCAGTTCCAGCGCGTACGGGAGGGTGACGTTGGTGAGCGCGTAGGTGCTGGTGTGCGGGACCGCGCCGGGCATGTTCGCGACGCAGTAGAAGACGGAGTTGTGCACCCGGTAGGTCGGGTCGGCGTGGGTGGTGGGGCGGGAGTCCTCGAAGCAGCCGCCCTGGTCGATCGAGATGTCGACGAGCACGCTGCCGGGCTTCATCCGGGAGACCAGCTCATTGCTGACGAGCTTGGGGGCCTTCGCCCCGGGAACCAGCACGGCGCCGATCACCAGATCGGCGTCCAGGACGGCCCGCTCGATCTCGTAGGCGTTCGAGGCGATGGTCTGGCAGTGGCCCAGGTAGATGGCGTCCATCTGGCGCAACCGGGCCACGTTGCGGTCGAGCAGCAGCACCTCGGCCTGCATGCCCAGGGCGATCGCCGCGGCGTTCTGCCCGGCCACCCCGGCACCGATCACGACGACCTTGGCGGCGTAGACGCCCGGCACACCGCCCATCAGGATCCCCTTGCCGCCCTGGGCCCGCATCAGGGTGTGCGCACCCACCTGGGGCGCCAGCCGGCCGGCGACCTCGCTCATCGGGGCCAACAGGGGCAGCGACCGGTCGGCCAGCTCGACGGTCTCGTAGGCGATGCCGGTCACCTTGCGCCGGGCCAGCTCCTGGGTGAGCGCGCCGTCGGCGGCCAGGTGCAGGTAGGTGAAGAGGGTCTGCCCCTCGCGCATCCGGCCGTACTCCTCGGCGATCGGCTCCTTGACCTTGAGGATCAGGTCGCCCAGCCCCCAGACGTCGTCCGCCGAGCCGACGATCTGGGCGCCGGCGGCGGAGTAGTCGTCGTCCCCGATCGATGAGCCCGCCCCGGCGTCCTTCTCGACGTAGACGTCGTGACCGTGCCGCACCAGCTCGTGGACCCCGGCAGGGGTGATCGCGACCCGGTACTCGTGGTTCTTGACCTCGCGCGGAATGCCGATCTTCATGCTGGATTCACGGGTCCTTCCGGCCCGCTCGGGCCGCTCGAAGAGACGGATATGTCCTGAAGGCAGGTTAGCTCGCATCTACTGGCAGGTGGTGCCAACTTGTGCCCCAGTGAACCGACCCCTGGAGCATGAACCTCCATTCATCACCTGTTCCGTGAAACAATCTGCCTCTGAACCCGTCGCGTCGAACCGCGCCGGTTCGAGGCTACCGGCAGGCATCCCGAGGCCGGCGAGCCAACGCGCCCGATCGTCGAACGACATCCGGAGGACCGATGAGCACCTCGCCCGAACGACGCCGACCGCCGTCCGGTGCAGCCGTCGTCCGAGCCGGGCGGTACCTCCGGTGAGCCGGGCGGTACCTCCGGTGGACCCTGCCCCGCCGCCCCCCGGCCCGGCCGGACCCGCGGCACCGCCCCCGGACGGCGGAGGCGCCCTCGACGCGCTGGACCGGGCGATCCTGCGCGAGCTGCAGACGGACGGCCGCCTGACGAACGTGGAACTCGCCAAACGGGTGCGGCTCTCGCCGTCCCCGTGCCTGCGCCGGGTCAAGGCGCTCGAGGACGGGGGCTACATCCGCGGCTACACGGCCACGCTCGACCGGGCCCTGCTGCGCCGCGGGCTGCAGGTGTACGTGATGGTGAGCCTGACGTCCCAGCGCCAGGAGACGTTGGAGGCGTTCGAGCGCGGGGTGGCCGGGCTGGACGACGTCCTGGAGTGCCATCTGATCGCCGGCGAGGCCGACTACCTGCTCACCGTCGCGGTCGAGAGCCTCGACGCCTACCAGCGGTTCTTCACCGGCCGGCTGGGCGAGCTCCCCGGGGTCGCCTCGCTGAGGAGTCTGATCACGATGAAGGCCGTCAAGAAGACGACGTCCCTGCCGGTGTGACCCCGCCCCGCCAGCCGTAGGAGGACCGGCGCCCGGAGGTGAGCGGCGCTCCGGGAGACCGCGGACCGGGGCGGGTCGGGACGGGACGGCCGCCGGACCGGGTGAACCACCACCGCATGATCACGGCTGGGTGGTCAGAGCCAGCCGTTGCGGCGGAAGCCGCGGTACAGCAGCGCGCACACGGCCGCCATCAGGCCGAGCACCGCCGGGTAGCCCCAGGAGGCCTCCAGCTCGGGCATGAAGCGGAAGTTCATCCCGTAGATGCCTGCGATCATGGTTGGCACGGCGGCGATCGCGACCCAGGCGGAGATCCTGCGCATGTCCTCGTTCTCCGCAACGGTGAGCCTGGCCAGGCCCGCCTGCAGGATCGAGTCGAGCAGTTCGTTGAAGCTCCAGACCTGCTCGCGGACCCGGACCAGGTGGTCCTCGACGTCCCGGAAGTACTCGCGGATCTCCGAGTTGATCAGGCGTCGCGGCCGCTGGGCCAGCTCACGCAGGGGATCGGCCAGCGGACTGACCGTCCGCTTCATCTCGATGACGTCCCGTTTGAGCTGGTAGATCCGTTCGATCTCCGGGTTGTGGTCGGGCCCGAAGACAGAGTTCTCGATCTCCTCGATGTCCCCGGTGACGGCGTCCACGACCGCCAGGTAGTCGTCGACGACCTTGTCCACGACGGCGTGCAGGACGGCGGACGGACCGAGCGCGAGCTGCGTCGGGGCGTCCTCCAGACGGTGCCGGACGCCGCGCAACGATGCGTACCGCCCGTGGCGGACGGTGACCACGAAGTACTCCCCGACGAAGACCATGATCACCCCGGTCTCGACGACGTCACCGCCCTCGGCCCGGTCGTCACGCTCGCGGTAGGCGAGGGTGCGCAGCGAGAAGAACATCACGTCGTCGTAGCGCTCCACCTTCGGCCGCTGGCGGCCGTTCGACGCATCCTCCAGCGCCAGGGGGTGCAGTCCGAACACCTCGCCGAGCAGGGCCAACTGGTCGGCGCTGGGCTCGTGCAGACCCAGCCAGAGGAAGCCCTCGCCGTCGCGGGCGGCCCGGCTCGCGGCGTCGAAGTCGTCGTCCGGTTGCCGGACGCCACGGCAGTAGAAGCCCCAGTCGACGGCCGCGTCGAGGAGGGACGACCCCACGGACGGCGCCGGGCGCGCCGGACCGGAGGCGAGGGCCATGGGGTGCGGGCGTCGTGCGTTCACGACGGCGCGCAGCGACGGAGTGCGGGTCGACACGGTGCGAGCCACGCCGATCTCCCATCATCAGCAGGGGATCCGCGCGCGGAGGGGCACTGGACGCCGGGGCGGCAGGAGATGTCAGCTCGGCCGGACCGGCAGACCGGGGCAGGTGCCGTCACCGCGATGCGGAGGGGGGCAGGTACTGCCAGGGCACGTATCACTGGGTGGCATCTGCCTCACCTCCTCGCGGCCAGCGGCACGGCGCCGTCGGTCAGGGCCTTGCGTAGTCTGCCACGCCGAGCCCCCGATCCACCAAGACTCCCGCTGGCATCCCCACGGTGACCTACGATGCCCGCGGCGGACGGTCGACATCGCGCACGCCGTGGACCCCCGGCGGCAGGGGGTGGACGTCCCGTCCGGCGGACGAGCGACCCCTCGGGCACAGTGGATCGTGGAGCCCGCCCCCTCATCGCCCCGCCCGCTGCCCGGCGACGCGCCCGCCGGCGACTGGAGGTCCCGATGCCGCTGCGCCCCTATGCCATGGACCCGCTCCGCTGCTCGCTCCAGCTCTGCGCGGACGCGCTCGTTCTCGCCTGGACGGCGGGCTGGGTCTGGCTCGCCCACCTCGTCCACGACGGGATCCTGGTCCTCGCGTCCGCAGGGTTCACCCTCCAGGACGGCGCCGGAGGGCTCGAGTCCGGGCTGAACCGGGCCCGGGACGGCGTCCATCGAACCCCCTGGGCCGGAGGCACCCTTGCCGCGCCGTTCGACGCCGCCGGATCGGCGGCCGGCAAGGTCGCCGATGCCGGGCTGGCGTTCGGCGACGGGCTGAGGTCGGCGGCCCTCCCGGTGGCCGTCGCGCTGGCTCTGCTGGGCTCCCTGCCGATCGCCCTGCCCTGGCTGGCCGTGCGCTGGCGCTACGCCCGGCGCGCCGGCGCGACCCAGGTGCTGCTGCGCCAGCCGGGCGGCCAGCGGCTCCTCGCGCTGCGGGCGATGGCCGGGCGGCCGCCGACCACGCTGCTCGCGGTGCATCCCGACCCGGTCCTGGCCTGGGAGGACGGTGACCCGGAGATCACGGCTGCCCTCGCCGCGCTGGAGCTGCGCGCCCTCGGCCTGCGCCGCGCGGCGCTGCGCACCGGCTGAACGGCCCCCACCCCCGCCGCCCGCGCCGTCCGACGTCCCCCGCCGCCCGCGCCGTCCGACGTCCGCGCCGTCCGACGTCCGCCTACCCGACGTCCGCGCCCGCCTCGGCGTGCTCCTCGGCCCGGACACCCGGAGCCGGCCACCTCCGCCCGACGACGTGCGCCGGGGCGGGGGCGGTCGCCGGGAGGTCGGCGCTCGGCCGCGGGACCCCCCAGCGGCGTTCCAGCGGCAGCACGCCGGCCCAGGCGACGCCGGCCGTGACGTCGTCCTCGTCGTCGTGCGGGCCGCCCGAGCGCACCTTCACCGACGCCTCGGCCAGCGGCAGGGCGAGGACGGCGGTCGCCGCGAGTTCCTTCGCCGTCGGCTGCCGGGCATGCCGCCACGAACCCGGCGCCACCTGCTCCGTGATCACTTCCAGGGCGTGCCGCAGCTCCGAGCGCGGCACCGGGCGGGCGGTGCCGTGGACGACGGCCGACCGGTAGTTCATCGAGTGGTGGAACGCCGACCGCGCGTAGACCACCCCGTCCACGTGGGTGACGGTCAGGCACACCGGCACTCCGGTGGACGCCAGCCGGAGGCTGCGCGCGGCGGTGGAACCGTGCAGGTAGACGGTGTCGCCGTCCCGGCCGTAGATCGTCGGCAGGACGACCGGAGCACCGTCGACGACGATCCCGAGGTGGCCGACGAGCCCCTCGTCCAGGACCGCCCACAGCGCCTCCCGGTCGAGCACCGCCCGCTCGCGCAGCCGCCCGAGGGTGCTGCGCGGCGTCGGGGAGAGCGGGGCGGTCGCGGAGGCGACGCGCGCCGACCTGGCGGAGGGGGACGTCGGGAAGGCCGGTCCAGCGCTCATGGCACCATCGTGGGACCGGCAAGTGGCCTGGCAGAAGAGCCAATCCGGAGGTGTTGCGAATGGCCGTTCCGAGCTCGTCCCCGAGCCGCTCCGGCGCGGCGACCGGCGGCGCGGCCCGAGAGGTGCCCGTCCTGGTGGCCCTCGACCGGCAGGCCGCCCTCCCGCTCGGCGCCCAGCTCGCGGCGGCACTGCGCCGGGCCGCGCTGGAGGGGACCGTCGGGCCCGGCGACCGGCTGCCCTCCACCCGGGCACTGGCCCGGCGTCTCGGTGTGAGCCGCACCGTGACCGCTGCCGCGTACGACGAGCTGCTGGCCGAGGGCTGGCTCACCGCGCGGGTCGGGGCCGGCACCTTCGTCACGGCGAGGGGTCCGGCGTCCGGTCCGCCCGGCCCCGGGGCCCGAAGGCCCGGGCCGCCCGCCGACGGACCGCACGCCGGGCGGCCCGGCACCGGCCACCACCCCCCGGAGGAGGCGCGGGACGACGCCGCGGACGACGACCCGCAACTGCTGGACCTACGGCCCGGCAGCCCCTGGGTGGCCGGCATCGACCGGGCTGCCTGGCGCCGGGCCTGGCGCCGGGCGGCCGACCGACCGCCCACGCCGCGACGCTCCCCCGCCGGCGCGCCCGAGTACCGCCGGTGCGTCGCCGAGCGGCTCCTGCACCACCGGGGACTGGCCGTGCCGGAGCCGGAGCGTGCGGACGGCGTGCTGGCCACGGCCGGAACCAGCGCGGCGATCGCCGAGCTCGCCGTCGCCGTCCTGCACCCCGGGGATCGCGTCGCGATCGAGGATCCCGGGTACGGTCGAGCGGTCGCCACCCTGCGCGCGGTCGGCGTGGTCGTCGTCCCGGTGCCGGTGGACGACCACGGGATCGACCCGTGGGCCGTACCGGACGACGTCCGCGCGGTCTACTGCTCACCCGCCCACCAGTACCCGCTGGGATCCCGGCTGCCGGTCTCCCGCCGGGTCGAGCTGATCGAGCGCGCTCGCCGGCACGGCTGGCTGGTCGTCGAGGACGACTACGACGGCGAGCTCCGCTTCGACGTCGCCCCGCCGCCGGCCCTGGCCTCGCTGGCCCGGGACGTCGTGGTCCACCTCGGGACCACCAGCAAGATCCTCAGCCCGTCGCTCGGCTGCGGCTGGATGGTCGCCCCGGCCGAGGTCGCCGAGCGGGTGCTGGAGCATCGGCGCCGCACCGCGGTCGCGCCCGCGCTGCCCGGACAGTTCATGCTCGTCGAATTCGCCCGGACGGGTGACCTCGGCCGGCACCTGCGCGCGGTACGGCGGGAGCTCGCCGCGCGTCGCGACCGGTTGGTGCGCCGGCTGCAGGGGCACGGCGTCCGGGTGCCGGGGGTGGACGCCGGCGCGCACGTCGTCGTCCCGCTGCAGGACGCCGAGCAGGAGCGGGCCGTGCTGGCCGGAGCGCGACAGGCCGGGCTCCTGGTGGACCGGCTGTCGCGGCACTACCACGGCCCGTCACCACACCACGGCCTGGTCGTGGGCTACACCGCGGACGACGGCGGCCGGCTCGACGCGGCGACCGAGACGCTCTGCCAGCTCCTGACGTGACGCCGGCCCGTCCCGGGGTCGGCGATCACGAGGGCCGGTAGGCGGGGTGCTCCGGCCACGGTGCGTCGGCGGGCCGCAGGGTCCGCCAACCCTGGTCGCGGGCGGCGCAGGCGGCCAGCAGACCGACGACCGCTCCGGGGTTGTGCAGGCGGCCGGCCAGCACGGCGTCCCGCGCCTCGTCGAGCGGCACCCAGCGCACCGGCATGCCGTGCTCCTCCGCCTCCCGGGTGTGCCGCTCGGCCTCCGGCACCGGCGACACGTCCCGGGCGAGGTACAGCCGCAGCGCCTCGGTCATCCCGCCCGGGGAGTTGAACCAGTCCACCAGCACGTCCCAGCGAGCGGCCCGCAGGTCCGCCTCCTCGGCCAGCTCCCGCTGCGCGGCCGCCAGCGGCCCCTCCCCGTCGACGTCCAGCAGGCCGGCCGGCAGCTCCCACAGCTCCATCCCGACCGGGTGCCGGTACTGCCGGACCAGCGCCACCCTGCCCTCGCCGTCCAGCGCCAGCACCCCGACGGCACCGGTGTGCCGGACGTACTCCCGGCGGACCGAGCCGGCCTCGCCCAGGTCGACGGTGTCCCGGACGACGTCCCAGACCAGCCCCTTGTAGACGGTCTCGACGTCGGTGACCGGCCTGCGGACGAACAGGTCGACGAGCGGGTCGCCCGCGGGGTGGCGCTGGGCGCCCGGTCCGCCCCCGGCCCCGTCCGCGGTCACGCGTGCACCGCGGCGGCCTGGCCGTCGACCGCTCCGGCCGTGGCCACCGGCGCCGGCGGCGGGGTCTCGACGTCCAGCAGGCGCTCGGCGCGCTGCCGCTCCAGGGCCGCGCCGATCAGGCCACGGAACAGCGGGTGCGCGCGGTCCGGCCGCGACTGGAACTCCGGGTGGGCCTGGGTGCCCACGTAGTACGGGTGCACCGCCGTCGGCAGCTCGACGAACTCCACCAGGGACCGATCCGGGGAGACCCCGGAGAACACCAGTCCGGCCTGCTCCAGGCGCGCCCGGTAGTGGTTGTTCACCTCGTACCGGTGGCGGTGCCGCTCGGCCACCCGCTCGGCGGCGTACTGGGCCCGCACCACCGAGCCCTCGGCCAGGACGGCAGGGTAGGCGCCCAGCCGCATCGTGCCGCCCAGGTCGCCGTCCCCGTTGACGATCTGCCGCTGCTCCTCCATGGTAGCGATCACCGGGTGCGGGGTGTCCGGGTCGAACTCGGAACTGCTGGCACCGGCCAGCCCGGCCTCGGACCGGGCGTACTCGATCACCATGCACTGCAGGCCGAGGCACAGCCCGAGCGCCGGGACGCCGTTCTCCCGCGCCCAGCGCAGCGCACCCACCTTGCCCTCGATGCCGCGCACGCCGAACCCTCCCGGGACGCAGACCGCATCGACACCGGCGAGCATCCGGCGGGCGCCCTCCGCGGTGTCGCAGGTGTCCGAGGCGACCCAGCGGACGGCGACCCGAGCGTCACGGTCGAACCCGCCGGCCCGCAGCGCCTCGGTCACCGACAGGTACGCGTCCGGAAGGTCGACGTACTTGCCGACGAGCGCGACCTCGACCGAGTGCGCGGGGCGGTGGACGCGGCGCAACAGCCCGTCCCACTTGGTCCAGTTCACGTCCCGGAAGGACAGCCCCAGTTTGCGCACCACGTACGCGTCCAGGCCCTCCTGGTGGATCACCCGGGGGATGTCGTAGATGCTGGGTGCGTCGACCGCGGTCACCACGGCCTCGTCGTCCACGTCGCACATCAGCGCGATCTTGCGCTTGACCCCGGCCGGGATCTCGCGGTCGGCGCGGCAGACGATCGCGTCCGGCTGGATGCCGATGCTCCGCAGGGCGGCGACCGAGTGCTGGGTCGGCTTGGTCTTCAGCTCGCCGCTCGGGGCCAGGTAGGGCACCAGCGAGACATGCATGAAGAAGACGTTGTCGCGACCGACGTCCTGGCGCACCTGGCGGGCCGCCTCGAGGAACGGCAGCGACTCGATGTCGCCCACGGTGCCGCCGATCTCGCTGATGATCACATCGAGGTCGCGCTCAGCGGTGGCCTGGGCCCGCATCCGCGCCTTGATCTCGTTCGTGATGTGCGGGATGACCTGGACGGTGTCGCCCAGGTACTCGCCGCGCCGCTCCTTGGCGATCACCGAGGAGTAGATCTGCCCGGTGGTGACATTCGCGGACCGGTCGAACTCCACGTCGAGGAAGCGCTCGTAGTGCCCGATGTCCAGGTCGGTCTCGGCACCGTCGGCGGTGACGAACACCTCGCCGTGCTGGAACGGGTTCATCGTGCCGGGGTCGACGTTGATGTACGGATCCAGCTTCTGCATGGCCACGCGCAACCCACGCGCACGCAGTAGATGCCCCAGGCTGGAGGCGGTGAGCCCCTTGCCCAACGAGGAGGCCACGCCTCCCGTGACGAAGATGTGCTTGGTCCGCTCAGGAGTCCGTGATGCCACGGGCTTCGAGCGTATCAGCTCCCTGGCCTCCGGATGGCCGAAACGGGTCGGCCCGGCGTGCCGGCCGGGAGCCGGCCAGCCCTCGGTAGATGGCCAGGACCTGCGACCCCGCGTCGTGCTCGGTGGGCAGCTGGGTTGCCCTGGCCCGCGCGCGAGCGCGCAGGGCGCCGGCGGTGAGCGGATCGTCGAGCAGGCCGGCGAGGGTCTCGGCGAGTGCTCGCGGGTCACCCGGAGGCACCAGCAGGGCCCCGTCCCCGGCCACCTCCGCCACCCCGCCCACGTCCGTCGCCACGATCGCGGCGCCCGCGCGCAGGGCCTCCTGGACGATCAGTGGCTGCCCCTCCCAGGCACTCGGGACGACGACGACGTCCGCCGCCGCGAGCAGGTCGGCGACGTCGTCGCGGCGCCCGAGGAGCCGGACCGGCAGCACGTCCCGGTTGATCCGGGCGGCGAGCTCGGCCCGCAGCGGACCGTCCCCGGCGACCACCGCGCGGACCGGGCGGTGGCGCAGCAGCGCCAGGGCGTCCAGAAGCACCTCCAGGCCCTTCTGCGGCGCCAGCCGGGCGACCGTGACCACCAGCCAGGCGCGGGACCCCAGTCCGAGCCGCGCGCGGGTGGTCGCGCCGTCCGCGACCGGCGTCCGGGCCGGAGCCGGGACCAGGGCCCGCTCGACGTGCCGCGCGCCGAGGGCGCGCATCCGGTCGCCGAGGTCGCCGGACACGACGAGCACGTGATCGGCTCCGCGCGCCACGATCCGGGCCAGGGTGCCATGGGCGGCGCGGACGGCGACCTCGCGCAGCGCGGGCGCGCCGGCCCCCGGGCGGCCCGCTGCCCGCTGGGGGGCCGGCACCGGCACGGCGTTGTGCACCGTCACGACGACGGCCGGCCGGCGCCTGCGGGCGCGGGCCGCGAGCACGGCCAGGGCGCCGGCCCGCAGGCCGTGGGCGTGGACGACGTCCGAACCGGCCGCCAGCTGGCGCAGGGAACGCAGCGCGACCAGGTCCGCGCACGGGCGGGGCCGGTCGGCGATGTCGACGTCCCGGACGTCGGCGCCCGTCGCGGCCAGCCCGAACGCCTGGTCGGCATCCGGCGGCGCCGCGACCCGGACCCCGGCTCCCGCCTGCCGCAGCCAGCGCGCCAGGCCGGCGACGTGGACGCCGGTGCCGCCGCCGCTGCGGGCCAGGACGAGCAGCACCCGCGGCCATCCCCCGGGTTCGAACGCGGTGGACGCCGAGGTACCCGAAGGGGTGCCCGCCGGGGTGCCGCCGCCGGCCAGCGCCGAGGGGGCCGGGCGCCACCACGCGACCAGCGCGAACACCGCCACGGCGAGAGCTGCCGCCAGGGCGGCGGCGGCGACCGACTGC
>DATDMG010000395.1:0-6562 GCA_036518955.1 Kineosporiaceae bacterium | reverse complement strand
ACGCTCGACGGCCCCGACAGCGAGACCCCCACCACGTCGCCGCAGGTGGCCGACCTGCGGTCGGCGTACCCGACGACGACCCGGCCACCGCCGTCCGACGGCAGCTCGAACCCCGCGTCGCCGACCTGCGCGTCCTCCGTCGCCAGCCAGCCCGCCGGCCGGGTGAGCGAGGCACAGGCGGCCCGCCCCACCGGGACGTCGGCGGGCAGCTGCGCGTCGTCGGGCTGCCACGGCCCGTCCGACCCGGCCGGCGACGTGCCCTGCGTCACCCCCGCCCGGGCAGCCGACGGTGAGGACCGCGAGGGCGGGAGCGACGTCGCCCCCGCCGGACCCGCCGCCGGGGAGCCGGAGCCGGCCGCCGGCCGGTCCGATCCCGCCGGGCCCTGCGAACATCCCGACACGGCCAGGATCACCGCCCCGGCCAGCACGGCCGTCAACCGGCGGACCCCCCCGCGCGCCCAGCCTGCTCCGGACGGCGCCGGTCGCGCCGTCCCTGCCTCCCCCTGCGGCATTGCCTGGCCCCCGATCGCCGTCCCACCGTCGCGCCACCGCCCGGAGAGGGCGGCCGGATGCCGCCCTGGCACCCACTCTCCGTGCGGTCAGGATGGCCGCTCCGGGCACCTCCTAGACGCCTCAACACCACAAAGTGTTGACAGTGTGGGCGAACATTTTGCGGAACCTTCCCAGAGGCACACCAAAAGCTGTACAGGGCGTAACGCTCAGTAAGATCCGAACGTGGGGGGCCGTCCGGGGTCGGTGACGCTGTCCGGGGAGTCAGCGACCCGGCGCGTCACCCGGACGAACCCGACCCGCTGACGCCGATGTCGTCATCACCGTCCGGGGCGCCGCGCGGCACCTCGGGCGGCACGCCGAGGGCCGGGAGGCTCGGCGCGGTCCACCCGGGCAGCCGCAGCGCCGCCCGGACGCACGCCGCGGCGTCCGGCGCGGCGCCGGCCAGGTCGAGCGCCTCCAGCACCGAGCCGGCCACCGGCCGGACGTCGAGCACCAGCGGTTCCGCGCCGGGTGCCCGGCGCGCCAGACCGGCCACCACGGCGTCCAGGAGCACCCCGGGAACCCCCTGCACCGCGGACCCGCCGAGCACCACCGGCACCTGCCGGCCGACCAGCTCCAGCCGGCGGATCAGGGCCACGGCCATCGTGACCACCTCGTCGGCCATCGCCAGCATGATCTCGAGGGCGACCTGGTCCCCGCGCTCGGCGGCCAGGGCCACCACGGGAGCCGCCGCGAGCAGGTCGGTCCCGGCGATCCGGCCCTCGGCGTAGGCGACCGCGACCTCCTCCACGCTCGGCAGACCGAATACCGGCGGGAGCAGCCGGCGCAGTGCCGTGGCCCGCCCACGGCCGTCGCCGGCGCGCACGGCCGCGCCGATCCCGGTCACCGACAGGCTCCACCCCCCGCCGACGTCCCCGGTGATCTCACCGAGCGCCAGGAAGCGCTCCGTACGCCCGGTCGGCGCGACCCCACAGGCGTTGATCCCGGCTCCGGCGACGATCGCGACACCCCATCCCCGCGGCGCCCCGGCCCGGAGCACCGCGAAGGTGTCGTTGCGAACCACCAGCCGCTCCGCCAGGCCCCGGGCGGCCAGCTCGCGGAGCGCCGCGGCCTCGGTGTGCGGCAGGTCCAGGTTGGCCCAGTGGAAGGCCCCCGCGGCGAGCGGGCCGCCGTCCGCCGCCCCCGCCTCGTGGCACGCCTGGCGGACGAGGCCGGCCACCAGGTCCGCCGTGGCCGGCACCCCGACCACGTCGGGCCGGGTCCCGGGTCCGCGCACGTGCGCGAGCACCCGGCCCCGGAGGTCGGCGATCACCACGTCCGTCTTGGAGTTCCCGCCGTCCACGCCCACGACGAGACCCGTCATCGGATCGCCACCCCCGACCGGCGGCAGCGGACGTCGTCCAGGTCACGAGCCACCTGGTGAGCCGCGACCAGGACGTCGGCCGGGTGGGTCGTGGCCAGGGCGAGCACGGGCATGCCCGCGTCCAGGCCGGCGCGGACGCCGGCCGGCGAGTCCTCCACGACGAGGCAGTCGGCCGGCCCCACGCCCAGGGCGGCGGCGGCCCGCAGGTACGGCTCGGGATCGGGCTTGCCGCGCCTGACGTCGTCCGCGGTGATCAGCACCGGCGGCGGCGGGATCCCGGCCTTGCCCATGCTGGACGTCGCCAGCCGGACGTCACCACTCGTCACGACGGCCCAGGGGCCGTCCCCCAGGGCGGCCAGCAGCACGGCCGCACCGGGCATCAGGGCGACCGGAGCGTGCGGGTCGGCCTGCGCCCGCAGCACCTCGTCGGCGACCCGGCGCCGCTCGTCCGCGGCCAGCAGCGGCGCGACGCGCCGCAGCACCTGGTCGGCCGGGATGCCGTGCAGGTAGGGCTCGAGGTCGCGGAACGGGACGCCGAGGAGTGCGGCCCCCCGCCGCCAGCCCTCGATGACGGCGGCGGTGCTGTCCACCAGGGTGCCGTCGAGGTCGAGCAGGAGGGCCCGCACGCAGCGCGACCAGCCGGGACCGCCGAGCGCCGCGCCGACGCTGACGTGAAACGTCATCGGATCGTCTCCACCACCGCAGGGTAGTGCGAGGCCCGCGCAACCCCGTGAAAGGGACGTCCTCGCCCGAGAGGGGCAGGAACACGCGGGAGGCTCGGTGAGACCGGACCGGGACGAGCGGTTCCGTTCGGGGGGCGAGTTCGGACGTCGTGGTCGTGGCGCAGGTGCCGTGAGGGCAGGTTCGTCCTGCAACGCAGCTTCCACGATCGCCGCCACGCCCGTCGTCCGTCGGGCCCGTCGCTGCGCGCCGGTAGGAACCCGCGTGAGTTCTGCCCCCGCCGATGACGCGCTTCTCGTTGCCGGGTACCGGCCCTACGGGAGTTCGAGCGGGCCGGACGATGCCCCCGGTCTGCATCAGAAATCGCCTCAGATTCGCTTCCGAATGGCGTCATCGCACCGGTCGAACGAGTGGATCGCACGACTGAGGACGTCGCACATCCTCGTCATCGACCACCGCGCCGAGCAGGCACCTCCGCCGCCCTCACCCGCACCCGAGCCCGCCACGGCCGCCGAAGGCCGCACGCCCACGCCGGGCTGGTCGGCGTGGACCTCGCCCGCGCACCGGCCGTGTTCGGAATGTTCACGTGCACGTCGGCGGGACGTCGACGTGCACCGGGAATTCGGATGGTGACGTGCTCGGGCCCGCCGACCACGGCCGTGAGTGTTCTGGCGTGTCGGTGGTTGCGTGATCGCCGGGCAGAGGTCTTGATCGCCTGGTGTCCGATCGGGAAAGTCTGTCCCGCGAGGAGCTGATCGCTCTCGTGCTGGCGCAGATGGATCGGATCACCGAGCTGGCCGACAAGGTGGCGAAGCTGGAGCACCTGTTGTCCCGCAACAGCGGGAACTCCTCGATGCCGCCCAGCAGCGGTAGGGGTTCCCTTCCGTCTCATGGAAGGCTGACGTCATGCGGAGACTGACCTTCGGCATGAACGTGAGCCTGGACGGCTACATCGCCGCGCCCGGCGACGACCTCGGCTGGAGCGTGCCGTGCGACGAGCTGTTCCAGTGGTGGTCCGACCGGGTCGGGGCGACGGGCCTGGCGCTGTACGGGCGCAAACTGTGGGAGACGATGAGCTCCTACTGGCCGACCGCCGACCAGCAGCCCGGCGCCACACCGGCGGAGATCGAGTTCGCCCGCCGCTGGCAGGACATGCCGAAGGTGGTGTTCTCCTCGACGATCAGCGCGGTCGACTGGAACACCCGCCTGGTCACCGGCGACGCGGTCACCGAGATCACCCGGCTCAGGGCCGAGGATGGCGGCCCCATGGACATCGGCGGCGCCACCCTCGCCGCAGCGGCCATGCGGGCCGGGCTGATCGACGAGTACGTGCTGGCCACCGCACCGGTCTTGGTGGGCGGCGGCACGCCGTTCTTCACGACCCTGGACACCTGGGTGAACCTGACCCTGGTGGAGACCCGGACGTTTACCGACGGCGTGGTCCTGACCAGGTACGAGACCAGGCGCTGAGGGCCCGACGTCGGATCGGCGCGGGCTTCGGGCCGCTGACGGGACGCCGCCGACGTCTCGGGGCGCCTGGTGAGGCGGTGGACTGCCAGGCGCTTGCGCAGGTGCCCGGCCGTGATGTGCGGCCCGGGCTTGCGGCCGGGAGCAGCCGGCCTGCTGGTCCGTTTCGTCGCCGGGGCAATCCTGTTCGCGGCGGTCGGGTCTCGCTTCTTCCGTCGTGGACCACTGGAGTACCTGCTCCACGCCGGCACCTGGCCGGTCGGACCGACGGGGAGCCGGGACCGTCCGGCGTGACGACTTGTGCCCCTCGTCACCCCGGTGATGTGACATCATCCGCGAGAGGCGACATCACCCGTTGTCACCACCCGGTCTCATCCGGCACACAGGTAATGGTTCAGCCACATCACATGACGGCGGGCGGTACCGGCTCCCCGCCCGGGAGCGACGGGCCGGAGGCACGATGGCGCCGTCCCGGCACGGCGTCCGCTCGAGGAGGAATCGGCGTCATGACCCATTCCGGCGCGATCCCCGGACCGCGCGTCGGCCGGACGACGGACGACGACGACCTCGATTCCCCGCAACCCCCCGCGGACCGCCCAGACCTGACGCCACACCTGGACCGGGCCACGCCGGCCCGGATCTACGACTACCTGCTCGGCGGCAAGGACAACTTCGCCGTGGACCGGCAGGCTGCCCGCACCCTGATCGGGCTGCTCGGCGAGGACACCGCCCGGAGCGCCGCGCAGGAGAACCGCGCCTTCGTCCGCCGGACCGCACAGTGGATGGCGGACCAGGGCATCGGTCAGTTCATCGACCTGGGCGCCGGCCTGCCGACCGACGGCAACGTCCACGAGGTGGTCCAGCAGGTCGACCCGGCGGCTCACGTGGTCTACGTGGACAACGACCCGATCGTGCTCGCCCACGGCCGGGCCCTGCTCGCCGACTCCCCGGACGTCGACATCATCACCGCCGACCTGCGCCGTCCCGACGAGGTGTTCGCACACCCGACGACCCGCCGGCTGATCGACACGTCCCGGCCGGTGGGCCTGCTCATGTTCGCGGTGCTGCACTTCGTGTCGGACGACGATCAGCCCGCCGACCTGGTCCGCACGTACGCGGGTCAGCTGGTGAGCGGGAGCATGATCGGCCTCAGCCACACCACCCGGGACGGGTTCGCGCCGGAGTTGGTCGCCGAGGCCGTTTCGGTGTACCGGCGGACGACGACCACCATGACCCCCCGGTCCCGGGAGGAGATCGCCGCCCTGCTCGAGGGGTTCGAGCTCGTCGAGCCCGGCCTGGTCCACCCCTGGGCCTGGCGGCCCGATCGGGTGGACCGGGTGGGGACGAACGTCAGTTACGGCGCGGTGGCGCGACTCCACTGACCGTGGCGATTGCCCCGGCCCCACGACGTGTCGCTCACCCCTTCGGGGGACACCGCCGAGCAACGATGCGGCGGCAACCGCCAGGGGCGATGACGCCACCGATACCCGAAGGATCACAGATGGTGACGAACGTCGTGCCATTGTCCGCATGTGATCACCTATGGTGACCATATGCGGACCCCAGGCGACTCGCCGGACGACCTCGACGTCCTGACGCGCATACCCTCCCTCGCCTCGCTGGCCCGACGCGGCTGGCAGCTCGACCGGTTGCCCACCACCAGCGTCGCGTTGTCGTTCGCGGCAGCGGTCCTGATCACGACCCTGGCCTTCGGGGTGGCGGCCGCGATTCCGGTGATCCTGGCGACGCTGGTGGCGCTCCTCCTCGCCGCTTCAGCGACGATGATGAAGGACGTCGGCGCCGCCCGGACCACCCTGCGCATCACGCGCGTCGGCCTGCTCGGCTGGGTTCTGCTCTGCGCCGTGCACCTCTGAGGCATCACCTCGACCGGCCGCGGGAACCGGCAGCGTCATCCGCCGGATCGATGGCTTCACGTCGTCCGGCGGCCGGCCTCGGCCCGGAGTCGTCACGCCGTCGGGCCGGCCTCCGCCGACCCTGCGGCGGCCGGGGCCGGGAAGTCCTCCGGCCCGAACACCTTCAGGATCTCGGCGTTCCCCTCCCAGCCGGGCGCGTGGTGCTGGTGCAGGCGGAGGAAGCGGCTGGCCCACTGCACCGCCTCCTCCTTCGTCCGCACCTGGTAGATCGCGTAGCTCAGGAGTTCTCCGGACTCGGTGAAGGGTGCGTCGATCACGTCGAGCCGGCCCCCGGCGAGCCGGACCCGCGCCCCCGACACGCTCGGCGCCAGGCCCGCCGTCTCGAGCAGGGCCCCGGCGTGGGTGGCCTCCTCGCCGAGCTGGATGAGCCCCTCCATCAAGGCCGGGGGCGCCTCGAACATCCGGATGCCCCGCAGCAGGACCAGGTATCGCATCGCACGCTCCTCCTCTGGTCGGATCCTCTGGTCGGATCCTCTGGTCGGGTTGTCGGCGGTCGTCCGGGTGGATTCGCCGCACCCCGGTAAGGGTCACCGCCCTGACCCGCGTCGGCACGGCGAGGCGCCGGTGGAGGCGGGCGACGCGGTGCCGGTCGAGATCAGTTGCT
>DATDMG010000394.1:0-4151 GCA_036518955.1 Kineosporiaceae bacterium | reverse complement strand
GAACGTCCGCGAGCGCCGCGTGCACGGCGCGGCGCCGAGCCGGGGACGTCGCCGCGGTGAGGGCCGACCCGAGCAGCGGGTGACGCAACTGGACGCCGTCCGGAGCGCATCGGATCAGCTCCGCGTCCTCCAGGTCAAGGGTGTGGTCGGCGAGCCCCAGGCGCGCCGCCGCCGCCACGACCGCGCTCCAGGGCGCCCCGGCCGCGCAGACGGTGACCAACAGGAACTGCTGCGCGTCGGCGGCCAGCCGGCGGACGTGCTGGAGGAACACCGCTTCCAGGCCGGGGCCCAAAGGGAGCGTCCGGGGCAGCGGTGCCCGCCCGGTGAGCTGGTCCGGGGCCAGGGCTGCCGGCAGCTCCTGGAGGGCGAGCGGGTTTCCGGCCGCGTGCTCGAGGAGGCGTTCGGCCACGGCGGAAGCCACCTCGACCGGCGCGCTCCGGGCGATGACCTCGAGTGACCCGTTCCGGGAGATCGGCGCCAGGCGCAGTTGCGGCCAGGGATCGGCGACGAGCCGGTGCGGGACGCCGTCCCGGGCGGCCAGCACCAGGCCGATCGGGTCGCGGTCGATGCGCCGGGCCAGGAACCGCAGGGCGTCCGCGCTCTGGTCGTCGAGCCAGTGGACGTCGTCCACCAGGCACACCACTCCGCGGCCGGCGGCCACCTGCGACAGCAGCGTCAAGGTCGCGAGGTAGACGACGAACGGGTCGTCGTCGCGGCCGGGCCCCAGCCGGAACGCGCCGCGCAGCGCGGCGGCCTGTTCCGGCGGCAGCGCGTCGACCTGGTGGATCACCGGGCGGAGCAGCTGGTGCAGCCCCGCCCAGGTGAATCCCGCCTCGAACTCCGCACCTGTCGCCCGCAGCACGGCCAGCCCCGCGGCCTCGTGCTCGGCCTGGGCGAGCAGGGCTGTCTTGCCCATCCCGGGTGCTCCCGTGACGAGGAGGACGCCGCCGCGACCTGCGCGGACACCGTCCAGGACGCCGCCGACGGCGCGGCGCTCCTCGTCCCGGTCGATCAGCACGCCGCAAGGCTAGATGCTTCAGGTTACCGACGGTAGGCCGTCATGGTGATCTCCAGGGCCTCCTCGACCGGGGTGGCGCGCAGGCCGAGCGGATCCGCGATCTTGGTGCTGTCGACCTCGAACGGCGCCTCGAACTGGTAGAGCATCTCCAGGGTCTCGCGTGCCGGCCGGTTGACGACGTCGGCGCGCCCAGCGCCCCTCGGGAGATGCCGCGAAGCCTGGTGCGTGGCCGGCCGGCGAGGCGGAAGACCACCTCCACCAGTTCCCGGGTGGTACGGGTGACCGGGTCGTTGGGCAGGTGCCACACCTGCCCCACCGCGTCCGGGTGCGTGCCGAGGACGGCCAGACCTTTGCCGATGTCGGGCAGGAAGGTGTAGGTGTGCGGCTGGTCGGGGTCGCCGAGGACGTTCGCGGTGCCGCCGTCCACGGCCGGCCGGAGCACCCGGTCGCCCAGGTTGGACGCCGGGCCACCGCGGGGCCCGAAGTAGTCCGAGGCCCGGGCGGTCGCGACCGGCAGCCCCGCGTCCTGCGCGGCGAGGACCTGCTCGGTCATCGCGGCCCGGGGCGCCCCTTGCGGGTGTGGGCCAGCGGCGGGCTCTGCTCGGTGAACGGCCGCCCGTCCGGCCGGCCGTAGAGGTAGACGTTCTCCAGCACGACCAGGCGGCGCTCTCGGTCCGGGCGGCGGCGATCGTCCCGGCCTGGAGCGCCGCTGCGAATCCGTGGTGCTTCGGGTCGCGGACCGCCCGACCCCTGTCGGGCGCGGCTCGGCGGCGGCCAGTGCCTTCACGGATTCGCGGGCCGGGTGGGCTGCCTAGCGTCGATCGCGAGGCGTCCGGAACACGGGCGGCGAGGACGACGGGAGACGCGCGATGGAGGGCCGGCGGCGGCGAGGGCCTCGGGACGGGCGCGTGACCGCCTCCGTCCAGGTCGCCGGTGACCAGGTGATCGTCGACCTCGGCGGCGGCGACCCAGCGGCCGGAGTCCCCGCTGACCTGCGGATTCCCTTGGCCAGCGTTCGCGCCGCCTATGCCGACGCCGAACTCGCGGTGAACCCCGGGCCGGCGGTCGTGGGCCGCCACCTCCCGGGGCACCTCGTGACGGGCACCTTCCGAACCTCGGGCGAGCGGGTGCTGTGGAACGTCCGGGACCCGGCGAAATCCGTGATCATCGAATTGGCGGAGCACCGCTACGCCCGGTTGATCATCGAGGTCGACGACCCGGAGGCCACGGTCGCGCTCGTCCTCGACGCCATCCGGCCACCGGCCGACCGGCACCAGTAGCGCCACGGATTCGGGCCGGTAACCGGCCGGCGCAGCCTGGATCCCGGATCCCCTGACCAGCACGACGTCCAGGAGAGTGAGGCACGATGATCGATACATGGGTGAGTCCGGCGCAGGAGACGGTTCCCGGCGCCAGCCGGCGCCAGTTCCTGCGGCACGCCGGCAGCGTCGCCACCGTCACCGCGCTGACCGGGACCGGGCTGCTGACCTGGCGGGCGACCTCCCAGGCCGTCCTCGCCCCCGCCCACGGGCCCGCGTACGAGCCGTGGAGCACCTTGCCGCGGCGCAGCGGCCGGCCGCTCGACCTGGTCCGCGCCGCGGTGCTCGCCGCGAACGCCCACAACACCCAACCGTGGCGGTTCGTGCTGTCCCCCGACCGGATCGACCTCTTCGCGGTGCCCACCCGGACCACCGGCACGATGGACCAGCTCCGTCGCGAGATGTACATCTCGCTGGGCTGCGCGCTGGAGAACCTCACCCTGGCCGCCGACGCGGCGGGCCTGGCGCCGTCCGTCCGCGTCACGCCGGTCCCCGTCGACCCGACGCTCGCCGCATCGGTCCAGCTCGGCCGGGGAGACGCGGTGGACTCCGCGCTCTACCGGGCCATCCCGGACCGGCACACCAACCGTGGGCCCTACCAGACCGGGCGTCCGGTGCCGGCCGGGGTGCTGGAGGCGATGGCCGGGCTGGCCACCGAGCCGGACACGGGCGTGGTGTGGCTGACCGGGAGGAGCGACCACAGGACGTTCGCCGACCTGACCGTCCGGGCCACCCAGGCGATCGTCGCCGACTCCGAGCAGGCCACCGACGACTACCGGTGGTGGCGCGGAACCCCTTCGGCGATCCATCACTACCGGGACGGGATCACCCTTGACGGTTCCGGGCTGCCCCCGCTCGTGCGGGCGGTGGGGAAGCTGCTCCCGGACCAGAGCCGGGCCCAGTACGGGCAGAGCTGGATCGCCTCGACCCGCGACACGCACGTCGCCACGGCGGCGGCGTTCGGTGCCGTCGTCGTCCACGACCCCGCCGACCACGCCCAGCGCATCGCGGCGGGCCGGGTCTGGCAACGCCTGCACCTGTGGGCCACCGCGCGCGGGCTGGCGCTGCAACCGTTGAACCAGATGCTCGAGCGGGCCGACCGGGAGCGGGCCACCGGCCGGGAGCCGGTCTTCGGGATCGCCGTCGCCGCGCTCATGCCGGAGCGCGGCTGGGCCCCTGTGATGCCCTTCCGGATCGGCTACCCGACCATCCACCCGCTGCCCTCGCCGCGCCGCAGCGCGGACGAGGTCACCACCCGACGCTGAGGAGCTTGTCATGCCAAGGATCGTCCTGACCCGAGCGAGCGGCGTGGTCGCCGCGGCCGGCGCCCTCCAGCTGTGGCTGGCCGCCACGGCGGTGGGCCCGGCCCGGATCGCGGGCCTCGTGGGTGGGCTGCTGGTGCTGGTCACCGCCGCCGCCGTGCGACCCAGGCCCTGGCGGATGGCGTTGGTGGCCCTGGCGGTGCTGCCGTTCGCCGCGACGACGTGGTGGAGCCTCGTGACCCCGCTCGTCGCCGTCCTGACGCTCGCTGCGGCTCTCGCGCCCGCCGAGCCCGTGCCGGCCGCCTCGCCCGCAGGCCGGCCGGCATGACTCCCACGCTGCAGGCGCCTCCGGACCGGCACGAGGCGGTCCGGCCAGCCGGGATGCGTCGCGCCGGGCCGGTCCTGCTGTCCGTCCTGGGGAGCGTCTGGGCGCTCTGCGCCGTCGTCTGCTCGATCGGGGTGATCATACCCTCGACCCCGCTCCTGGGGTTGGCCGGGCTGTACGTCAACGGGTACGCCGTCCAGGTGCTCCTCCTCGGCGCCGCGGGGTTT
>DATDMG010000393.1:0-11831 GCA_036518955.1 Kineosporiaceae bacterium | reverse complement strand
AGGTGTACATCGCCGACGGCGATGGTCAGGGCGTGGACAATCCTGGTCGTCGCGGCCAGGTCGAGGTCCGGCCGCAGCTCGCCCCGGTCCATGGCGGCGGCCAGAATCCGGCCGATCGTGTCGCGCATCGCGCCGGCGATGGGTCGCACCAGCCGGTCCAGGACCTCGGCGTCCCCCCTGCGCCACCTTTCAGACATGCCACCTTCCCCCAGGCTAGAACCATTAGTTGATAGGATACGAACCCTCTAGTTCACTAGATCAAGGCCCATGACACGGTCGTCGCACAGCGGTATGGCGGGCGACTCGGCACTTCACCCCGGCAGCAGCGGAATCGATCGGCACACATGCCGGCGCGCCGGCGCGGCAGGGCCAGGTCGGCCGTCAGCCCTCTGCGACCTGCCCGCGCGAAGCCCGCACCGGTACTACAGCCCACGAGCAACGAGGATCGGGCCCCGAGGATCGGGCCGAAGTGCGACGGAGTCACGCCAGAAGTCGCTCAGCGTCATGGGCTGGTCGGCTCGTCGTCTCGTGGGCGGCGGCAGTCGAGGACGTCGAGGCGTCTCTGGGGAACCGGGCGGAAGCTCGGGGGTTCGGGCCGGCACGCCGGCTCGCCGTGGTCTCGCCCGGCGCAGCAGCCGCCCTGGCCGGCCGTGCCGTGAACCGGATCCGTACCCGTTCGACCTCGTTCCTCCGATCGGGCGAGGCTGCTATGTTCACGGGCGAGGCTGCTATGTTCAGCAGCGGTTGGAGTGCGGCGGCGGTGTCGAGCCGCTGAGGACCAAGCCGGCGCCGTTTCAGGGCTCGACCCGGAGTACGAGGACGAGCATCCGGTCGGGGTCGCCCCAGTGCCCGATCATCTGTCCGTCCGCGAACCGGGCCAGGTCGATGACGTCGATGCTGATCAGTTGCCGGTCGGCGGGTGGCGGACCGCCCGGCACCGGGCAGTGTGCCGGGCCGCCCTCAGTCGGGGCCGACGACGACGCGGTTGCGGCCGCTGCGCTTGGCCTCGTAGAGGCCGCCGTCCGCGCGCTCCGCGGAGCGCCAGAGCGCCTCGGCCGCGTCGGCAGGGGCGGTGACCGGCCCGGGGACCGTCTCGACCACTCCGATGCTCACGGTCACGGGCTTCAGCTCGGTCTCCAGGGCGCGCCGGAGCCGCTCCGCGACGCGGAAGGCCTGGCCGGGCTCGATCGGCGAAAGGACGGCGAACTCCTCGCCGCCGAGCCGGACCGCGACGTCGCCGGGGCGCAGGTTCGCCCGCAGGACGTCGGCCAGCCGGGCCAGCAGCTGGTCGCCGGCCGCGTGGCCGAACGTGTCGTTCACCTGCTTGAAGTGGTCGACGTCGAGCACGAGCACCGCGACGGGCGCCCGCTCGGCCGAGCTGCGCTGCCAGGACGCGGCGCCGGCGCGCTCGAAGCCGCGTCGGTTGGGGAGCCCGGTGAGAGGGTCGGTGATCTCGCCGGTGCGGGCTGTCTGCAGCGCCTCAAACGCCGACTCGCGAAGGGTACGGACCACGATGGCGATGAGCGCGAAGCAGACGAGCTCTCCGAAGACTTCGCCGCCCGCGTCCGGGGCCTCCGCCAGCCGATGCAACGTGATCACGTTGGCGCCGACGGCGCAGAGCAGGGTCACGACCGCGGCAGCCCAGCGCGACTCCAGGAAGATGACTCCGATCACCAGCGGGCCCAGGAGCATCAGCTCCGCCGAACGTAGCGACCCCGTCGGCGTGGTGAAGTACAGCGCCGGCACCATGACCGCGATCGAGACCACCTGTACGGCGAGGAAGGCACGCTCCCCCAGCCGCTCCCTGCGCCAGAGGCACACCAGCGCGATGAGCAGGTCCCCGGCCGTCACGATGAGCTGCAGCTGCGGCGGGACCTCCGGTCTCGGTCCGACGCCTGACGCCACCGTCACGACGGGGGTGCTGAGGACGCCGGTCAGGGCGAAGAGGCCGACGATCAGCGCGCGACGGCGGCGCACCGCCGTGATGTTGCACAGGTCGAGCGCGAGCGGGCGCGAGAGGTTCTTGATCCCCACGCTGGGCCCTATCGGCAGCTCGGCCACGATCTGCAGCGCTTGCCCGACACGGACTCCCGATGTTGACCCGCTCGCGCCAGCGAGCCGAAGCCGCAGGAGCAAGAGGAGCAGTGGGGACCGGCTGACCGCTGGCCAAGGTCGCGCGGGCCTCGGGGGCGTCGTCAGGATCCGAACGTTGGCGTTGACGAAGCCATCGGTTACGTGTCGCCGTGTAACAGCTTGTAGTCGTTCGGGGAGTCGAGGCAGGAGACGGCTTGGGCGGCGGAGATGATCCGGTTCAGCCGTTCGGCGAGCTCGTCGGGGTCGGGCCGCAGTTGCTCGCACACGTGAAGGTGGACCCGGCGTACCCGTTCTCCCATCTCCTCGGGCACGCCGTCGTAGTGTTCCCAGTCGTCGAACAGGTGAGCGGCCAACCCGTCCCACAGGCCGGCAGCGTGCTCGACCAGAAGCAACGCCGGCACCGATGCCGGCCTCGCTGAAAGGATCTCCAGCTCGCTGATGATGGCCTCACCGGCGGTCACGACATCGGGCATCTGCCACCGCCCCGTGGTCGCCTCCGCGGCGATCGCGCCCAGGGTTCGGCGCAGCTGGTCCGCCTCGGGCTGGGTCAGGGGTCCCAGCTGCCCGGCCTCGACCAGCAGCCGGGTCCGCAGCCGCCTGTCGGTCGTGGCGTGGGTGGCCACCAGCATGGTCAGCCGGCGGCGAGACAACCGGTCGGCAGCCTCGACCAACTCACGCACCTGGGGATCGACCGACCCCGAGGGCGGGGCGGCGCCCGAGGACCAGGTGAACCCGCTGCGCAGCGCTGCGAGCGTGACGGCAACAGCATGGGCACACAGATCATCGCGGCCTGCCTCGCAGTCGCACTCCGCGCACAGCCCGCCGTGAACGACGCCGACCCACACCTCCACGCGGCGACCCTGCCCGACCTGGACCACGGCTGCGGCGCCACCGGTCGCGTCTGCGATGGACCCCACGACGCCGTGCGCCAGCAGCCACTCGGCGTCGGCGAACACCTCGGCATCGACCGCACCCGCCAGCATGTCCTCGTCCAAGCGCACCGCCACCAGGACATCCAAGCGCATCCGGCTGATACCCGTGGCCCATGCCGCCATCCCCGGGTCGACCAGCGCGGACGGTTACGGATCCGGGGTGAGGGCCGACCGATGGGTTGCGCCTGCACCGTCCGATCTTGTCGCCGGTCCGACCGGCCGGTACCTTCGGTGAGGTGACTGCCGGGTCGGCTCAGGTGGGCCGGAAACAGATGGGGCACCCGGCCACGGCTTGATCGCGGGGCGGGCTCGTGGCCCTCCCGGCTCCTCGGCGCATGGCGGAATCTGCGCAGAGAGGAGGTGATCGCATGTCCCGCCCCCAACACGCCGTAGATGAGCACGCGTGGGCCAATTTCGTTGCCGCGCGCACGGTCGGAGACGTGATCGATGGACAGGTCGTCGACGTCGCACCGTTCGGGTCCTTCATCCGGACCAGCGAAGGCGTCGACGGTCTCGCGCCGCACTCGAGCTGGCCGACGCTGCCCGAGCGAGACACCCAGATCCGCGCCCGGATCCTGGCCATCGACCTGCGCAACAGGCGATTCAGTCTCGGCCCGATCTAGACATCCCACGGGCGGAACATGTCAAGCGGCGGAGGTTGCGGTGCTGGTTTGGTTCTGCCAGGCGAGGGTCTCGTCGGTAGCGGACGCCGTGGCGCAGGCAGCCGTGCGGGATGCTGACGAGGCGGTTGGCCAGGGCGCGCAGGGCCTGGTGGTGGGTGGCTCCGGCGGCGCGTTGCCGGTCGTAGTAGGCGCGGGCTCCGGGTGAGGCCTGCAGTGCGGCGAAGGCCTGCTGGTAGAGAGCGTCGGCCAGACGCTTGTTGCGGGCATGGCGCGCCAGCACGACGCGGCGGGTGCCGGAGGCTCGGGTGATCGGTGAGGTGCCGGCGTAGTTGCGGCGGGCCTTGGCGTCGGCGTAGCGGTGAGGGTCGTCCCCGAACTCGGCCAGCACCCGGGCCGCCAGGATCATGCCAAGCCCGGGTTGGCTCAGGTAGATCTCAGCGTCCGGGTGCCGGCCAAAACCCGCCTCCACCTCGCCCTGCAACGCGCTGACCTGCGCGGCCAGTTCGGCGATCACGGCGACCAGAGCCTTGACGGTGGCCCCATAAGCGGCCGCGACGCCCGGGCGGGGGGCCAGCTGCGGGGTGCGCAGGGCGGCCTGGATCGCCTGGGCGCGGGTCTCGATGTTGCGTTGGCGGCCGGCCCGCCGCAACGCGGTAGCGATCTTCGAGACGGACAGGGCCCGGCCCTGCTCCGGGGTCGGCGCGATGGCCAGCACCGCCAGCGCGTCCCGGCTGGCCAGCCCGGCGTCGTCCTGGGCGAACGCGGCCAGCGCGGCGGGGTAGAACTCCCGCAGCGTCGAGCGCAGGGTATTGGTCTGCCGCTGCCGCGACCAGATCAGCGACTGGTGCGCCCGGGCCAGCACCTTCACCTCCTCCGCGACGTCGGAGTCCCCGGCTGCGGCCCGGTGATGAGCCCGGTCCAGCCGCACGACCTCGACCAGCACGTGCGCATCCCCCGGGTCCGACTTCGCGCCGGAGGAGGCGTGCCGGTCGCGGTAGCGAGAGACCTGGAACGGGTTCAACGGGTACACCACATACCCGGCCGCGATCAGCGCCTGCACCCACGGCCCGCGATCGGTCTCGATCCCGATCACCACCTGGTCCGGCTCCTCGTCCGGCCCCAGATGATCCGAGATCAGCGCATGCAGCCGCTCCAGCCCGAACACGCCTTCCGGCAACCGCCGGCGGGCCAGCACCCGGCCCTGCTCGTCCTGCACCTCCACGTCGTGGTGAGCCTCGGCCCAGTCATCCCCGACGAACAGCACTCCAGCCTCCCTGCCGCCCAGACCACATCCGAGTGTCCATCCTGAGCCTGAAGGAGACGCGCAGCGAGCTAATGGATCAGTGCTCACCGAACCCGGGGCACGACATCCCACCAGCCATCCAGCCTCCTCACCAACCACCGGGGGCACGATCTAGATCTAGACCTTGAAGGCCTGCCGCTTGCAGTGCTCACCCGATGGCGGCTCGGACACCGAGTCTGCCCTGTGGCCGCTCGGTGCATTCCCATTAGCCGCCGCCCAGGTCCGGCGCCTGGCCGCCTCGGGCCTGCCGTTCGGGTGGGTGGCCGCCGACGAGGTCTACGGCCGCTCGTCCAAGCTGCGCGCCACCTGCACCGAACTCGGCCTGACCGGGGTGTTCATCGTCCCGACCACGTTCAAGATCACCACCCCGGCCGGCACCACGATCACCGCAGCCCAGGCCGGCGCCGACGCCGCCGCCCGGGACGCCTTCGAACGCCGCAGCTGCGGGACGGGCTCCAAGGGCCCCCGGCTGTTCGACTGGGCCCTGGTCGCCACGGACGATCCCTGCCAGGTGCTGCTGATCCGCCGGCTGATCACCCGCCCCGACCAGCTGGCCTACTTCATCTGCCACGTCCCGGACCCGGCGAAGATCAGGCTGCCGTACCTGGCCACCATCGCCGGGCGCCGCTGGCCGGTGGAAGAGACCTCCAAGACCGGCAAGGACGTCCTGGGCTGGGATCAGTCCCAGGTCCGCACCCACACCGGCCTGTACCGGCACACCGTCCTGACCGCACTGGCCGCCCTACGCCAGGTCGCCGCGCTCACCCTGCCCACCAGCACGCCCACCGCCGATCAACCTGCGCCACCGGCACCCCAACAGCCCCCGGACGAGCCCGAACCGGTCAACGACGCCGACGACGATCGCCGCATCCCCCTCGGCGACAGCCCCGTCCCCGCCCGACCCGGCCAGCCCCGACCCGCCGACCTGGGACACATCAAGCTGTCCGTCGCCGAACACCGCCGCCTGCACGCCCTGGCCCTGGCCAAAGCCCAAGGGCTGCTCTCCGCAGCCGCCGAGGCCTTCCACCTGGCCTGGTCCCGACGCAGACGACGCCACCAGGCCACCGCCCGCTGGCACCACTACCAACGCCACCTGCGACAGGCTCTCGACCCCAGCTGAACCACCCGCGAAGCCATCACTGCCCGTAACAACGCACTCGACGGCAGCACCCACACACAGTCACAAATCAATCACGAAGGGAGAAACAGCGGCTGTAATACTGGCCAGGCGCGCCCCGTCCCCAACTGCTGACAGCACAGCCGACAGCAACCCGGCCAGGGAGGCGGAGCCCAGGCCGCAGGCCGCGCCGCGTCCACCCCAGCCTGCCGCTACCCAACCTTGGCCGCCGACGTCTGCTTCGGGACGAAGGGGGCACTCGCTCGAGGAACCGGTGGCCGATGGCAACGCAGGTGGACGGGTCTCGACCGAGTCGCCGAAAACCGCTCCCCTCGCCTGCAGGTAGGAGCCCCCCGGCCACGGCTGAAGCCACGCGTTCCTCGGTCGGCGAGCACCGCCCCGTACACCCAGCAGCGCGCGTCCCTGGCACCGCCGACCGTCCCGCGTCCACCCCGGCCCACCCCCTACCCCAACCGTTGCCGCGGATTGGCCGCTGGGGGCCGGATCTGGCCGTTGCCGACCGTTGGCAGCCGGACCAGGCAAGATTATGAGATCAGCCTGCGTAGCCTCCTGCGGCTTCTGTGCCTACCCAGAGTCTCATGCTAACGCTCCGTCACCAGCACCGCGGCGGGATCCGTCACCCAAGGGGTTGTCGAGGACGGCCCGTCGAGGAGCTCGACACGGGCCACGATGCTTCATTTTCGCTCAGAAGCGAGCTATTTTGCAGTTGTGCCGCGTGCTGCGACTCTGACACCGCTCGCCGAGCTTGCCCAGGACCAGTGGGGACTGGTCACCCGCAGGCAGGCATACCAGGCTGGCACAGCGCCAGCGACTCTGACCCGGTTGATCTCTGACGGCATCCTCGAGCGGATCGCCTCAGGCGTCTTCAGGCTCGCTGGCGCCCCCATCGCTGACCACCTAGAACTGCGCGCCGCCTGGCTCCAACTCGCGCCGGACCTGCCCGCGTGGGAGCGTGACGCTCAGCAGGGCGTCGTCTCGCACCGGTCCGCTGCGTCGCTGTACGAGATCGGTGACCTTCCCGCGGATGTTCACGAGTTCTCCGTCCCAACGCGGAAACAGACCCGCCGCCGCGACGTTCGGCTCCACGTCCGCGGGTTGGGCGAGGGCAACGTCGTCGACCTGCGGGGGCTGCCAGTGACCCGCCCCTCACGCGTTGCTTCAGATCTGCTCCGCGACCACGAGGAACCCGCGGCCGTCGCGCGCATCATCGTGGACGCGACCCACCATGTGTACGACTACCCTGCCACCTTCGCCGATGCGCTTGCACCGCATGCGAGCCGCTTCGGTTTGCGACGTGGGGACGGGCTCGCACTTCTGCAGCGGATGTACGACCTCGTCGGCGACGCGGAAAGCGAGCGATGGATGAACGAAGCCCGCGCGCACCCGTCCGCCACCCGGCCGGGGTCCGCACCCGCGGATCAGCGCACCTCACCGCGATGACAGGCCGACGGAACTGCACCAGCCCCACCGCCTTTCGGCGCGCTGTGACCGACCGGCTCAAGGCGAGAGCCCAGCAGGGTCCCTGGTCGTTGCCAGCGCTGCAGCGTCAGTTCGCCTACGACCGACTGCTCGCACGCCTCTACCTGGTCGACGAAGGATGGATCGTCAAGGGCGCCACCGCTCTGTTGGCCCGCGAAATCGGCGTCCGTGGCACCAAGGACATCGACATCTTCCGCAACGAATCGCTCGCAATCGCCGAGGCAGACGTTCGCCGCGCCGCCCACCTCGAGCTCGGCGACTGGTGCCACTTCGAAGTCGGCCCATCGCAACAAGCCACCCAGGGCGCCTCCGCCCTCCGCATCCCCATCACGCTGCGTATCGGTACATCGCCATGGGCGGCATTCTCTGTTGATCTCATCGGCGATCAACTCACCATGACGGGCGAACCCGAAGACGTCCCGCCGCTGGCACGAGGCGCGATCCCTGACGCCGAACAGCGGGGTTACCGGGCCTACCCACTAGTCGACCACGTCGCGGACAAGGTGGTCGCGACATTCGACCGCTACGGCGCGGGCCAGCTCCCGTCGACCCGGTACAAGGATCTTCTCGACCTCATCGCCATCGTCTCGGCGAGCGAGATCGCCGCGAGCGCGCAGGCCGCAGCCCTGACGTCCGAAGCCGCCCGCCGTGCAGTGCCTCTACCCGACCGCTTCGACGTCCCCGACCGTCGCCTGTGGGAACGCGGATACGCCCGCGAGGCTCGAGCATCCGTAGTCCCCGTCCCCGCCACGCTTGACGCCGCGATCACGGCCATACGCCCGTTCATCGATCCGCTACTCGACGGCACCGCCGCCGGCCGCTGGCACCCACGCGCACGATCGTGGGACACCTGACGTCGACACGCGACTCTCCGTCACCCATGCGGCCTCGTGCCCACGCACCAACCGACGGCCAAGAGGGCCAAAGAGGCTCGCGCGCATGGCATCAATCGGGCCGACATGGGCATCCACCACGCGGAAGAAGGACTCTTGAGCCGAGATCTCGGACATGCATCTTCCCAGCTCAACGTGCCCGAGCCGACGGCACCCGATGCGACGGCAGCCGATGGGACGGCAATGACAGACTGAACCGGCAACGGAGTCCTCCGGCAGAACGGATGATCTAGACAATCCCCGTCCTACCGGGACTCCGTTGCCCTATCCACCCACCACGCCGTCAACCACTCGAACCGGAACCGTCTGCCCAGGACGGTCGCCACTCCAGTCACTCAACCCGCGCCGCGACCGGTGGTGCTGGTCAGTCCCGGACACACCCCAGACTCACTCACCGTGAAGAAGCCCTGTCCGCAGTGGCGTGGCCCCACGCTCGATCCACGGGCGAACGCCGGCAACACCAGTCCTCCGACCCTCTTCGGATCAGCTCACCCAAACCCCACCTGATGACCAGCACCAACGACTTTGCGCGTCACCCTGGGTTCGAACCCGGGACCGGAGGATTATGAGCACTCCCGGCCCCAACGCTGTGCTCACCAGCAAAGACGCGCTTCAACGGTAAGCGTCCGGGGCCGAATACCCTCCTGTCGGAAACCACCGGGCTGAGAACTGCCGGCATCCGTGCGGACCCCGGTCCGCCCCTCCAGACCAACCCCAATCCGCCGGCCACGAGACCACGGTGGACACAGTGCCGTGCCAGCGTCTCGGCGATGGGCCGACGCGTCCCCGCACCCCGCCGCCGCACCGCGCCCACGGTGCAGCCTCTCCCCCGGCCCGCGACGAGGTAACCTTCTGTCAAGCAGAGACGGCTGGCGAAGATCCTCGCTCCGCACGAGGAGGCGCCGAGCACCGGCAGGCCCGGATCCGCAGGAGGTGTCGCCATGAACCCACTGGTGGAACGCAGCCTGCCGCAGATCGAGGACCTCTGCCGCAGGTACCGCGTCCGGAGCCTCCACGCGTTCGGCTCGGTCCTCACAGACTCCTTCGACCCCGCTCGGAGCGACGTGGACTTCCTGGTGGAGTTCGACGACGCCGCAAGCATCGACTACGTGGACGCCTACTTCGGTTTGAAGGAAAACCTCGAACAGCTCCTCCATCGGCCGGTAGACCTGATCACAACGACGAGTCTACGCAACCCCTACTTCCGTAATCAGATCATGCGCACCCGGCAATCCCTCTATGCAGCCTGATCCAAGAAAATACCTCTGGGACGCGCAACGAGCCGCGGACCTCATCCTCGGGTTCACCCGAGGATGCACGTTCGCTGACTACACGGCGGACGAGATGCTCAGGTCGGCCGTCGAGCGCCAATTCGAGATCATCGGCGAGGCCCTCAACCAGCTGTCGAAAGCTGCTCCAGGGATTGCCGCAGAGATTCCCGAACTACCCCGCATCGTCGCATTCCGAAACATCTTGATCCACGGATATGCCACCGTCGACGACAGGCTCGTATGGCAGCTCCTGTCGCAACGACTCCCCGCCCTCGAACAGGTCATCAGCAACCTCCTCCGTGAGGAGGACGTGCCACCCGACCTCGGAGCCCGGTAGCACCACCACGGCACCCAACGGACGCTGATCAGCGACCAACCCACTCCGTACTCGCCTGCCCGAGCGCTGTGCTCGACGGGGGCACCGGACCCGCGGACGCATTTTCGCAGGTGGTGGGGCGGGCGGGGTTCGAACCCGCGACCGGAGGATTATGAGTCCCCTGCTCTGACCGGCTGAGCTACCGCCCCACGATGGGAAGACATGTCGCCAGCATATCCGTGCCCGGATCTCCCCGGCGTGGATCTCACCGCGATCAGCGCCGACCGGCCCGGCAGGAGATGGTGCCGGAGGACGCGGTGGTCAGCGCACGGAGTAGCTCGTCGTGGCTGCGTAGTCCGTCGTAGCGTCGGTCAGGACCTGCACCGTCAGGGTCCAGCGCCCCGCTGACGGGACGACGACCCCGCTCGCCAGCCCCACGCCGTCCGCGATCGGGGTGAAGCTGAACCGCACCGGTCCCGGGATACCGACGCGCCGCAACTCGCCGGTCGCGGTCGCGAACGGGAGGGGTTCACCCGTAGGGGTGTAGGCGTGCAGGCGCACGGTCTGCGTGCCGACCCGGGTCGAGGAGATGTCCAGGGCGACCCGGATCGTCGTGCCGTCGGGGTCCTTGCCGGGCACGGACGCCGAGAACGGCGGGCCGAACGACGAGCGGGCCGGAGGGGTGGCCACCAGGCAGGAGGTCACCCCGAGGACGGCGACCCCCAGCGCCGCCTCCACGCCCACCACACTCCGTAGCCGGCGAAGCGAGACCGCCACCGAGCCGGGGGGCGAGGAGTCAGAAGCCGACCGGTTCACGGAGACGCAGCGTGACACCAGAGATCGGGCGGCCAGCGCGGTCCCCAGCAGTATCAGGAACAGCACTCCCTTGGCGAGGAGCAACTCGCCGTACGTCGTGCCGGTCAACGCGTCCACCGCTCGGGTCTCGCGCCATCCCTGGTAGACGCCGGTCAACAGGAGCAGTCCCACCGCCACCATCGCCAGCCGGGACCAGCGCGCGAGCGTCACCGGAAGCGCGGGTGAGCGCGCCCGGCCGGAGGAACCGGCGGCGTGCGCGGCCTCCGGCAGGTACGCCAGCAGGAGCACCGCGAGCCCACCCAGCCAGACCCCGGCCGCCGCCACGTGCACGCCGTCGGCCGCCTCCGCGACCAGGCGTGGGGACGCCTCCGCCGCGTGGCCGGTGAGGCTGAACGACGCCGCCAGCAGCAACGCGTTCCCGGCCGCGGCGATGCCGCCGGGTGCGGCGTCCTCGTCGTCCGGGAGCCGGGGCCAGATCCCCAGCACCGGCACCGAGAGGGCGACCGCCAGCACCCGCAGCAGCAGTGGACGCCCGTAACCGGCGCCCAGCGTCTCCCCGAGCAGGCCGACGTCCAGCAGCGCTGTGACGGACCGCCCGGCCACGTACGGACCCTGCACCAGCAGCGCTCCCGCGGAGCCGACCGCGGCGACGGCCACCCCCGCGATCATCACCCTGCGCATCCGGAGGCTGACATGGCCGCCCGGCCAGAGCAGGAAGAGGAAGACGCTCCCCCCGATGAGCAACGCCGCCCCGGCGTAGCTCAACGCCTGCATGACGGTCCGCAGCATGCCGACGACGGGATCGCTCGCCGGCTGCGGTGCGGCGCCGGCAGGCACCCCGACGCCGAAGGTGAACGTGCCGGACACCGGGTGTCCGTCGACCGACACCACTCGCCAGGTGACGGTGTAGGAGCCTCGGGGAAGCCCGGCCGCCAAGGCGACCCGCACCGTGCGGCTGTCCCCCGA
>DATDMG010000392.1:0-6210 GCA_036518955.1 Kineosporiaceae bacterium | reverse complement strand
GGGTGGGGGAGCCTGAGGCGGTAGCCGTGGGAGTAGTTGCGGCAGCGGCCGGCCCACTCCCGGACGCCACCAAGGCGACAGCTACCAGGCCCGAGGTCACGGCGGACCACGAACCGCGGAGCCACCCCGTCGTCCCCCGCCCAACGCGACGGGGTGACGTCGACCCCGTCCGGTGGCGCATCGAGTCCCCCGATCCTATGCGCGAGGCGGACGAGCCGCGCCAGCCGTGACTTCCAGGGGTCCAGGGCGACAAGCCCCACGGAACCGCGATACCTGATAAGATCGGGAGGACCTTAGCAAAGGCACCTAGTACGCGTGGCAACTTTTGCAGCATCCGACCCTGCCGCCGTCGACGACGCGATCCGCGGTCTGGTTGGTGCGCGGTCCGCGGACACCTTGCCGACACAACCCTGTCGTCTACGCCGCTACGACGTCGTCCGCCGCCGGCAAGGCCCTGGTGCCGGACGGCGACGACGAGCCGCTCACCGTCGGCTTGCACGTGGCGGCCCTGGCGGACGACGCCAGGGGTCGCAGCCGTCCACGATGCCTCGATCGAGTGCCCACCGTCACGACGCGTCCGGACAGCAGGTTCGTCATGTCGGGCGGAGAGGCTTACCCGCGGGGCCTCCATCGGCAATGGTGGGCTGGGAGCAGGGCGGACCGACGCCGCCGCTCACGTCCTGGCCCTGCGAGGCGATGGAGCGCGATGAACCCCGTTCAGGAGCAGCAGATCGCGCCGGCCGCACCGGGCCGCCTCCCCGTGCTGGGGCACCTCGTGGAACTCCAGCGCAGGCCCCTCGACTTCTTCCAGAGCCTGCGACCGCTCGGCCCAGTGGTCCAGATCGGCTTCGGGCCGAAACCGGCGTACGTCGTCAACGACCCCGACCTCATCCGGCGGGTGTTCGTGGACGACGCGGTCGACTACGGCAAGGGCGTCTTCTGGGAAAAGGTGCGCACGTTCGTCGGGGACGGGCTGGCAAGTGTGGACAGCGGCGAATTCCACCTGCGTCGGAGGCGGCTGATGCAGCCCGCCTTCCACAGCCGGCAGCTCGCCCGGTACGCCGAGATCATGAGCACCTGCCTGACCGAGCGCGTCGAGTCCTGGCGGGCGGGGGAGGTAGTGTCCATGGACCAGGAGATGCAGGCCACCGCCCTCACCCTCGTCGCGCGGACCCTCTTCGCCTCGCACCTCGGCCAGGCCGCGAGCCGCGCGCTCGAGGAGTCCTTCCCCATCGTGCAGGACGGGATCGTCAGGCGCGCCCTGGCCCCGCTGGGAGTGATGGAGAAGCTCCCGACGGCGGCGAATCGGCGGTTCACCCGCGCGATGCGGCACATCCGGGACAGCTGCGAGCAGGCGATCGGCGATTACCGCGCCCTCGGGGCCCCGATGGGGATCTGATGTCCATGCTGATCCACGCGCGGGATCCGGACACCGACGCGTCGATGAGCGACGACCTGATCAGGGACCAGGTGATCACCATCGCGCTGTCCGGACGGGACACCACCGCCAACGCGCTGGCCTGGGCGTTGCACGAACTGAGCCGACGCACCGAGGTGGCCGACCGCGTCGCCGCCGAGGTGAAGGAGGTCGTCGGCGCCCGGTCAGCGTGCTTCGAGGACCTGACCGCCCTCGACTACACGGAGCGGGTGGCACGGGAGGTGTTCCGCCTCTACGCCTTCTGGCTGCTCATCCGCCGTACCGTGAAGCAGGTGACTCTCGGCGGGGTGCCGATCCCGGCGGGAACCCAGATCCTGATCAGCCCGATCGCCCTGCACCGGGATCCGTCGATCTACCGAGACCCGACGGTCCTGGACCCCAACCGCTGGCTGCCCGGCCGGGGCGAGGAGATCCCCCGCAACGCCTACTTCGCCTTCGGCGCCGGGAACCGCCAGTGCATCGGTGACCGCTATGCCTGGACCGCTGTGATGCTCGGCCTCGCGGCGATCGTGCCCCGCTGGCGCCTCGAACCCGTGGCGGGTCACACGGTGACCGAGGTGGCGAAGGTCTCGGTCACGCCGAACGCGCTTCCGCTGCGCCTGATCCCGCGGTCCTGAGCCCGCCGCCAGCGCCGACGGCTCCCGCTCATTAGGTCGCTCGTTCCGGTGCCCTCGACGTCGCCGGCCGCCGAGGACACCGTGATCCCGGCGTCCTCCCCCGGGCGAGGGAACGTCCTTATTGTGAGGAATGCTCTCGAGGATAATTGACGTCACATCATTCCACCACGACATGCCACAGCGTCAAGGCTGGCGTCGTCGCGGCGACTGCTCGTACGCGAGGGTGTCATAAGGCGACAAAAGGCCCGCGTCCTGAGGTGTGTTCCCGTGCAAAGCTGACGGGTTCGGGCATCCGCTCCGACGGCCTTCCGAAGGAGGCGAGGGCACGTGCAGCGGCGTTCCTGGTCTTACACGATCATCGTCACAGTATCCTGGATGGTTCTCGTCGGAATGGTTCTCGTCGGACTTCCCGGTCCAGTGTCGTCGGCGGCCGCGGCGGCAGTCCACAGCTCCGGGCCGATACCGGCGTCAAGCGCAGCCTCACATGACCTTCCGGAGGGTCCGTGGCCGCCATCCTCCGTGCTCGCCGCGGATCCCGCCACGGTGCCCCCGCCGGAGGGCACGGTCCCGTCGGCCCCGTCGGCCGCGGTCACGCCATGCCCCGCGGCCAGTGGTGTGCACAGCGGCGCGCCAGGGACGGGCAAGACGGTCGCACTGACGTTTGACGACGGGCCCGGCGCGAGCACGCCCGAGATCATGTCGATCCTGACGCAGGCCGGAGTGCCGGCCACGTTCTTCAACATTGGCGTGAACGAGTCCGCCCGTCCGGCGCTGGTGCGCCGGGAAGCCTCCCGGGGCTTCGTGCTGGGCAACCACACCTGGAGCCACCCTCAGATGACCGGCTTGAGCCAGTCGGCGCAGGGCACCGAGCTCGACCGGGCCTCCGCGGAGCAGGCGGCTCTCGTGGGCAGGTCGCCCTGCCTGTTCCGGCCTCCGTACGGCTCCTACAACTCCGCCACCCTCGCCGCGGCCGCGGCTCGCCAACTGGCCGTCTGGACCTGGTCGGTGGACACCGAGGACTGGAAGGCCACCTCCGCCTCCTCCGCCTGGGTCAATCGGATCGTCTCCCTGGGCACCGCGGCGGGGAACCTCCAGCACCCGGTGGTGCTCATGCACAACGCGCCGGGCGGCAACCCGGCCACCGTGTCGGCGCTACCAGCCATCATCAGCTACTACCACAGCCACGGGTTCACCTTCGTGGACCTGTCCGGTGGGACAGCGGCACCGAACCCGTACGGAGACTTCGCCACCGACGGTTGGTCCGACGTCCTGGCCCTGCAGCAGGGCACCGGAAAGGTCCTGCTCTATCCGCGGACCGGGGTACCGTTCTCCGCACCGGCCCAGGCGTCCTCGGGTTGGGCGGACGGATGGACGGCGACTCGGCTGGGTGACCTCACCGGGGACGGGCGTGACGACGTCCTTGCGCTCGACCCCTCGACCGGAGACCTGTTGCTGTATCCCGGCTCCGGCACCTCCCTCGGGGCGCGCTCCCAGGTCGGCAACGGCTGGAACGGGATGCGCGAGATCACCGCGGTCGGCGACCTCGGACGCGACGGCAACCCCGACCTCGTCGCTGTCGAGAGCAGCACCGGCTACCTCTACCGTTACCCGTGGTCGGGTTCGAGCTTCGGGTCGAGGATCAAGATCGGTCAGGGCTGGAACGCGATGGACGAGCTCACCGGCGCAGGAGACTTCGACCGCGACGGGTACGTCGACCTGCTCGCACGACAGGTCAGCACCAACGACCTCTACCTGTACCGAGGGCTCCCAAGCGGGTTCGGACCGCGGCTTCCGGTCGGCAACGGCTGGGGTGACCTGCGCAGCCTGTCGGGTGCCGGCGACTACAACCGCGACGGATACACCGACCTGATCGCGATCGAGAAGTCGACCGGTATCCTGAAACTGTTCACCGGACACGCCGACCACTTCACCGCAGTCACCCCGATCGGCAACGGCTGGTCCGGCATCGTAACCCTCTTCTGAGCCACACGGAATCCGCACTCAATGACTTGCGCAACGCTCTCTCAGCTTGATATTTAACCCGTAGTAGTTGCGGTCTGGTGGTGTTCTTCGAGGCTGACGGCTCGTTTTGTGGTCTTGCCCACGTCATACCGGGGTGCCGGGTGGCGGTTCGTGCGGCCGGGCGGGCGGCCGGGACCGGGCCTGGTGGGTTTCGGTGCACCGGCCCGGACGGCCAGCTTCGGTCGGAGGTTGCGAAATCCTCGCCGGACTCGGGTGGGGGTCAGCCGTTCGGCCGGTGTGGGTCGTTCCCAGGGGCGTCGCAGGTCGCTGGTCAGGCCGCGGGCCAGATGCAGCTGGGTGTAGGCGACGATGATCAGCCAGGTCCAGCGGTCGGCGGCGGCCGGGTCACGCAGTCGTGGCACGGTCCAGCCGAGCTGTTGCTTGAAGAACCGGAAGGTGTGCTCGATGTCGAACCGGCGCAGGAACGCCTGCCAGGCTTGGTCGACCTGGCTGGCGGTGGCGTCGGGACGAGAGGTCCACAGCCACAATGGTTTCGGGGTCCGGTCGCCGGGCAGGTGATCGACCTGCAGCCGGATCAGGGTGCCCTCGACGAGCGGTAGGTCCTGGTCTTCGGGATGGTCCAGCCAGGCACCGCGGCGGGTCAGCCGGGGATGCATCCGGGCCCAGCCCGACGCCACCGCTGTGCCGTAGCGGGTGGTGTCGGTGGTGGTGGTGTGGTCCGGCTCGGGCCAGCTGGCCGGCTCGGCGAGCTTGAGCACCGGGCCGTGCCGGGGCGGGCGGCCCATCGTTCCCGGCACCCGGGCCGGGATCGGGCCGATCATGACCCGGTCCGACCGCAGCCGGCCGGTCACGACGACCGGCAGATCGCTCAGCACGTAGGCCAACCGGATGACGTCGTACCCGGAGTCCATCACGATCTCGATCGGTGCATCCCCGGGATGCCAGTGACCGGCAGCGATGATCCGCTCGACCACCTCGCGCAGCTGAGCGGCGGTGACCGCGGTGGCATCGTCGTCGGGGCCGAGGCGGACCGCGTCCAGCACCATCGTCCAACTTGTGCGCCCCTCAGCCAGGGCGGCCACCACCGAGTAGGGCCAGCCGGGGATCAGCTGACTGGTGCCCTTGGCCCGCCCGTGCTTATGACAGAACAACCGGTCCGGGCTGGTCTCGGCGTCCGGGCGGAACCACGCGGAGACGTCGACCGCCAACACGATCCGCTCGCGCACCCGCGGCAGCGGCAGACCGGCCAGGGTACGCCGCAGCCGGGCGAACTCGACCCGCCCGGCGTTCAGCCCGTCGTACAGGCCACCATGCCCGCGCCGGTGCTCCGGTACCAGCGACAGCTCCGCCAGGCAGCGCACCGGCCCGTCGGCGCACAGCAGCGCATCGGTCAGCTCGAACAACGCATCCGGGCGCGCCTCCACACAGGCGTAGAAGTCCTGCCGGAACCCGCACAATCTCCGCATCGACTCGACGGGATCAGAATCGACGGGATCGGACTCGACGGGATCCACGTCCTGCGGCAGGCTGTCCATCGCGACCTTCGGTACGGATCGGCTCTTCCAACGAGAACACGATCTTCCGAAGGTCGCTCCACGCCACGGCGACACGCCGAGACCAAGCCAGGACAGACCAGGTCACGCGCCGCAAAGGTTAAACATCAAGCTCAGGCGTGGTCCAGGTGCCACTCGTGTCGTCGTAGCAGAGGTGGTTGTCGGTGGTGTGGACGGTGGCGTCGCCGTCGGCGGTGTGGAGGACCAGGTCCAGCCGATTCTTGTCGTCGTTGACGTGGAGCAGGGTGACTTCTTCGGTGGCGGCGGCGCCGTGTGGGGATCGCTGGCGATGACCTTGTCGCCGACCTGGACCTCGCCGATGGGTTTCTTCGTGCCGTTCGCCATCGCCACTTTGGTATCGCGGGAGAAGCTGCAGGAGCCGCGCAGGCTGCGTAGTCCCCGGGCGAGGACGTCGGCGCCGCCGACGATTCCTGGGTCATCGAAGTTGATCGGGGTTGAGGCATCCGCGGGCTCGGCGGGTGATTGCGCAGCGTGTTCGTAGTCGCTGGTTGGCGGGGTTGCGGTATCCGTAGGCGTTCCTGGCGTCGAGTTTGACGACCCGGTTGTAGCCTTCGCTGGCCGCGTTCGTGATCCCGGTCCGGATGAAGGCCTCGATGCA
>DATDMG010000391.1:0-24322 GCA_036518955.1 Kineosporiaceae bacterium | reverse complement strand
GGGCGAGCACCCGGGACAGTCCGGGATCGGCGAGGATCCGTCCCGACTCCCGGACCAGATCCCGGGAGAGCCCGGCGCTGACCGGCACGCCGTCCCTGGCCACGGCCGCAGCGGCCACCAGCGCGGTCGCCACGGGCCGGGTGCCCCAGAACCGCGCGAGGTCGTGCCAGCCGTCAACGATGCCAGGTACCGTCACCGGCAGTGCGCCGTCGACGGGCACCCGGTCGCCTCGCCCGCGGAAGGCCTCGACGTCGACGGCGGCCGGCGCACGGCCGCTTCCGTTCAGCACCCGGGCGGAGCCGTCCGGGAGCCCGACGAGGGCGACGAGGTCGCCGCCGATCGCACACTGATTCGGCAGGACGACGGCGAGCACCGTCGCCGCCGCCAACGCGGCGTCCACCGCGTTGCCGCCGTCCCGCAGGACGTCGGCTCCCGCCCGGGAGGCCAGCGCGTGCGGGCTCGCCACGCCCTGCCGGCCAGCGGCCTGGAGGGAGCGCGGCGTCTCACTCATCGGACACTCGGCACGATGAGCCGCTGGATCTGGTTGACGTGCTCGCGCATGGCCGCCGCGGCGCCGTCCGGGTCCCGGTCCGCGACGGCTGCGTAGATCTTCTTGTGCGCCGCAAGGGAGACCTCGATCCGTCGGGCTGACTGCAACGTGGACCGCCGGGACGGCGCCATCCACTCGTTCGTCACCGCCAGGAGCCGGTCCAGCAACGGGTTGTGAGTCATCCGCGCCAGAGCGAGGTGGAACTCGATGTCGAGGACGACGTAGCGCGGGTAGCCCTGCCCGCCCCCTCGTACTGCCTCCTCGCTCTCCTCGACGAGTGCCCGCAGGGCCTCCACCTCGGCGGAGGTCCCCCGAGTGGCGGCTCGCTCGGCGATCGGGGGCTCCACCACGGCGCGCAGGTCCATCACTTCGCGCAGCATCCGTCCGGCGGCATCGACGCTCCCCAGCAATCCGGCGTCGAGGTCGGGCCGAGGCGCATCCACGACCACGGTGCCTCGTCCGGGCCGGCGGTCGAGCATCCCGCGCAGCTCCAGTTCGCGCAGGGCCTCCCGAACGGAGGTGCGTGACACCCCGATCAGCTCGGCGAGATCGCGTTCGGCGGGGATCCGGTCCCCTGCCATCAGGCGGCCTTCGCGGATCATCCGGGTCAGTTCGCCGACCAGCCGGCCAGAGGTGGTCTGGCCGGCCGCAAGCGTCGACCAGTCGACCAGCTCCGCGGCTCGCGACCGCTGCTCGAATCCAGGCCGTGCCACCGTTCCTCCACTTGGTCCAACCAACCTCTCCACACAATCACGGACCCGCTCGGGACGGCAAGGGGCGCTCGGACGATGCCAGCCCTCACCTCCCCAAACCGAGTCTCGTCAGCTAACTCATCACCTCGACAGCCTCCTGCCACGACCCTTGACACAACCCCTGGACCTCCCTACAGTCGCCGCCGAACAGCCACTTGGTCCAACCAAGTTATCGGGAGGCTGCACCATGAACCTCTGGCAGTCGCACGGAGCGCGCGCGGCTGGTGCCGCCCTCGCGGTGACCGTGCTCGCAGCATGCGGTAGCGGTTCCGGGTCGACCGGCACGACCGGCTCGGCCACCGGGTCCGCCGCACCGGCGGCGTCCTCGCCGGGCTCCGTGCCGGCCGGGGTGCTGCTCAAGGACGGCGAGATCACCTTCTGCTCCGACCTGACCAGTCCACCGCTGGAGTTCCTGGACGCCACCCAGAAGCCTGTCGGCGCCGAGATCGAGCTCGGTGCGGCGCTGGCCAAGTCCATGGGGCTGACCGCGAAGTGGGCCAACACCGCCTTCAACGGGATCATCCCAGCGCTGCAGGCCAAGCAGTGCGACGCAATCCTCTCCCAGCTGTACATCAAGCCGGAGCGCGAGAAGGCCGTCGACTTCGTCCCGTACCTGAACAGCTCGAACACCGTCATGGTGAAGACCGGGTCACAGATCTCCGGGATGGACGCGCTGTGCGGCAAGAAGGTCGCGGCGCAGACCGGCACGACCGCGGCGGACTACTTCAAGCAGGCCAGCTCGAAGTGCTCGGGAGGGGCCCTGGACATCCGGCTGTTCACCAAGGACTCCGACGCACTGCAGCAGCTCAAGCTCGGCCTGGTGGACGCCTACGGCACGACGCTGGAGACCGCGGCGTACGTGATGAAGCAGCAACCGGGACAGTTCGGCATGGCCGGTGATCCCTTCGGTGTCATTGCCTGCGGCATCGCCACCCGCAAGGACGCCCGGGCCGTCCACGACGCCGTCGCCACAGCGTTGAGGGCGATCCGCACCGACGGCAGTTACGACAAGATCCTGGCCAACTGGAACCTCACCGGCGACGCCCTGAAGAGCTGACGCGGGAGTGGGACAGGCTGTGTGGCTCATGGCGGCCGACCCAGGTCTCACCTTCGACTGGGACTTCTTCACCGAGGCGGTCTTCCGGCCGTCGGAGGCCTTCCTGCAGGGCCTGGCCCGCACCGTGTACATCTCCGTCCTGGCGCAGGCGTTCGGGACGGTCGGCGGCCTCGCGGTCGAGCTGTTCCGGCGCAGTCGATGGCGCTCGCTGCGCGGGATCGGGTCGACGTATGTCTGGCTGGTCCGAGGCACACCGCTCCTCGTCCAGCTCGTCATCGTCTACAACGGCCTGGCCGCGCTGAATCTCTACAGGTTCACCGACATCACGATCGGCCCGGTGGTCATCCTCGGCGTCGTCCAGGCGGCGGTACTCACCCTCGCCGCGAACGAGGCCGCCTACATGGCCGAGATCATCCGCGCCGCGCTCGACGCGATCGACGTCGGGCAGTCGGAGGCGGGCACCGCACTGGGGATGACCCCGGCGATGACGATGCGGCGGATCCTGCTGCCACAGGCCGCCCGCATCGTCGTCCCACCGTTGGGCAACGAGTTCAACCTGATGATGAAGTCCACGTCCCTGCTCAGCGTGATCGGCCTGCAGGAGATGTTCCTGACCGCCCAGGCGATCAACTCGGCTACCTTCAAGACGTTCGAGATCTTCCTGACGGTCGCCGCGTACTACCTGTTCCTCACCACCGTCTGGGCGGTCGTTCAGCGCTGGATCGAGCGGCGCTTCGCCAGGCCGACCGCCCAGGTCCCCTCGACGTCCATCCGTGAGCGGCTGTTGGCGGGGAGTGCCACGTGAGTGAGTCACCCGTTCTGCTCGAGGCACGTCAGGTCGTCAAGAGTTTCGGCGGACGTCCCGTCCTCGACGGGGTCAGCCTGCAGGTACACCGCGGCGAGACCGTGGTGATCATTGGCCCGTCAGGCTCGGGCAAGACGACCTTCCTGCGCTGTCTCAACCACCTGGAGCGCATCGACTCCGGGGAAGTACTGCTGGGCGGGACGAGCGTCGGCTACCGCCAGGGACGCCGCGGCCCGGTCGAGCTGTCCCCCCGCGAGATCGCGCTCACCCGGCGCCGGATCGGATTCGTCTTCCAGCGGTTCAACCTCTTCGCCCACCTGAGCGCCCTGGAGAACGTGGCCGTGGGGCCGCACAGGGTCCTCGGCCTGTCCCGGCCCCAGGCCGAGGGGCGTGCGCGTGACTTGCTCACTCGAGTCGGCCTGGCAGACAAGGAGGCCTCGCGTCCCGCTCAGCTCTCCGGCGGCCAGCAGCAACGGGTCGCGATAGCCCGGGCCCTGGCGATGCGCCCGGAGGTGATGTTGTTCGACGAACCCACCAGCGCGCTCGACCCCGAGATGGTCGGAGAGGTGATCTCCGTGATGCGCGAACTCGCCGACGAGGGGATGACCATGGTCGTGGTCACCCATGAGATGGGCTTCGCCCGAGCGGCCGCTGATCGGATCGTCATGATGGATGCCGGTCGGATCCTCGAGGAGGGAACCGCCACTCAAATGATCACCGCACCGTTGCACGACCGGACACGCCGTTTCCTCACCAAGATCGCCCACTGAGGGCGGCGTGGGGCGCCCGCACGGTCGGGCGGCGGCCGGCCGAACGCCCACGCTGGCGCCGCGGTCACGAACCCTCCAGCCGAGCTCGCAGTGCGGCCACCTCGTGCTGGAGTGCCTCGTACCGGCCCGCCATCGCCGCGAAGTTCCCGGACAGTTGCTCGATCATCTGTTTCGCCTGCACGTCGGTCTCGTAGTCGTGATGAGCCAGTTCAGCCGCGATCTGATCGCTGCGCTTGGCGGCGATCAGAAGGATCGCACCCTGCAGCGCCGCCAGGCAGCTGAGCACGAGGTTCAGCAGGATGAACGGGTACGGGTCGAAGCCGCTCCCGCGGTTCAGCGCCATCCAGGCGAAGAGGAAGGCGAGAGCAGCGAAGACGAACACCCACGAGCCCATCCCGTTGCGCATCCTGTCCGCCGCCCGCTCGCCCAGGGTCAGGTCGTGATTGCTGCGCACCCCCGGATGGAACCGCCAACCGTGCACCTGGGTCAGCCCCCGCACGGTGCGAGAGGGGGCGGGGCTCTGGGTCGCTTCGGCAGTCGTCATGCCTGGTGATGCTCGCACAGGCGGGCTAGGACCGTTCGCTCGAACCCAGCAGGAAGCCGACCAGGCTCTCGGCGTACGCGCCGGCCTCCGCGGCGACCCGCTCGCGCAGCTCGTCCTGGGTGCTCATCGCGTGCACCATCGCACCACCGCAGACGGTATCCAGCAGCAGGGTCACCGACGTCCCCTCAGCCAGCTCGCCACGGGAGATGCCGCGCCGGACGACGGCCCGTGCCGCCTGGATCTGGGACCGGTAGAACGCCTCCTGCCGCTGCCGGATCCCGGGGATCAGCCGCCCGTCCAGGGACAGCCGCATCATCGCGCGGCCGCTCGCCCCCAGGTACACCGAGAGCAGCTGCCGGACGAGCTGCAGCAGGTCGCCCCGCAGCGTGCCGGTGTCGATGTCAGAGAAGGACACTGCCCTGGCGGCCAGGGCGGCGTCCAGCAGGGCCTCCTTCGTCGGCCAGCGCAGGTAGATCGACGCCTTGCCGACGCCCGCCCGCCGGGCCACCGCCTCGACCGTGAACCCGGCCCAGCCGATGTCGCCGAACAGTTCCACGGCCGCCGCCACCACCCGCTCGTCCACGCCGGGGTCGCGGGGCCGTCCCGGCGACGAGCCGGAGACGGCGGACGACGCACTACGCATGGCATGCCATCCTTGCAGCTCATCGGCGGATCAGCCGCATCGTTCACCGGATCGTCCGCGCTCGAGGAGTTGCCCAGCGATGATCACCACTATAGCCTGTCCCGGGCCGGATACTGACGGGCACCGTTCAGGTAGTGGTGGGAAGGGACAGCAGCGCATGCGCGGTTGCTCGATCGGCGCCACCCGATGAGGGTGACCGGGCAGGCCCAGCGCGAGGCGTGGATCGCCGGCCGGCTGCCGACGGTCGAGCAGGTGCGCCCCGGCACCTGGTCGGTGCCGGTCCCGATCCCGCAGAACCCGTTGCGGTACACGCTGACCTACGTCCTGGAGGCAGGATCGGACCTGGTCGTCGTCGATCCGGGGTGGGACACCGACAGCTCGTGGGACGCGCTCGTCCAGGGGCTCGGGGTGCTCGGGGCCGCGCCGTCCGACGTAACGGGCGTCGTCGTCACCCACACCCATGCCGACCACCACGGGTTGTCCGGTCGGCTCCGCGAGGCGTCGGGCGCCTGGGTGGCCATGCACCCTGACGAACTGGACGCACTGCCCTTCCGCTGGTCGGCCCAGAGCGGTGACCATACGGACGAGCAGTGGCTCCGGCAGGCCGGCGTCCCACCGGACATCGCCTCCGAGCTGGCCTTCTCCCCGGACCAGCTGGAGCCGTTCCGCACCCTCGCCACACCGGACCGGCTGCTCGCCGATGGCGACCTGGTGCCGGTCCAGGGTCGCAGGATCCACGCGGTCTGGACGCCCGGGCACACGCCCGGTCACCTGTGCCTGCACGACGAGGCGTTCGACCTGCTCCTCACCGGCGACCACGTGCTCCCTCGGATCAGCCCGAACATCGCGCTCGTCGCGAACATGGGCGATCCACCGCTGGCCGCGTACCTGGCCTCGCTGGAGCGGATCGCCCGCTACGACAGCGCGGAGGTGCTGCCGGCGCACGAGTACCGGTTCGCGGGGCTCGCGCACCGGGTCCGGGTGCTGATCCAGCACCACGAGCGGCGGTGCACCGAGATCCTCGGCGTGCTCGAGCGGCTCGGGACCGCGACGGTGTGGCAGGTGACCGAACTGCTCACCTGGTCGCGTGGCTGGGCGCGGGTGTCCGGCCTGATGCGCCGGGCCGCGATCGCGGAGACCGCGGCGCACCTCGTGCACCTGACGGACGACGGCCGTCTCCTCTCCCGGCGTCCCTCCCCCCAGGCCCCACTCCACTTCCTCCTGCCGACCGACTCCCCGGCCGACAACGCTTCGGACAGTTGCGCCTGAGACGACAGCAAGGCGTCCAGGTAGCGGACGGCGACCCGGCCGCTGACCCCAGCCGATGCTCCCCTTCCGTACCCGGCTTCCGGGCTGGTGGACCACGGACGGGACGGTGAGCTGCGGGCTCGTCCATGATTCCTTCGGCCCGCGACCCAGTGGCGAACGCTGCCGAACCGTCCGTGTCGATTCGACTATCCGAACGGGATGAGGCACGAGAGCATCCGCTGCGGCGACAATGAACGCGACGACGCTGACGTCAATATGAAGCCGATGAACATGATGAAAGGGAGGTCCGACGATGAACGCGATGTCCACGACGCGAAGCCGAGCTTCATGCTTCCCTGCACTCACCGGGTCCTCCCCCACGGCCAGCCAGGGGCCACCTCCCGGATCACGTTCCCTCCCCCGCGAACGCACCTGCGGCGCGTGGGTGGCGCTCGGCTCCACCCACCCGGTGCGAGCCGGCTCCCGCCTCCCGGTCAGTTCCACGATCAGCAGCTTCTCTGCCCACCTCCACGTGATGGCGCCAGGCGAACCGGGGCCGCCGGATCGGACCCGCGAGGATTCACGCACGCCAGTGGTCAAGCGAAGGCACCCTGACCCCGACCACCCGCAGGTTACGCCTGATGTCCGATAGCAGGCGGAATGGGGGGGGAACGTGGTACAGAACCATCGAACTCTTCGATGAGCGCTCTCGTCAGGCGTGCGCCGAGGTCGGGTCAGATGTGGGCCACGACCAACCGTCCAGCACGACAACTCCTCGCACTAGCGGTCTGCGCCGCGGTGTTCGCGCCGCTCGCCTTCGCCGCAGGCAGCTGGTTGAGTCAATCGCAGGTACACGCCCACGACCTGGAACGCTCTGCGCTGCGCGTCCAGGGGCGAGTCGCCGTGATGGACGGCTTCATCGACGGCACGGTCAGAGGGGCCCAAACCCCCGAACTCCCGCCCTCGGTCATGCCCGTGGAGGCGGGACGCGAGGCCGCACAGGGGCTGGCCGCTCAGTTGACTGCGATGGAGAACACTGACGGACGAGATCCAGAAGTAGCCATTTTCATCGGCCAGGCCAGAGAATACCTGCGGAACGCATTGCTGATGATCGACAGCATGACGCCGACTGCGATCGCGAACGGCGGATGGCGACGCATGACACTCGAGATCGATCAAACTCTGGTTGCTCCGGTTCGGCGTCGACTCCACGCGACCATGCAGACCGTCCTCGTCTCTGCCCGAGCATCTGCCCGCGCGGCCGACGCCCGGTCCCTATGGGGCGCAGGGGGGATCGGCTGCGCCCTCATCGTCATGCTGGCTCTGGTCAGGTGGAGCGGCGACCGTGGTCGGCGCCTGACCGCTCGTCGCTTCACGTCCTTGATGTCCAACCTCCGTGACGTGATCATGGTGTTGGGGGCCGAGGGGGAGCTTGTCTACCGGACCCCGTCCCCGGCCGCCGGACTCGCCAGGGTCGAATCCCAGACCATCCAGGCGCTGGTCCACCCCGAAGATCAGCCCTTGATGACAGGAGTTCTGACATCATCCACGGACAGCTCTGCCCCGATAACAGTGAGGATGCCCCACGTCGACGGAAGCTACCACTGGTGGGAGATCAAGATCAGCGACCTTCGCGGCAACCCCACCGTGAATGGCTTCGTTCTCACGAGCCGCGACATTACCGAGCGCCGGGAAGCGGAACGGGCCCTGCACAAACTGAACGAGGAACTTGAGGACAGAGTAACTCGACGCACCGCGCAGTTGGAGGCGACGGTGCACGCCCTGGAGCAATACGCCTCCTCCGTGTCCCACGACCTGCGCACCCCGTTGCGTGCGATCAAAGGATTCACCGAAATCCTCCTGCAGGACTACCCCGAGGCACTGCCCCCGCAGGCCCGACAGCTCTTCATGAAGGTGGTCGACGCCACCGAACGGATGAATATGCTGATCGACGATCTCCTGAGGTTCTCCATGATCAGCCATTGGCCCCTGCAAGGCCGGGTCGTTGACATGGGCACACTGGCACGGAGTGCGCTTCGGCAGGTACGCGACGCGGCGCCGGAGCAGCCTTGCGTCGACGTCCGGGTGGGTGAGTTGCGTCCCGCCTGGGGGGACGAGTCCATGCTGCGGCAGGTGTGGATAAATCTCCTGTCAAACGCTCTCAAGTTCACCGCGGGCAAGCCGGACGGATGGGTGGAAGTGTCATCACAGGCGGCTGGGGATGAAGTGATCTATCGCGTCAGAGATAACGGAGTTGGATTCGACGCGGCAGATGCGCAGTATCTGTTCTCGGTCTTCAAACAGCTGCACGGACGCGCATATACGGGCACGGGCATCGGGCTGGCGATCGTCTACAACATCGTCACCAGACATGGTGGGCGAGTCTGGGCAGAGGGAGAGGCAGGAAAAGGGGCGACCTTCTCGTTCGCACTTTCCTCGCATCGATGATTGCGTCGCCGTGATTCACCGACCCAACCCGGTTCACCCCGGACTACCGAGTGATCTACGGTCGCGACCCCGACGACACGCTCCGCGGTGGAGGACGACGCGCACCCGGCCGGGCCGAGTACGATCCGAGAGCGAATCACTCGAATCCCACCTGCGCATGAGCAGGCGCGGTTCAGCAGGTCTGATCCATGGCCTTTGCGAGCGCCTCGACCGAGGAGTGCAGGTTGGTCAGCGCCACCTTCACCTCGCCCAGGGTGGCCGGAGTAGGGCTGGCCTTGGCCTCCGATACACGCCGCTGCAGCAGACTCATCGACGCCTGGACATCCGACACCTCGGTCGGGAACTGGCTGGCAGCGGAAATGACCACGCTCTGCAGCTTGGGCTTCACCTGGCTGAGAGCTTGGCTCAAGGCATCGATCCCACCAGCAGCGACATTCATGTTTGTCACTTGTCGGGTGGTGACCTTCAACTGGTCCATCTGCTGGCAGACCTCGGGCTTGTTCGCACTGCAGGCACCGACTGCCAGTGCAAGCAGCCAGACCGCCGAACGGGCCGCCAGCCGTCGTGGAACACATGCCATCTCCATCGTCCTCCCAGTGCCCCGCCGCCCGGTAGGCGATCGCAGTCGGCGATGCCGACTCCGGTTCGTCCGGTTCGTCGCTCGGTCAGCTCGGCGCCCGGTCAGTCGGCCCTGGCACCAAGTCGGACGAGGAAGCTGAGGAGCTGGGTTCCCAGTTCGACGTCACCGCGCAACGTTGCCCTGTCGGACATCAGTGTCGTGACCGGGCTGCGCTCACCGCGCAGCAGCTCACCCAGCGTATCCTCGTCGGTGGCGAGGATGCAGTCGGCAGCCTCTGCATGGCTGTCCACGGCGACTCTCCCGTTGTCGACGATCACGCGGTAGCTGTTGGCCTGGTGCAGGTCGAAACCAATGGAGGCACGGCGACCGAGATTGGCGTCGGCCGGTATCCGTTGCGCTGCCTCGACGAGCGCATCGACGAGGGGGCTCGCTTCAGGGGCCTCCCGCTCCAACCACACCACGCGCCCGGTCAGGTCGACGCCGACGTCGGTGGCCCCCCAACGTCCCGGTACCCGCAGCAGCTGCAGTTTGCGAATCTGCTCCGGCAGTCTGGGCCGCGACCTCAAGATGGCGCCGTCGGTCTCCAACCCGAGCAGGGCGCGGATCAGCAGCAGCGGGGCGCCCGAGGCCCACGCCTGGGGACTGCACGCCGTGGGGTACTCGGCCGGGAATGCGGTCTGTTCCCGGGCGAAACCGGCGAACGCCTCGGGCAAACGACCGCCGAGCATCTCGGCTGCCTCGAGCAGGCTCATCGCGACCTGCGCCGCTTGCGCCGCGTACCCGTGCTGAGCCAGGGCGAGGACGGCGAAGGCGGTGTCATGCGGCCACACCGTACCCAGGTGGTACCCGATGGGGTTGTAGCCCGTCTGGCCGGTGGCGAACGTCCGGATGCCCCACCCGGAGTACAGGCGCTCCCCCGTCAAGAGCTCCACCACCCGGTCGACCTTGTCGTCGTCGACGATCCCGCTCCACAGCAGATGACCGAGATTGGAGGTGAGGCTGTCCACCGGACGCTTCTCACCATCCAGAGCCAAGGCGTAGTAGCCGCGGTCAGGCAACCAGAAGTCGCGATTGAAGCGAGTCTTCAGATCGGCGGCCTGCTCCTCCAGTCGCTCCGCCAGCGCGGGGTCGTCCCACACCACGCGGGCCAGCCTGGCCGCCCGTCGTTTCGCGTCGTACACGTACCCCTGCAGCTCACAGGTCGCCCTGGGCAGCGAGGCAAGCACGCCGTCAGCTGATTGTATGGAGTCCCAGGAGTCGCGCCAGCACTGATTCTCAAGGCCAGTCTTCGGATTGCGCCGCTCGTACTCGACGTAGCCATCGCCGTCGCGGTCGCCGTACTCGTCGATCCATGTCAACGCCGCCCGGGCCGATGCCTCGAGCGCGTGCACCACGTCGTCCCTACCAGTCCAGCGTTCGTACTCATCGAGCAGGATGAGCCACAACTGAGTCGCGTCAGCACTGCCGTAGTACGGTGAATGCGGTTGCTCTTCGAAGGCTGTCAGCTCACCAAATCGAAGTTCATGCAGAACCTTTCCCGGCTCGGCGTCACGGAAGTCGTCTCTCCTGACGGCCTGGAGTTCTGCGAGGGTGACCAGCGCGGTATGCGCCAACTCGGGCATGAACGGCAGAGCCTGAAAGCTCGTGATCAGGCTGTCTCTGCCGAACGCCGCCATGAACCATGGCAATCCGGCTGCCGGCAAGTGGTGCCCGGGGCTGATCGGCAAGTCGAAGCGCAGCGCCGCGAGGTCCCGAACGGTCTGCTCGTAGATCCTTTCCAGCGGCTGCCAACTGCAGACCAGGACCGGGACGGATTGCCGGAGCAGCCGCAGCCCGAGCCTGCTCTCCGGATCGTCCCAGACGGACCGGTCGCGGAACGCCGGTACCTCCTCGTTTCCACGAAGCGCCAACACATCGATCTCCGTGCTCCACGACTGCTGGGGCGCCAGGTCGACCGTGAACCGCAACCCATGGTCATCGTAGATCGCGCCGCCGCTGGCGCGAACCCAGGTTTCGCGACGATACTGGTCCCGCTCGTAACCCAGTACCAGTCGATCGTGCTCAGCGCGCTGGTAGCGCCTGCCACGCTTCTGCTCCACGGTGGCGTCCTTGACCTCGAACAGATCGGCGAAGTCAGCCTCAGCAGCAATGGCAAGTTCGTGGGACGCAGGCGTCGAGTCGTGATTGGTGAGAGTGACGGTTTCATGGAACCCGTGCAGCACCGTGCGCTGCCGGATCACTGCCACCTTTGCATTGATATACGCCGAGGCGACACCAGGAGCCATGAAGAACTGGGCCGCGAAGTAGCGGCTGGTGTCGACGGACAGCGTCGCAAGCCGTTCCCCGTCGAGCGTGAGCACCCACCGCGACAGGTAACGTGTATCCCGGTCGAACAAGCCGTGCGCCTCGGCCGGGGATCCGTCGATGTCGCCGCGGTCGTCACAGACCACAAAGGTGTTGCCCTCAAGGATGTCCACCGACCGCTTCATGGGAGGATTCTCGGCCCGCGTGTCCAGCCCATCCTCATCCGGCCGGGGTGAAGCTCCCCCCGGGCGTGCCTCGCGGTGGCCTCGGCTGCGGCTCTCCCTCCTCGGTGACCCCCAAGCGCCTCAGGTCCTGCGAGGCCTCGCGCTGCCCCCTGCTCTCGTACAGACGAACCAGGACGTCAAGGGCGGTGCGGCTCCCCGCCGCGACCGCCATCCGGGCCAGCCGCTGTGCCCTGCCGCGGTCCTCGCGCTCGTGCTTATAGCTGAGACCGAGGAGCGCATCCACGTCGCCGAGTCCCGCCGCTCGCACTGCCGCGAACTCCGCAGCGGCGTGGTCTCCGACACGATGCCACTCCTTGGCCAGGACGCTCCACGCATTGGTTCCGTACCTTTCAGCAGCTTCGGCGGCTCGTTCGGCTCCAGCTCGATCACCTGCCCGCTCCCGCAACTGCGCGAGCCCTCCCCACGCGCCGACACTGCCCACCCTGATGGCCTGATGGAACGAGTCCTCCGCAGCGGTTAGGTCCCCAGCCTCGGCTTGCAGTTGTGCCAGGAACCCCCACGCTTCGTGGCTTCCCGCTGTTGCGCCGTTCCGACAGGCGGCGAGCGCGGAGCTGCGGTTCCCAGCCCGTGCCCGTACCCAGCCCAGGGCTGCCCACGTTTGTGGGCGGCCCTCCACGGCCGCTCGACGCGCGGCTGCGTCGGCGCCGTCCGCGTCGCCGACCTCCTCCCGGATGAGTGCCAACGCCGTCCACGCCGAGGGATCGCCATGACGGGCCGCTCGGTCGGCAGCGTCCTCGGCCTCGTGCCGGCGCCCGCGGTACTCGCGGCGGCGGGCGACCTCAGCCCACGCGAGCGCATCACCGTGGTGCGCCGCGCGCTCATACGCGAGATCGGCCCTGGTGGGGTCGCCAGCTCTCGCTCTGACGCGCGCGAAGCGAGTCCAGCTCCGCCCATCACCGTCCGGGCCCGCGTGAGCCAGCGCCCGCGCCGCCGCCATCTCGTCATCGGCTTGTTCGCGCATCAGAGCCAGTTCGAGCCAGGCGTCGCTGACCCCCGACGCCGCGCCTCGAGCGGCGGCACGCTCGGCGGCGGCGCAGTCACCCGATTGTTCGTACAGACGAGCCACTTCGGTCCATGCCAGGACGTCGCCCGCCAGGCCGGCCTGTTCGAAGGCCGTCCGGGCCGCGCGCAGGTGCCCCGCGCTCTCGCGCCGCCGGGCCACGGCCGTCCAGCCCGTCGCGTCTCCCCAGTCCGCCGCCGCTCGGGCGGCTCGTTCGGCTCCTTGGTCATTCCCGGCCTCGTCACGCAGCAATGCCAGAGCACGCCACGCTGAGGTGCACCCCGCCACGGCTGCCATCCGTGCGGCGTGCTCCGCACGTACCGGGCGACCCGACGTCTCCTCCCAACGCGCCACCTCGATCCAGGATTCCGGGTTTCCGGCTCGGCCCGCCCGCTCGAACGCCGAGAGGGCGTTGACCATGTCTCCGGCACAACGACGTCGTACGCCCAGGAGTGTCCACACGTGGTGATATCCGGCGCGGGCTGCCTGCTCCGCGGCACGCTCGGCGGCGGCGGCATCCCCCAGCTGCTCGGCCTCCCGCGCCAGCATGGTCAGGGCGTGGAGATTCCCAGCCGCTGAACCGAGTTCCACTGCGCGCCGCGCCCCTGCCTCGTCACCGGCCTCCCGCCGCTGCCTCGCCAACGCCGTCCACGCATCTCGCCCGCGGTCGGCCACAACCTCTGCCGCAGTCCGCTCGGCACCCTGCTCATCTCCGAAACGATCCTGCAGAAGTGCCAGACGCGTTGCCGCCTCCGCGTTCCCCAGCGCCGCCGCTCTCTCGTAGAGGCGAGCCGCCGGACCATAACGCGCTCGGTCCTCGGCTGCGCGTGCCATGGATCCCAAGACAGCAGGATGCGAAAAACTGCTCAGAGCGGCGCGCCAGAGGCTGTCCCTGGGCTGCTGGGTGGCTCGGCGACGAGCCAGGTAGTGGGCCAGGGTCCCCGACAGGACGACGGTGGGGCCGGCGTCAGCTGAGCCTTGCGCGTCGACGCGGACCACCTGCAACGGGCCGGGAACGCCACCTCGACCGATCGTCGCGAGGACCAACGCGCCTCGTATCGTCTCCCGAACATGGGCCGTGCTCCGGTCCTCACCCGACGCGTGACCGTCGGTGTCGGACGGCAGATAACCCAGGGCTGCCCGCTCCAGGAACCTCAACGGAAGCTCAGCCGGGGCCCCGGCTCGTCGCGCGTCCGCCGCCGCCGTCAACACCGCTCTCACGGCTGGAGCGCCCTGCACGTACCGGGCGAGGATCGAGGTCGTCCCGGCGAGGAACGCGATCGGCCGTTCTCGCGACACCTCGAGAGCTTTCCGCCATCGCGGATCCCCCCTGGCGAGGCTCCGCGCGACATCCAGTTCCTCGGAGGACAACGTGTCAGGAAGGTAGTACTCGCATCCGAGCAGCAGGTCGGCGATTGCCTGCCGGGTTGCGCTGTCGCCGCACGTCGATGTCGCCAACCAGCGATCCACACCGGTCCAGAGCGTGCCCAGGACGAGCGCCGGCTTCCGCGAGACCCCGTGGAGCACGGCGGAAAGGGATCCGACCAGGCGAGGTGTGCACTCCCCGTTCGGATCCAGGTATCGCTCGAGACCGTCCAGCCACACGACCGTCCGGGGCGCCATGAACGGCTCATGGCGACGACCACGGCGTCGCTCGACACCGCGAAGGAGGTCCTTCGCCGTGGCCGGGTGCCAGATCCGCCAGTCCGAGGGCAGCTCCTGAACAGCCTCCCAGCAGGCCCTGGTCTTGCCGACCCCGTCCGCACCGATCAGAACGACCATACGGACGCGACCCACCATCACCGACTTGACAACTAAATGTAGCCGCTCATCGACAGCCCGTCGCAGGTACGGGGTTTGACGGCCCATCGGTGCCCGGACGTGCGGGCCGACCGCCACCAGCGGAGGACGCACGCCGAAGCTTCCCGGCCCGAGAGCGATCGCCCGGGGCAACGGAATGCCGCAGACGTCCCGGTCTGTTTCTCCACCCATCCGTCCCGGGGACGTTCCTTGACGCGAAGCCAGGACTCCTGCACCTGGAGCTGGACCCGCGCTGTCGCCCGCGAGTCGGGGCGATCGGCGTCGACGCGCGGCCGTAGGCACCTTCTGTTGTTCTTCAGCCCAGCGGCGAACCATCCCGGCCCTCCCTTCACAGGGATCATGCGGGTAACGGTCGTCCCCGGCCTCATCTCCTCGGGGTGAACATGTGTCGGCCGGCGCGCAGACGAACCGGACCGCACGAAGGAACCGGACTACGCCGGGCCCGGCGATCGCCTACCGACGACCACCACCCATCGACCCGACGACCACCACCCATCGACCCGACGACCACCGCCCATCGACGCCGTACCGTCGCCGACGCACGGCACGATGCCGGGTGGGACCGGGTGGGAGTGGTGTGCGCGTGCCAACGGCTCACCCTTCCAGGATGAGGCCGACGAGGACCGTCGCTCCCAGGATGCCGATGAACGGCGAACAGACCGCCGCCCGCCGCCGCAGGGAATCGCTGCTGCGGGCACGCGACGAGAGAAGGTCGCCATGAACGTGCCGACTCGACGGGACTCCACGGACGGACGAACTTCCCATTCCACGGACCCATGGGGCGAGTTGGGACGTCACTGGGCCTGGGTCATGCTCTTCGCTGTGGTGAACATCGTCGTCGGGATCGCGGTGCTGGTGTGGCCGAAGCCGACGGTGGCCATCATCGCCGTCCTCTTCGGAGTCCAGCTGATCGCGTCTGGCATCTACCAGTTCGTCCGCGCCCTTGACACGACGGCGAGCGACACCGCGAGGACGATGTCCTGCCTTCTCGGCCTTCTCTCCTTCATCGTGGGCCTGTATGCGCTTCGCCATCTCTCGCTCACGGTCTCCGTATTGGCTGTGATCCTCGGCATCTACTGGATCGTCAATGGTGTGACGCAGGGCTTCATGACGCTAGCCCATGACGAGATGCCGGATCGGAGTCAAAGCCTCGGCGCCAGCGTGGTGAGCATTCTGGCAGGGCTGGTACTCTTGATCTTCCCCGAAATCTCACTGACTGTTCTGGTCTTTGTGCTCGGCGGATGGCTTGTGATCTTCGGAGTGATCGGGGCCGTCATGGCGCTCGGGCTGCGGTCCGCTGCCCGCAGCGGGACGCGGTCGCGGACGGCCATGCCATGAGCTGACCGGAAGCCCACCCGGAGGTCCTGTCGTACCGCCCCAGCCGGAGGTCCCCGAGGCGTTGATGCCGAGTACGAGTTGATGCCGAGTACGACCAGCAGCAACCCCAGCCCGGAGAGCACCGCCCGCTGAGATCGAATCGCGGTCGCCGGCCGCTGACGCCCGGATCGACCCGCTGACGCCCGGATCGACGAGATGCGCACGCCCGGGTCGACGACGCGCCGGGCGACGCCCCCCACGAGGCCACGCCCCCCACGAGCGGGCCGGCGGCGGCGCCCAGACCGGCAGCTCCGCTCACCACACCGGACCAGCGCGCCGCGACCCCCGTGAAGGCGACCAAGGTGAAGGCGACCAAGCCCCGACGACACGACGGGTTCCTCCCATGTCGGCTGAGCTTCCTGGACGTCCGGGACCGGCTCCTCATCCCCGCGGCATGATTGAGCGCCCGCGCTCACGGTCGGACGGCCGAGAGCCCTGGCGCGCCGGGCCGGTCCGTTCGGCTGCCACAGGGCGGCTGACCAGGGGGGCGCCGGAAACGTGGTCCGCCCACCCGCAACTCATCCCCTCGGAACGATGCCACCTGCGGTGATTCTCGGCAGGTTCGACGGCATGGGTGACAGTCACGGGGCAGGAGCCGAGCGGCGACGACGTCGTGACTCACCGGGACGACATCGCGACTCACCGGACATTGTGACTCACCGATGGGGGCGGACTCCCGACCCGACGCCACCGGGGTGAAGGAAACATCCGGGGTGAAGGAAACATGAGGACGACCCGACCGCTCCCGCGGCACGAGCTACCCGCATTCCCGCGGCACGAGCCAGAGCTAACGGAGCTGGAGCTATCGGTTATCACTTCAAGGTATCGGTCATCACTTCAGGGGGAGGCTCATGTGAACGGGATGTGGCGGCGCCAGACAGCATCGGCGCTGGTCGTGCTCGCGATGTCGGCGACGGCCGCCTGCAGCCAGAACAAGCCGGCGGTCTGCACCCAGGTGGACGCCGTACAGAGCTCGACCAAGCAGCTCCAGAGGACGAGCCTCAGCGAGAACGGGATCGGGTCGCTGTCGACGGCACTGGCCGACGTCCGCAATCAGCTGAAGCGTCTCCAGGAAGAGGCCTCGACGCAGTTCCAGCCCCAGATCGCCGCGGTCCGGACGGCTACCGACCAGGTGCAGCAGCGCGTGTCCGAGGCGAAGGCGGCCCCCTCGGCACAGGCCTTCGGCCAGGTCGGAGTGGCCTTGGGCGGGCTGCAGACGGCGGTGCAGGATCTCACGCAGGCGTTCAAGAACACCTGCTGACGCCGCCGCGACCTGACGCCGCCGCGACCCATCGTCGCTTCATCGAAGGGAGTCACCGTGGCGACCGACTCGCCCTCCAGCACCGCGCTGAGTCCTGATGAACAGGCGGAGTTACGGCGCTTGCGCGCCGAGGTGGCCCGGTTGCGGGAACTCACCCAAGCTGCCCCGCGGGGGCATCGGCAAGGACGCCTGCGGCGGGCCACCAGGATCACGGTGGCGACCATTCTCATCATGGTGAGCTGCGTGCTGGCTCCTCTGTCGGTGGCCGCAGTATGGCTGCGCAGCGAGCTCACGGACACCAACCGCTACGTGGAGACCGTGGAACCCCTTGCCAAGGACCCCGCCATCCAGCAGGCCATCACGACGAATCTGACCAATGTGGTCTTCACGTACGTCGACGTCCAGGGTCTCACGAAGCAAGCTCTCTCCGCTCTCGCGGAGCGGGGCACGCTCCCCCCCGACGTGGCAACACGGCTGGGGTCGCTCGCGGTACCACTGGCGGCCGGAGTGCGTTCGTTCACGCAGGACCGGATCCTGCAGGTCGTCCAGACCGACGTCTTCGCCCAGGCGTGGGTACAGGCCAACCGCAGCGCGCACGAGCAACTCGTCGCGGCACTGACCGGCGATACCAGTGGCGGTGTCAAGATCGAGGGAAACGCGGTGAAGGTCGATCTTGCCGCGTTTCTCAACGTCGTGAAGCAGCAGTTGGTGGCCAAAGGGTTCGAACTTGCCGCCCGGATACCGGAGGTCAATGCGACTTTCGTGGTGTTCGAGTCCGCCGACGTGGGCCGGGTGCAGCGGCTGTTCTCCCTCCTGGACACGCTCGGCTTCTGGCTGCCCCTCGTACTCGTGTTCCTGGCCGCGCTGGGCATCTACCTCGCGCCCAACCACCGGGTCGCGTTCATCGCGGCCGGCTGCGGCGTCGCCCTCTCGATGCTCGTAGGTGGCTTCGTCCTCGCCTGGGCCCGCCATGCCTACCTCAACGGCGTGCCGCCGGACGCACTCCCGTCGAACGCTGCCGCGACGCTGTTCGACACGGTCGTGCGGTTCCTCCGCGAGGGGCTCAGAGCAGCCTTCCTGATCGGGCTGTTCGTGGCCCTCGGTGCCTTCCTGACCGGCCCGTCTGTCACTGCGACGGCGATCCGGCGCATGTTCGTCGCGGGTTTCGCCGCGCTTCGTGGCTGGTTGGCCGACGTCGGTGTGCCGCTGTCCGCCGCCACGCGGTGGGTCGCTCCGCGGGCTCGGATGCTCCGGGCGATAGTCGTCACCGGCGCGTTCCTCGTCCTGCTCCTGGAGCGGTACCGCACCCCTGAGCTGGTCGGGTGGACAACGGCCGGGGTTCTGGCCGCCCTGGCGGTCATCGAGTTCCTTGCGGTGGAGCCGCGACGTCGCAGGGCGTCGATGCCCCAGCCGAGCATGGTTCCCGCCGGCTGATCCGACCGACGAGCAGTCACCCGTGGAACGCAGAGAGCGGCGGTGGTGGCCGTGACCGGGCTGGGTTTCAGAACGCCGCGGCACGTTGTCGCCTTGGCGACCGAGTCCTTCATCTTCACCTACCCCTTGGTGCTGATGGAACTGACCCGACAGCAGTTCACCTCGACGACGGTGGCCGGCGAACTCTTGGCGCCCCTGAACCAGTTCGCCCACCTGCGCGAGCCGCCCTCGGCACCGGTCACTCCGGTCGTCAACCCCCATCGGGACGCCCTCTACTCGTCGGCCTGGCTGGACCTCTCTCACGGCCCGATCGTGCTGTCCTTGCCGGAAATCGCCGATCACTACTTCACGATGCCCATGTACGACGCCTGGACGACGATGTTCGCGGCACCGAGCACGCGCACGACGGGCACCGCAGCGCAGACCTTCACGCTGGTGGGCCCGGACCCGCTGGTGAGCCGGGATGCGGTGGATCCGGATGCGCCGACCAGCCTGTCCGTCGGCCCGAACCTGCTCCGCGCCCCCACCAATGCCGTCTGGCTCATCGGGCGGATTCAGGTCGCGGGTCCCGAGGACTACGACGCGGCGCACCGCCTCCAGGACAAGTTCAGCCTCACGATGGCCGACGGTCAGCACGGCCACGCGGGGCCACCGCCGACCCCGTGCGATCGTGATCTGCACTTCCTGTCCCCGCCCACCAGCCGCTTGGAGCGTCTGGACCCAGCGGAGTACTTCGACGCCGCGGCGCGGCTGCTGCTGGCCAACCCCCCGCGCGCGCAGGATGCGGCGCTGGGCAAGCGCGTGGCCCAACTCCACGACCTCGTCAACCACAGTTCTGCCGGCGGCGCGGCGAGGGACGAGCGGGTCCTTCGGCACGTCGCGCGAGGCATGGCCGACGGTCTGGCCCAGATCGAAGCCGCAGGGCGGAGAGCGCACGGGATCGTCCGCAACGGGTGGGCCTTTCCCCACGACCCGACGAACGCACGAGGAGACCACCTGCGCCGGGCGGCGACAGCGTGGACCGGCCTGGGGGCGATGCCCCCCGGGGACAGCCTGGCGTACACCGCCTGCGCGGATGTCGAGGGCCATCCGTTCAGAGGGGATCATGACTATCGGCTGCACTTCCCGGCCGGAGCGGCACCACCGGCGCGCGCCTCGTGGTCACTGGCGGTGCAGGAGGCACAGTCGTTCTTCGTGGATGCGTCCGGCCGTGGAGTGCTGAGCAGCTGTGCGGTGCGGTACAACGACGACGGGTCGCTCGACTTCCACCTGCAGCGCGAGTTCCCCGGCCACCGCGACAGCCAGAACTGGCTGAGGACGCCGCTCGGACCTTTCGGTCTCGCGCTGCGCCTGTACTGGCCCGAGCCGGCGGCGATCGAGGGCCGGTGGCGGCCGCCGCCGGTGTGCCGGGTGCGGTGACCCTCGGCCGGGCCGGACGACGCGGCCGGGCCGGACGACGCGGCCGGGCCGTCCGCTCACGAGCCTCGCGAGGAGGTGTCGCGGGGGTACTCGACGCGGGGTCCGGGCCGCCAGCGGAGTCCGACGTCCCGCCTCTCCTCGATCGTGATCGTGGAGTCGTCCACCCGGATCAGGCTCCACGACCGCCCCGAGCCGCGGTCGCGGCGGCTGGTTGCGGTACCGGCCACCACTTCCACGACGTGGTGCGTACGCCCGCCTCGGCGCACCCGGAGGCGACGCGTGCACGGAACGTGCGTGTGGCCTGCCAGGGTGAGGTCGACGCGGGCGTCCACGACGGCGTCGAGGAGTGCGCGACGACCGATGAGACTTCCCGGCCGGGCGGTGACGACCGGATGGTGCAGCGCCACGAGCCGGACCGAGGTGGCGTCGGCTCGGCGCAGGACGGCGGTCACGCACGCGGCCTGCTCCCGCGACACCTGGCCGCTCTTCCACCGCCAGCGGGGCATGGAGTTCAGCGCGACCGCGGAGAGCCCCGGGATCTCCAGCCGGGAGTCGAGCCCGCGATCGACGTAGACCTGGCACCGGGAGTAGGGAGACCAGATCCGCGCCGGGGAGTCCAGCGGAAGGTCGTGGTTGCCGGGCACCACCAGCCGTGGCGTCGGCAGCTGGTCCAGCAGGCGGGCGGCGTCCCGGAACTGCGACCGCCGGGCGCGCATCGTGAGGTCACCGGTGACGAGGGTGAGCGAGGGAGCGGTGCTCGCGACGTCCTGGACCAGCGCCTCGGCAGCGGCCGGGAGGTGATCGCCCAGATGCAGGTCCGACAGGTGGGCGATCACGATCATCGCTGCATCCCTCACGCCGGTGCCACGTCCTGGTCAGCCCGGGTGCGATCCGGCCGAGACGACCGTCGTGCCCTGGCCGGGCGTCCCACCGGTCCGACCCGGCAAGGCCATCCGGAGCACCTGGCTCCCTTCGTCACGCAGGAGACGCAACTGTCGACGGCGGTGTCGGTTGCGGGGGACGCGCACCGTGAGCGCGTGGGCAACGCTGACGCAGCGCACGGGCGTGGGCAAGGACAGCGACTCACCGTCGACGCCGACGGCCACGGCCCCGCTGTCGCAGTCGACGATCACCTCTCGGGCGGTGCCCCGCCAGACCGCGCTCGACCGCCATCCCCGCACCAGGCCGGCCGCCTCCCGGGCACCCGCGACGCTGATCGCGAGGACGCCGAGCACGCCACCGTCGAGGGCGGCCCGGCGACCGAGCCCGACGACGTCCTCGGCCTGGTACGGGTTGTTGCTGACGAGGACGGCGCGCGGGCTGGTCAGCTGGACGTCGCCGACCCGCACCCGCAGCGCGGGCTCGGAACGGCTCTCGTCGAGCAGCTTCGGCATCAGGTCCAGCGTGGTCTGGACCTTGTTGGCCCGGTAGGCGGGACTGCGGACCACGTCGGCGTACACACCGAAGGAGGCGTTGTTGACGAAGGTCCGATCGCCGATCATCCCGAGATCGATCGCTACGTCCACACCATCGGTGAGCGCGTCCAGCACCGCTGCAGGATCGGCCGGGTCGAGATCGAGATCGAGGGCGAAGTGGTTGCGCGTTCCCGCGGGAACGACCAGGAACGGGATCTTGTGCTCTGCCGCCACCCCGGCCACCAGGGCCTGGGTGCCGTCTCCCCCGGCGACTCCCAGCAGGTCCGCGCCGTCGGCCACCGCGCGGCGGGCCAGGGCGGCGACGTCCGTGCCGGTCTCTGGCAGGAGCGCGACCTGCGCGCCGAGTTCCCGCGCGCGCTCAGCGAGTGCGAATCGCCCGACCTTGCCGCCCCCGGAGCGTGGATTCATGATGATGAACGGCCGCCGCGGTACCGTGGCGACGGATCCCGCCGCAGGCAGGCTCGAGTCCCCGAGCGCTGCCCGGACCGCGGGCAGCGCCACCGCCATCAGCCCGGCGCAGACCAGGATCTCCCACACCAGCCCGGCTCGCAGGTACAGCAGGAGGATCGTGACCGTGCCGGCCACCGCGCCGGCCACCGCCAGGACGCGGGCGATCCCGGTGTGCGCGAGGAACCACCAGCCGGCGACCAGCAGGATCACCAGCAGCACGACCACTGACGCTGCCAGGAGGAGGATGCTGCGCAGCCCGGCACCGACCACGAGGACCGCCACGGCGGACGCTGCCGCCAGGAGAGCCAGCCGGGCGAGCCAGCGCTGCCGGGCGGTGACGGCGCTCGGGGAGGTTCCGGGCCGGTTCGGCTGCCGTTGCTCGGTACTCATCCCGTCACCGCCCCGGCTCCCCCCGCCGGCCGACCCTCGGGTGGGCCCGGCCGTTTCCACGGCATCAACTGCCGAGCGTGGCCAGCAACACGGCCTTCGCCATGTGGACCACGTTCTCGACCTGGTCGAAGACAATCGAGTGCGAGGACTCGAACACCTCGTCCGTCACTTCGAGCGAGTCCATTCCTGTGCGTTCGAAGACCTTGTTTCCGAGGTCTGTCCGACGGGTGTGGAACGCGGGCAGTGAATGCATGAACTTCACTCGGGCGTTCCCGGTGGCGCGCAGCACGTCCATAGTGATCTGGTAACGGCGCAGCAACGCGACACGTTCGTTCCAGACGGCTCGGGGCTCCCCCGGGGAGAACCAGGAGTCGGTGTACACGTAGTCGACGCCGTGGGCACCCTCGACAATGTCCTCCGAATGGGTGATCCTCGCCCCGGTCCGGTCTGCGATCCATCGCCCCTCCTTGATGACGTCGTGAGAATTCCACCGCACGCTTGGGCCAATGATTCGGACATCCATTCCAATCATCGCCCCCGTCACCAGGAGCGAGTTGGCGAGACCGCTGCGGGCATCGCCGTAGAACGCGAAGGCGATCTCACCGTCACTCTTGGCGCAGTGCTCGCGCATCGTGAAGACGTCGGACAGCGCCTGGGTGGGACGCCACGCCGACGAACTCAGGTTCCACACCGGAACCCCGGAGTGCAGCCCGAACACCTCGACGTCCTCGTGATCCATTCCGCAGCAGACGATTCCGTCGAACAGCCGGCCCAGCATGCGGGCCTGATCCTTTCGGGCTTGACCGACGGTGACGTCGACGAGCGGGATAACCGCGAGATGCGCTCCTTGGTCGTGGACCGCCACCTCCATCGGATGGCGACCTGATCCCGTTCCTTCGCCCAGGGCCAGGACAAGATTCTTTCCGCTCAGTCGCGGGGTCTCCCGGCCGGAGTACTTGGCTCGCTTCAGTTCGGCGGCAAGATCGAGCAAGAAATGCCAGTCGGCAGGTGTGAAGTCGAGTTCTCTGAGAATGCTGCGGTTCCGCAGGTTGAAGGCCATGACTGCTCCCTCACGCGACACCTTCCTCTCGCATCGCGCTCGTTGAGGACGACCGCGTGCCGCGATCGCCACCGGACCTGATCGTCGGCCGGCACACAGCCTGGGTGAAGTGCCTGTCGAGCAAGTGTGGGTGCGCCCCGTCCCCAGCACATCACCCGGGCAGGATGAGGGCCGCGCCGACGAATCACCGGTGAGGGATCGCAGCGGGAGCAGTTATACCAGGCCGAGATCGCGCGCCCGGCGCACGGCCTCGTTCCGTCGTTCGACTCCTAGTTTCCTCAAGATGGCCCGGATATGCGTCTTCACGGTGTTGACCGAGACGAACATCTGCCCGGCGATCTCCTCGGTGGGAAGTAGCTCGGCCAGATACGCGAGCACTTCGGTCTCCCGCTCGGTGAGCGGTTGAGTGATGATCACCCGGTCGCTGTACCGAGGAGGAGCGGCCCCCGAGGCCTTGGTGGTGATCGCCGCCGAACGCCTGCCCCCTCGCACCTCGCACCTCTCCCGGATGATCGATCGGAGCCGGACGGGCACTTCTTCCAGACACCGCCGCAACCCCTCGGGTTCAGCCAGGTCAAGGGCTTTGTCGAGGCACGCCCGCGCCGATTCGGTTCGCGTCGCCTGCAGCTCGCAGGCCGCGGCGAGCAGGAGAGCCCCTACCTGGACGTCGAGCATGATGTCGCCACGCTCCAGGAGCTGGCGGACCACCTGCGTCGCCGCGGCCGGGG
>DATDMG010000390.1:0-8594 GCA_036518955.1 Kineosporiaceae bacterium | reverse complement strand
CAGCGGTCGTGGTGGGGGTGGTGGCGCTCACCGCCGGACTGGCCCTGATGACGTTCACGAAGGCGTTCGGGATCGCGTTCCTCGGCCGGCCGCGCAGCTCCGGCGCCGAGGCGGCGCACGAGGCCCCGGGCCTGGCGCGGGCGGCGTCTGCCGTGCTCGCGCTCGCCGTCCTCGGGCTCGGGCTGGTCCCGGGCCCGCTGCTGACCGCGACACGCACCGCGCTCGACACCACGGGTCCGGCGGGCGGCGTCGAGTCCGTCACCGCGACCGGCTCGGCCGGCGTCCGGCTGAACGCCTTGGCGGCCGGCGCGCCCGCACCCGTGCTGGACCCGCCGGCGCTGGCCGCACTCGCCGGGGTGCTGGTGTCCGCCGTCGCCGTCGTGGCGCTCGTGCTCCGGCTGCGGCGGCCGCGCCGGGCCGTCGAGCTGGGCTGGGGGTGCGGCGGGGCGCGGGTGAGTCCGCGCATGCAGTACACCGCCACGTCCTACGCCGAGCCGCTGGTGCGGGTGTTCGACGGCGCGCTGGGCGTGGCCCGCAGCGTGGACGCGCGGCCGGCCGGGGGTCCGTACCTGGAGGAGGCCGTGCGGTTCCGGCAGCGGTTGCGGGACGCGGTGGAGGAGCGCGCCTACCGCCCCCTGCTGGCTGCCGCCGTCCGGGCCGGGGACGCCGCGCGGCGGTTGCAGAACGGTAGCGTGCACCGCTACCTGGCCTGGTCGTTCGCGGCGTTCGTGGCCGTCCTGCTGGCGGCCGGCCGGTGAGCGCCACGCTGGCCGGTGGGACGGTGGCCGTCGTCCAGGTGGTGCTGGCCGTGGTGGCGGCGCCGCTGCTGCTCGGGGTCGTGCGCCAGGTGCGTGCCGTGCTCGAGGGGCGGGCCGGGGCCGGCGTCCTGCAGCCGTGGCGGGACCTGCGCAAGCTGTGCGCGAAGGAGACGCTGCAGGCCGCCGGGACGACGCCGGTGCAGTGGCTGGCGCCCGGCGCCGTCCTGGTCACGGGGGTGATGCTCGCGGCGCTGGTCCCGACGGTCGCCACCGCCGGGATCGCCCGGCTGCCCGCGGACCTGTTCGTCGTGGTCTCGGTGCTGCTCGTCGGCACCGTGGCGCTCGGGCTGCTGGGTCTGGACGCCGGGACGGCCTTCGGCGGGATGGGCTCCAGCCGGCACCTGACGATCGCCGCGCTGGTGGAACCGACGGTGCTGCTGGCCGTCTACGCCCTGTCGGTGCCGGTCGGGTCGACGTCCCTGGGCCTGATCGTCGCCGGCCGGGCGGCCGACCCGTCCCGCGTCGTCGCCCCCGCCGGGGTGCTCGCCGTGGTCGCCCTGGCGGTGGCCGTGATCGCCGAGACCGCCCGGTTGCCCGTGGACAACCCGGCCACCCACCTGGAACTGACGATGGTCCACGAGGCGATGGTGCTGGAGTCGTCCGGCCGCGACCTGGCCGCCCTCGAGCTCGGGTCGTGGCTGCGGCTGTCGGTACTGCTCGCGCTGGTGGCGAACCTCGTGCTGCCGTGGGGGGTCGCCATGCACGTGACGGCGGGCGCGCTGGCCCTGGGTGTGGTTGCCGTCGTGGCCAAGACGTGTCTGCTCGGGGCCGTGCTCGGCGCGGTCGAGGTGTTCCTGGCCAAGGTGCGGCTGTTCCGGGTGCCCGACCTGCTCACCGGCTCGTTCGTCCTCGCCTTCCTCGCCGTCACCGGATCCTTCGTGATCGGTTGACGTCGCGTCGTCACGCCCACCCACCCTCGATGGCCCTGGAGACCCGCCCGCCAATGTCACCCGAAGCCGACCCGCAAGCCGTCGCCCTGCTCGCCGGGCTGGCGCTGCTGTCCGCCGTCGTGCTGGTGTGGCGGGGCCCCGGCGCCTCGCCCCGGGCCCCGCTCGTGCTGCAGGGGGCGGCCCTGTCCGGGCTGGTGCTGCTGGCCGGGCTGGTCGACCGCGACCCGCGCGTAGTGATCGCCGCGCTGCTGGCGTTCGTGCTCAAGGCGGTCGTGCTCCCGGCGCTGGTCGACCGCGGCGGGGACGCCGTGGGCCCGGGCCGTCCCGTCGACCGCGGGCGCAGTCCCGCCCGGTCGCTGCTGCTGGTCGCCGGGCTCGTCGTGCTCGGCTACGTGGTGGCGCGCCCGCTGGGAGCCATCGTCCCGGGGCCGGCCGGGCGCGCCGTCGCCGCCGGGATGGCGCTGCTGCTGGTCGGGTTCCTGCTGCTGGTCACGGGGGACCGGGTGCGGGCGCAGCTGGTGGGCTTCCTCACCCTCGACAACGGGATCTCCACGACCGCGCTGCTGGCGGCGGGCGGCGTCCCGCTCGTGGTGGAGATCGGGGTGTCGCTGGACCTGCTGCTCGTCGTCCTGGTGCTGCGGGTGCTCGCCGAGCGTGTGACCCTCGCGTTCGGCGGTTCCGACCCGGGCAGCGTGCGCGAGTTGCGAGAGGTGCGGGACTGATGACGGTGACGAGGGCGGTGGTGTTCGTGTGGCTGGCCCTGGCCGGGCCGTTCACGGTCGCGGTGGCGGTGCTGGTGTTCCGCCACCGGAGCTGGGTCCTGGTGGCCGAGGTCCTGGCCGCGGGGCTGGTGCTGGTCGGCGGGTGCGGGCTCCTGGCGTCGACGACCGGTCCCGGCACCACGCCGGTGCGTGCGCTCGGCGGGATGCTGCGCGTCGACGCGCTCGCGGCCTACCTGCTCGTCGTGGTCGGGGCGGTCGGCCTGACCGCCACCTGGGCCGGTCTGGATCGGCGCCGCGCGAGCAGCCGGCACGGCAGCCGGTACGCCACGTTGGTGTGCCTGTTCCTGACGGCGATGGTGCTGGCCGTGGTCGCCGACGACCTTGGCGTTACGTGGGTCGCCGTCGAGGCCACCACGATCGCCACTGCCTTCCTCGTCGGGCACCACGGCGGCCGGCGGGCCGTGGAGGCCGCCTGGAAGTACGTCGTGCTGGCGTCCGTCGGGGTGTCGATCGCCTTGCTGGGACTGGTCCTGCTGTACGCCGCGACCCGCGCGGCCGGGTCGCCGACCTTGTCGTGGTCGCAGCTCACGACGCATCCGCCGCACCTCGACCCCGCCGTCACCCGCGCCGGCCTGGCCCTCGCCGCGCTGGGGTTCGCGACCAAGGCCGGTCTGGCGCCGATGCACTCGTGGTTGCCGGATGCGCACAGCCAGGCTCCCGGACCGGTCTCCGGGCTGATGTCCGGGGTGCTGCTCGCGGTCGCCTTCGGGGCCGTGCTGCGGATCGAGCGGCTGGACGACGCCCTGCTCGGCGGGACGACGGTCCGCTGGCTCGTGCTCGCCGGCGGCCTGCTGTCGCTGCTCGTCTCCGCGGCGCTCGTGGTCACCCAGAAGGACTACAAGCGGCTGCTCGCCTACTCGAGCATCGAGCACATGGGCCTGGTCGCCGTCGGGGCCGCCGTCGGAAGCCCCCTCGCCCTGACGGCGATGCTTCTGCACCTGCTGGTCCACGGACTGGCCAAGGCCGGCACGTTCGTGATGGCCGGACGCATCCTGGCCGCCGAGGGATCATCGGCGATCGCCGACGTCCGGGCCCTGCTGCGCCGCCGGCCCGCGCTGGCGGTCCCGTTCCTCGCCGGCGGAGCCGTGCTGCTCGGGCTCCCGCCGTCGGGACTGTTCCTCACCGAGGCCGCGCTGGTGGTGGCCGGGTTCCGGAGCGGGTTGGGCTGGGCCGCCGGCGCGGTGCTGGCGCTCGTCCTGGTGGTGTTCGTGGGCGTCGGCCGGCACCTGGTGACGATGACCCTCGGCGCGCCCAGCACGGCGACCACGCCGGACGGTCCGTCGGTCGCGCCGGCGCCGGTGGCGCCGATCGCGCTGGCCCTGGTGGCAAGCTGCGTCGTCGCGTTCGTCGGACCGCTGGCCGGCGTCCTCACCGACGTGGTCGCCGTGCTCGGCAGGTCGGCGTGACGGGCGTCCCGGCGCGGCTGCGCCGGGCGGTGACCAGCCGCGACCGGATCGTCGAGGCGGTCGCCGACCTGCTCGACCGAGGCTACCGCTGCCTGCTCGTCGGCGCCGAGAACGCCGGCGGGAGGGGGGTGGACGGCGTGCAGGTCGGGTACCTGTTCGCCCGGCCCGCCCCCGTCGAGGACCGCGTCGAACTCGTCGTCGACGTGCCGGCGGACGACATGTGGATCCCTTCCGTGGCGGCGATCTCGTATCCAGCTGGCCGGTTCGAGCGCGGCGTCCACGACCTGTTCGGCGTCCGCCCCCGCGACCACCCGCTGCCGCGACGGCTCGTCCGCCACGCGCACTGGCCGAGCGGCTGGTACCCGCTGCGCACGGACGCCGGACCCGCCCCCCGGTTCGCGCCCGATGTCAGCGCCTTCCCGTTCGTGGAGGTCAGCGGCGAGGGTGTGTACGAGATCCCGGTCGGCCCGGTGCACGCCGGGCTCATCGAGCCCGGCCACTTCCGGTTCTCGGTCGTCGGGGAGACGATCATCCGGATGAAGGCCCGGCTGTGGTACCTGCACCGCGGGGTGGAGCGTCTGTTCGAGGGCCGGCGACCCGCCGAGGGGCTGGAGCTGGCCGAGCGGATCAGCGGCGACACCGCGGTGGGCCACGCCTTGGCCTTCGCGATGGCCTGCGAGGAGGCCCTCGACGTCGAGGTCGCCGCCCCGGACCGGCTGCTGCGGGCCCTGCTGCTGGAGCTGGAACGCCTGCACAACCACGTGGCCGACCTCGGCGCCGTCTTCAACGACGTGGCCTTCGGGATCGCGCACGCGCACACCCAGCGCCTGCGGGAGACCCTGCTGCGGCTCAACGCATGCGTCACCGGGCACCGGCTGCTGCGCGGCGGGCTGCGCATCGGCGGTACCCAGGTGCTCGAGCTGCCCGATCCGGAGGTCGTCGCCGGCGTGGCCGCCGAGGCCGGGGAGGTGGTCCGGCTCGCCCTGGACCACCCGATGGTCCGCGACCGGCTCACCGGAACGGCCGTCCTGCGACGGGACGACGCCGCCCGGATCGGCGTCCTGGGTTACGTCGCGCGGGCCAGCGGGGTGGACGTCGACGCCCGCCGCGACCACCCCTTCGCCGACCTCGCGCCCACCCTGGCGGTGCCGGTCGAGGACGCCGGGGACGTGCTCGCCCGGGTCAGCGTCCGGGCCCGGGAACTCGGCACCTCCGCCGCGCTCGTGCGTGATCTCGTCGACCGGCTGGCGGGTTCCACGGGGACGCCCGCCGGCCGTGCCGACGACGGTGTGGACGTGCCTGAGGGAGCGGCGCGCGGCGTCGGGCTGGTCGAGGCGTGGCGAGGACTGCTGTGCCACCGCGTCGCCCTGGACGGCGCCGGCCGGCTGGCGCGGGTGACAGTGGTCGACCCCTCCTTCATGACCTGGCCCGGCCTCGCCGTCGCACTGGAAGGCACGATCGTGCCGGACTTCCCGCTGGCCAACAAGAGCTTCAACCAGTCCTACGCCGGCAACGACCTGTAGGCGGGCTCCGTACCCCGGCGAGCTCCGCCGGTTCCCGGGGCCGGCACTTGCCAGACGGCCCGGACCGCGTCGAGCTCGTGGGCGGCCTGGTCCCGTCCCCGCCCGACTCTTCCCGTCTGCGCCTCCCGTCTGCGCCGCGGTAGACCGCCCGATCCCGGCCCCGGGGGGCCACTCCCGAGCCCGCGGCGCCGTCCTGGGTACCGATGGCCTGCTGCACCTGTCCCCCTTCCTGGCGGTCGCGGCGGGGGGATCTCCCCGATGACGGGGCGTGAGGCAGTGAGCAGGATCATCCCGACACGGCATCCGGGCCGTGGCCCGGTGGGCGTGAGCCCTCGCTCGAGGAGTGACGATGGTGAGGGACGGCCGGCGGTACGGTTCCAGCAAGATCGCTGTCAGCGGCCGCGCGGCGATGCTTCTCTGCACGCTGGCGGCCTGCTCGACGGGCACGTCCTCGACGGTGGCGGCGTCCTCGGCACCGGCGCCCGCGGCGTCCACCTCTGCAGGGATGACGGCCGCGACCGCGAGGGCATCGGCCACATCGGCGGTCACGCCGTTCCTGTCCTCCTGGACTCCGCACCTCACCCCTCCGGCGGCGACCAGGCTCACCTGACCATGATCCACCGCCCGTTCCCGCCCGCGCCCACCGTCCGTGTAGAGGAGCTTCCGTGACCACCGTGCGCACCGCTGCTGCCCTGGCGACCCTGACCCTGTGCGCCCTGGTGAGCGCCTGTGCCTCCCCGCCGTCCGCCGGGGGAGCGGGCACCAGCCCCACCGCGCCCGCGGTGGCGGCCACGCCCGCGCCGTCCGCGCCGTCCTCGTCATCGCCGTCGGCCCCGTCGTCGCCCTCCGCGACGGTGACACCGGTCGCCGCGCCCGCGGTCGCCTCGGGATGTGAGAACCTCACCGTCACCGCCACGGTCAAGGCCTCGGTGACCCAGGCACACCGCGTCTGGGCCCACCTGGACCACATCCGGCCCGTCCCTGGCACCTTTTACTACGGCCGCTGCGGGGCGGTCGAGTACGCCGGCACGCGCTTCGAACCGGCGCCGGGCGCCACCTACAACGACGGGGTCGCTCTGCAGGACGACGGCGCCGCGATGATGTACTACTCCCGGACGCCGGGAGGGGCGTGGCGGCACATCGCGACCTCGGGGGTCGAACCGACGGCGCTCGGCTGCACCAAGCTGCCGCAAATCCCGCACGCTTTGGCGCTGCTGTGGCACGACTGCCCGCAGGCCCGGGGGTAAGACGCCGGCCACGGAGCCGCCCGAGCTGGCGGCCGCGCTGGCCGCGCTGGGGATCCAGAAGGTGACCGTGGAATCCACGTCGGATTACTGGCGGATCTGGTTCTACCTGCTGGAGGCGGCCGGCCTGGACGTGCAACTGGTCAATGCCCGGGACGTGAAGAACGTCCCCGGCAGGCCGAAGACGGACAAGCTGGACGCGGTGTGGCTGGCGAAGCTGACCGAGAAGGGCCTGCTGCGACCCTCGTTCGTGCCACCGGCGCCGATCCGGACGCTGCGGGACTACACCCGGTTGCGCGTCGACCTGACCCGGGAACGGGCCCGGTACCGGCAGCGGCTGGAGAAGCTGCTCGAAGACGCCCTGATCAAGGTGTCCAGCGTGTCCTCGCGGATGGACACCTTGTCGGTGCGTGACATGGTCGAGGCGCTGATCGCCGGGGAGCGTGACCCATGGGTGCTGGCCGGGCTGGCGCGGGGGCGGCTGAAGTCCAGGCACAGCGAACTGGTCGAGGCGCTGACCGGCAGGTTCGACGACCATCATGGTGAGCTGGCCAGGATGCTGCTGGACTCCATCGACGTCCTGACCGGCCGGATCGACCAGCGATCCAGTCCGGTGCCATGCTGCGCAGTGGCAGGACCGGCAAGGGCAACCCCTACCTCAAGGGCCTGCTCGGCGAGGCCGCCGCCGCAGCGGCCAAGACCCGGACCTTCCTCGGCGAAGGCTACCGGCGCCTGGTCAAGCGCCGCGGCAAGCTCAAGGCCCTCGTCGCGGTCGGCCGGTCCATCCTAGTCTAGATGACCCCGGTGGCGATCGGCCAGCCCTTGGTCAGGGCGGTCGGGTGGTCCAGGTGGGGCGCCTTGTTCGTCAGGTAGGTGCGGCCTCGAGCGCTGATTTCTGTTGCGTGGCAGTGAGGTTGCGTGGCAGTGAGGTTGCGTGGCAGTGAGTTGGAGCCCAGGATGCGGGCGCGGATCCGTACGGCGACCTGTAGGGCGTCGCCGTGCGCGGTCGTCCGGGAGCATTCGTGGACCCCAGGTGCGGGCCTTGTCCATTCCGGTGGTGGTGTCGGTGCAGAAGAACGCTGCGTTGGATATGTTCTTAGATGCCTACAGCGCCGCGCAAGACAATCTCCCCGTTACGGGCTAGCGTCCGGGACCGCTGGGCCATCCTGCCGCGCTGGCCGCCCGTGATGCACTTGAACACGTACCGCTAATGGCCGCGTTCCCTGGGGAGCCCACCCCATTCCCTGCCGCGCAGGGGTGCTGCGGCAGGGAATGGGGTGGGCCGAACGTGCTGGGGTCAGACGATCGCTCGCAGGTTGTCGAGCGGCTCCTCCTCCTTGACGGCGATAGGAAGGTCGGTCGCGACTATGGCCCGCAGGAACAGCCCGCCCTGGAACTTGATGAGGCGCGACGTCAGCGTCGTCCAGTACCGGAAACCCTCGCGGGGGTCGAGCACCGTGCGAGGCGAGACGTCCATCGCCGCGGCCACGACGCCGGTCAACAGCTGTCGCACGCTGGGCTGGTGGAGCCAGGCAGGGCCCGCCGGGCCCGCGGGGCCCTGCTCGCCGGGCAGGCCCTGGGGACCGACCGGACCGCGCGGTCCCTGCTCGCCCTGCGCCCCCTGCATGCCCGGGAGCCCGCGCGGCCCACGCTCGCCGGGTGCACCCTGTGGCCCCTGGGGACCGGGCTCGCCCTGCGCTCCCGGCTCACCGATGACACCTCGCTGCCCCGGGGCGCCGGGCAGTCCGCGAGGGCCCTGCTCGCCCGCGGGACCCTGCTCGCCCGGCAGCCCGGTCGAGCCCTGGATTCCCCGCTCTCCCTGTGGGCCTGGCTCACCCTCGGGCCCCTGCGGTCCGCGGAGCCCGGGAGGCCCCTGCTCCCCCTGCATGCCCGGGAGCCCGCGCGGCCCAGGCTCGCCGGGTGCACCCTGT
>DATDMG010000389.1:0-7326 GCA_036518955.1 Kineosporiaceae bacterium | reverse complement strand
GGCACTCACACTCTTGGGCCACCTGATCGGCTGGTCCTGCTGATGCGCCCCAGTCGTCACGTGTCGTGCGGCTCGTCGGGCCAACCATCGAGCGTCATGGTCGCCGTTCCGTCGAGGTAGGCCAGCAGCACATCTCTCGTGCTGGAGACGAATCCGTTGGGGATGGATCGGGTATCGGCCCAGGCGACGCAGGAGTGCTTGGCCGGTTCCAGATTCACCGGCTCGCCGTGCCAGCGGTTCGTCGCGAAGACTACGCTCAGGAAGCCGGTGGGGGCCTCGACCCCCCGCGCACCGTGGATGACGTGGACGACCCGCAAGTCGACGGGGTCCACGGCCAGTCCCGTCTCCTCTCGCAGTTCGCGGACCGCGGTGGTGGTGATCGGCTCGCTACTCTCGTTCTTGCCGCATGGCAGATCCCACAGACCTTGCCCGAACTTCGCGCCCGGTCCCCGGCGCAGCAGCAGAACCCGCTGCTGAGCCACGTCGTGGACGATGACCGCGGAGGCCAGCAGCACCAGGCCGTGCGGTTCGGGTCGCCTCGGGTCGGTCACCGCGGCAGCGCGTTCGCTCAAGCCCGTTCTCCTGATCCAGCCCGGCACCATGCCCGATCGAGAGTAGCCACTGCCCGCCCACGAGACACGGCGGCGCCTCGTGGGTCGTCGTGTGGCGTACGGACATCACCGACGGAGGTCAAGATCTCCATGGACGCCGCGAGGTCGCAGGCAGCCAGGCGTGGCACCCTGTGTCCGTGTCGGGGAAGCGGTGCGGTCGACGTGGTCGCGGACCTGTCGGGATGGCTGCTCGACACGCACTTCACGCGCTCGCGGCCGTCGACCCGTCGACGGGGTCACCGTTCTGCAGGTAGCACGTCCGTCCGCGCACGCGGGCAGCCAGGGCGGCCGCCAGGCGTCTGGCGACGTGGGGGCGTAACCGTTCGTAGGCCTCCGCCGGAGCGTGGAACGCCGCCTCGGTCAGTTCGCCGTCGATGAGGCGGATCCCCGCGATCTGGGTGGCGTCGAGGCGACCCGCGTCGAAGACGAAGGCGAGCAGGTCGTCCCAGGGTCCGTGGGGGGCAACCCAGTCCAGGCAGACCAGGTTGCCGACCGCGATGACCAAACCCAGTTCCTCGCGAACCTCGCGTTCGACGGCACGGTGTGGTGGCTCATTGGCCTCGGCCATACCACCGGGCAGGTCCCAGCCCGGCTTGTAGTTGGGATTCACCAGCAGCACCCGGTCGTGCTCGTCCAGCAGGAGGGCGTCGGCGCTGACCCGCTTGCGGGCCTGCTTGGCGTTGCCCTCGGCGAGGTGGGCCTGCCAGGCGACAGGATCGCGCTCGTAGAGCGGAAGGTCGGATGTCATGCCTCGTCTCCGGGTAGGCGCCGATCGGGTGCGCGGCGAAGATCGAATCGTCGGGCTAGTTCGCGTTCCAGGACCGGGAGGAGTTGGCCCGCTGCCCGGCTTCGGGACCGGTACGGGGTCAGCGCCTCCCGCACGTCGTCCAACTGCTCGACCACCAGGTGAGAACTCAGGTTCCGGGTCGAGTCGACCACATCGGACGTCAGCGTGCACGCCTCCTCGAGTTCCTGCTGGGCAATGAGCGCCTGCACCAGGAGGATCTGCCCGAATGCCCGGCTTCGGGCCCGGTCGCCGGCACGCAAGTGGAGGATGCGACGCGCCTGCGCTTCCGCTTGATGGATGTCCCTCAGCCGCCACAGGCACTTGGCGGCCTCATTGGCCAGCGCGCCAGGGTCGAAGGGGCTGACCCACGGCGAGGCCGGCTCGTCGTCAGCCGTGGTGAGCAGGTCCTCAGACTGGATCAGCAGGCGGGCGCTGTGCTGGGACTCGCCGAGGCCGGCCCGGCCGCGGGCCTGCATCGCGAGCAACCGCGATTCCAGCTGCGGATGGCACGGTCCCGCGGCCAAGGCCTGGTGGCCCTGGACGGCGAGGTGGACGGCGTCCAGAGGGCGGCCGCGGTGGGCTGCCAGGTGGCTCATGCTGGCGTAGACGTGGGCCAGGAGCTGCCGGTCTCCGCCAACGGTGGCGAGGTCTCTGGACCGGGTGAAGTGCTGCCAGGCGAGCTGGTCCTCACCGGCGTCGTGGGCCATCCATCCGGCCATCTCGGTCAGCGCAGCTCCCGCGGCAAAGGCGAAGGACCCGTCCTCCTCGCCTGATCCGCCGAAAAGATCAGGGCCGACGTTCACCCGAAGATACCGGACGACCGTCGCGTAGAGGTGGCCACCCCCGACCACGCGGTCCGCCGCCCGGAACGACTGCATCGCCGCCGCGTGAGCCTGCCCAGCGTCCGGCTGCCCGAGCCCCGGGTCCGGCTGTCCTCGCGCCGTCGCGGCGCGACGACATCCCGGCCCTGACCGCACCGGTGGTGCAGGTGGAGCGGCCTGCACCGCGTCTATCGCCCACGGTGTCCGCGCGGGCGACCGAGACGGCAAGCGGAACCAGAGCAGTTCTTCGGGGATGCGCAGGATCTGGGCCCATTGGATCAGCCGTTCGAGGTCCTTGGGCTGGGGCCCGCGCTCGATGCGGCTGAGCTGTCCCTGGGTGATCCCGGTCCAGCCCGCCACGACCTCTTGCGTCAACGGAGCGCCGTGCAGGGGATGGTTGCGGTAGGCGGTGATCACCTTGCCCATGTGCCAGGAGCTGAGCGCCGCCCGGATCTGGTCGTGCTCCCAGAAGCCGGCAGGCATCGGTGGTGGAGGCCCGGCACGCAACTGGCGGGCTCGCGCCTGACATCCGCTGCACAACGGTCCGGGGTTGTCGCGCGCCAAGGTGGCTCCGCACCGGCATCGGCGCACCACGCGGTCCGTAGTCAAGGTACCCCCGAGTGCCCACCCACCGAGGCTCCGTATCACCGCTCGCAGTCTAGGACTGATACCGCGCTCGTGGCGATCTCGCATGCATGCGATGCATGGGCCTCATGCGCACATCGGCATGGGCTGCACGGGAATCGCGATCAACACTGGTGATCGGCGGCCCCCCTCGTTCGAGGCCCGCGCCGGCCGCCATATCAGGAAAGGTGGCATGTCCGTGGAATCCGTTCGAGAGATAGACCGCGCGCCGACCGAACCGCTCGCGCTCCGGGATGGAGCCCGGGATGGAGCCCTGCCGGTGACCGATGTGCCGCGGGTCGATCTGGGCGAGGCCGCGCAGGCCGCGCGACTGTTGTTGTCCTCCCTGGGCATTCAACTGGACGGCGAGCACCGGCGGGATACGCCCCGCAGAATGGTGCAAGCCATTGTCGAGATGCTCACCACTCCCCCGTTCTCGGCAACGTGCTTCGACGTCATCGACGGTTACGACGAGTTCGTGACCGTCGAGGCGGTGCCGTTCTTCAGCCTGTGCGAGCACCATGTGCTGCCCTTCATCGGTTCCGCCACCGTCGCGTACGTCCCCGGCCGGCGAATCATCGGGCTGTCGAAGCTCGCCCGGGTCGTCGAGCTGCATGCACGCCGGCTTCAGGTGCAGGAACGCATGACCGTCGAGATCGCGGACTGGCTCACGTCCGTGCTCGAGCCGAGGGGCGTCGCCGTCCAGCTGCGTGCCGAGCACCTGTGCATGAGCCTGCGGGGCGTGCGCGCGGCCGGGACGCTCACCACGACCACCGTCTGCCGTGGCGTGATCGCCGAGCAGCCGGCCCGCCGCCAGGAGTGGGAGCGCCTCCTCATGGCGGCCCGAAGTCGCACCGCCGGTGCCTGACCCGCACGGGACGGAGGGACCCACGATGACCTACCTCATCGGCAAGACGTTCAGCTTCTCTGCGAGCCACAGCCTCCCCGACCTGCCGGTCGGCCACCAGTGCGCCCGGCTGCACGGCCACAACTACCGCGTCGAAGTCGTGCTCCGAGCCGAGGACCTGTCCCCACCCGGATTCGTCACCGACTTCGCCGATCTCAGTCCGTTCAAGACCTACCTGCAGGCCACCCTCGATCACCGGCACCTCAACGACGTCCTGCCGGCGGCTCCCACCAGCGAGAACCTGGCCGCGCACCTCGCCGCCTGGTTCATCGAGAACCTCCAGCCGGCCCTGCGGCCACGACTGGCCACCGTGCGGGTGCAGGAGACGGACAGCACGTGGGCCGAGTACCACCCGGCGGTGCAGCGGTGAGCGGCGGGACGGATCTCCTGCGCGTGGCCGAACTCTTCGGCCCCACCCTCCAGGGTGAAGGTCCTTCCACCGGGCGGCACGCCGTGTTCGTCCGACTCTCCGGGTGCAATCTGTCGTGTTCCTGGTGTGACACCCCCTACACCTGGGATTGGAGCCGGTTCGACCGATCCGCGGAATCCCAGGTCATGCCGGCCGAGGACGTCGGCGCCTGGGTCGCCGGGATACCGGCAGAGCTCGTGGTCATCACTGGGGGTGAACCGCTGCTCCAGCACCGTCCGTTGGGTGTGCTGCTGGCCCGCCTGACGGCGTCGGGCCGCCGGGTCGAGATCGAGACGAACGGCACCGTGCCGCCTCCCCGGGCCTTCCCTGCCGAGATCGTCTACAACGTGTCACCGAAGCTGGGGAGTTCCGGGGTGCCGCGGGCGCGGCGTCTCCGACCGGCTGCTCTTCGGGATTTCCGCGACACCGGACGGGCCGTGTTCAAATTCGTGGTCGCCGACGAGCAGGACCTGGCGGAGTTGTGCGCCCTCGAGCGGGACTGCGACCTGAGCCCGGTGTGGGTGATGCCCGAAGGCATCACCCGGGACGACGTGCTCGCCGGCCTGTCCTTCCTCGCCGACCATGCGGTGGCCCGCGGCTGGAACCTCGCCTGCCGACTGCACACCCTGCTGTGGGGAGACACCCGTGGTCGCTGACACCTCCAGCCTGCACGTCTCCGTGATCGCCCCCACCGCCTATCTGCGCGACTTCGTCGCCCAGGAGCCCGCCACCGTTCACCATGTCGCCGCCCAGCGCGTGCTGCACGAGCCCGCCTACCGCAGCTTCTTCCGTGCCGAGGCTGACCGCGGGGCGTGGATCGTCGTGGACAACGGCGTCTTCGACCTCGGCCGCGCGCTGGAGGCACCCGACCTGGTCCAGGCCGCACGCATGATCGGGGCCCACGAGATCATCCTGCCCGACGTCCGGCAGGACGGGCCGGCCACCACGCTGGCCAGTGATCGCGCGGCGCGACGCCTGCTCGACCTGACGGACGACCTCAACCTCTGCGCGGTCGTCCACGGGGCGGATGGCCCCACCTGGTTGCGCTGCTACGAGCACTTCGCCACGAGCAGCTACGTCTCCGCGATCGCCCTACCGGCCTCCCGACGCCACCTCGACAGTCGGGAACTCTGCCAGAACCGGGTCCGGGCGACGGCCTACCTCGCCGACCAGGGCCTGGTCCAGGACCGGCTGACCTACCGACTCCTGGGTCTCGGCCGCACCGGCCACCTGGAACTCACCCAGCAGACCCGCCACCGATGGCTCTCCTCGGTGGATTGCGCCGCACCGGTCATCCTCGGCGCGATGGGCGTCCCCATGCTCCCGGACGGCCCCTACACCAAGATCCACACACCGAGGATCGACGCCCTCGACCCCATCGACCCCCGTCGATTCCCCCTGATCCGGGCGAACATTGCCACCGTCCGGCGCGCCGCCCACTGCCCGCTGACGATCCCGGAGGACACATGACGTCGCTCCTGGACAACCGCCTGCCGCCGGCGCTCCCGGGGAGCGACATCGACGGATACGGCGTGTCCCCGGTCGATCCGCACCGACACAGCATGGGCTACGGCCGGCTGATCGAGTACCTGCGGATCAAGGTCCACCATCTCGTGGACGAGCGGGACTGGGCCGGCATCGTCGTCCTCGGCCGCTACGACCGGACCAGCGTCGTCTCCAGCCGGGAGAAGAACGACAAGCTCTTCAACTGGGAGCGCCCCACCGCCCGGGTGGACGGCGCCCGGCTGGTCATCGAATGCTTCCCCGGCCGCGACTACGTCCTGCACTACGCCCTCCTCATCGCCACCTACCTGACCATGACCGGCCGGTACCGGGGCCAGGTCAGCTACGTCCCGCCCGAGCCGGAGGACTGCCAGGCGGCGGTCGCGACGCTCGGCGGCTCCTTCGAGCACACCGACCTCGTCGTGGTCGGCTGGGGCCTGACCCACCTGTGCCCAACCGCCACCTGGATCCCCGGACGTGGCCACAGGCTGCACCAGGTCGACGTCGAGGGTCGGCGCGTCGCCTACCTGGGGTACCAGCACAGCATCTGGGGCGACGTCGCCGGACGCGTCGTCACCCGGCTCGCCGAGCTCGGCGCACGCCGGGTGGTCTACCTCGGCAAGGTCGGCTCCTTGGACCCCGCCGTGGAACCGAACACCCACCTGGCCACCGGAAGCCGCAGCGTACTGGTCGACGGCGAGGTCACCTGGCCCGACGTCTTCGCCGGCCTGCACCACGCCGGCGGCAGGGTCATCACCGGGACGCACGTGACCTCGCCCTCCATCCTCCTCGAAGGGCAGGACTGGGTCGCTCGCCACCGGGGCAGGCACTTCGTCGACCCGGAGATCGGCCACATGGGTCGGGCCGCCCGGGACGCGGGCATCGAGTTCGGCTACCTGCACGTGATCTCGAACAACCTCACCCGCGCCTACCCCGCGGACCTGTCCAACGAGCGCCTGGCCAGCGTCGTCCAGCGCCGCGCCGCCCTGCTGACCCAGATCGACGCGATCCTGCGGGCCCGTCTACGCCAGCTGTGACCACCCCGACAACCGGAAGGACCACCATGCGCCCGACGAACCCCGACCCCGAACGCGGGCGGCTCATCACCCTGGTCGGTATCGACGGCGCGGGCAAGACCACGCTCGCGACCTCGCTCCACCGCCACCTCACCGGCACCGGACGCCGCGCCCTGCTCGTGAACAAGCACACCGTCACCGGACCCGATGATCCCCAGGTCAGGCGCTACCTGGACGCCGTCAACGCGGTCGTGTACCGGGACCGGCCCGCCAACGGACAGGTGTGCGGGGACACCTACTGGCTGCTCGCCCTCGCCGCCTGGTACGCCCTGCAGGACGCCCTCGTCGTCCGTCCCGCCCTCGACGACGGCATCCATGTCCTCCTCGATAACAGCCCTCACAAGATCATCGCCAGGTATCGGTCGCATCCCTGCATCGCCACCGAACTCGTCGAGAACGTCTTCGCCGACCTGCCCGCGCCCGACGTCGTCCTCCACCTGCGCATCACGCCGGCACGGGCCCTGGACCGCAAGGGCAGCTTCACGGAGCTGGAGACCGGCCGGACGGGGACCGCCGGCCAGGACTTCGTCAGCTACCAGCAGGGCGTCGCCGACGACCTCGACGCCCAGAGCCAGGCACCGCACTGGA
>DATDMG010000388.1:0-3419 GCA_036518955.1 Kineosporiaceae bacterium | reverse complement strand
CCGGGACGCCCTGCTGGCGGTGGCGATGAACGGCGTGCCGCTGCCGATCGAGCATGGCTTCCCGGTGCGGATGGTCGTTCCCGGGCTCTACGGGTACGTGTCGGCCACCAAGTGGGTCGTCGACCTGGAGGTGACCCGATTCGATCGTGCCCAGGGCTACTGGACGCCGCGTGGCTGGTCCGCGCTCGGCCCGGTGAAGACGCAGTCGCGGATCGACGTCCCACGGCCCGGGGCACAGGTCAGGGCCGGGCAGGTGGCCGTGGCCGGAGTGGCCTGGGCCCAGCACCGCGGGATCCGGGCCGTCGAGGTGCGGGTCGACGACGGGCCCTGGCAGGCAGCCCGGCTGGCCGCCGAGGCCAGCACCGACTGCTGGCGGCAGTGGGTGTACCGCTGGAATGCCACGCCCGGGCGGCACACCCTCGCCGTCCGCGCCACCGACGGCACCGGTGCTGTCCAGACCGGCACCCGGTCCGCACCGGCCCCGGACGGCGCCACGGGCTGGCACATGATCGACGCCGAGGTGAGCTGACCGGTGGCTGTCTACCCTGGAGCGGTGCGCGCACCGATCCGGATCCTGGTGGTGGATGACGACCCCAACGTGGCCGATGTCGTCACCGCCTATCTGCGTCAGGCAGGGATGGAGGTCGACCGGGCGGCCGACGGGGTCACCGCCCTCACCGAGGCGGCCCGGACCCGTCCCGACCTCGTCGTGCTCGACCTCATGCTCCCCGGGCTGCCGGGTCTGGAGGTGTGCGCCCGGGTGCGGGAGTCCCACCCTGGCCTGCCGGTCGTCATGCTCACGGCCCTCGGTGAGGCCAGTGACCGGATCGCCGGCCTGGAGCTGGGCGCGGACGACTACCTGGTCAAGCCCTTCAGCCCGCGGGAACTGGTGCTGCGCGTGCAATCGGTGCTGCGCCGCAGCGGCGCCCTCCCGGCGAGGGACGGCCACCTCCGGCGCCTGGTCTCCGGGCCCCTGAGCATCGACGTCCCCGGTCGCGTGGCGGTTCTCGACGGTGAGCGGCTCAGCCTCACCGGGCGCGAGTTCGACCTGCTGGTCCACCTCGTGTCGCACGCCGGTGAGGCGTTCAGCCGCGAGCGGCTGATGCGCGAGGTGTGGGAATGGGACTTCGGTGACACCTCCACCGTCACCGTCCACGTGCGGCGGCTGAGGGAGAAGGTCGAAGCCGACCCGGGAGCGCCGAAACGCCTCGTCACGGTGTGGGGTGTCGGTTACCGCTGGGAGCGGGAGTAAGGGCGGATCCGCCCTGGGCCGGCGCGGATCCGTCGTGGGCGATCACGCCGCACGGAGCCGGACGACGAAGCGGCAGCCGACAGGGGTGTTGACGACGTCCACCTGACCGCCGTGGGCCTCCACCAGGCCCCGGACGATCGCCAGCCCCAGGCCGCCGCCAGCCTCCCCGGGGCTGCGGGTCTGACCTGGCGTCCGCGCCGGCTCGCCCCGGAACGCGACCTCGAACACCCGCGGGAGGTCCGCGTCCGGGATCCCCCCACAGGTGTCGGCGACCGCCAGCCAGGCGTTCTCGCCGTCCCGGCCGGCGCTGATCCGGACGGTTCCGTCGCACGGCGTGAACCGGATGGCGTTGCGCAGCAGATTCGCCACCACCCGGTTCAGCTCGGGCTCGCTGCCGATCACGGCCGGCCAGCCGTGCTCCTCGGCGATCAGCCGGATGCCGTGGGTACGGGCGACCGGCTCGGCGGCCGTGAGCGCGTCGGAGACCACCTCGGCGAGAGGGACGGCGGCGAGGGACAGCCGCAGCGTCCCGGAGTTGATCCTGGACATCTGGAACAGATCGTCCACGAGCAGGGCCATCCGGTCGGACTCGGCCCGGATCCGGCGGTGGTAGTCGGCGACCGTCGCGCGATCGGCCACGACGCCGTCCTCGAGCGCCTCGGCCATGGCCCGCAGCCCGGCCAGCGGGGACCGCAGGTCGTGCGAGACCCAGGCGACCAGTTCCCGGCGCCGGGCCTCGGCCTGGCGCTCCTGCTCGCGCATCTGGTGCGCCCAGACCGCCTGGGCCGCCAGGCGCCGCCCGAGCCACCACCCGAGCAGGAGGCTCACCAGGCTCGACCCACCGAGGACGACGAGCAGCACGTCCCGGTCGTGGGCGGAGATGAACATCGCCTTCGCGATCTCGAGCACCCCCGCGATGACGGCACCGACTGTGATCATCAGGAGCACGCAGAGGTGCAGGGTGATCGACCGGCGCCGCAGCAGCCGCAGCACCGCCGCACCGGGGATCCCCACGGCCAGGGCCGCCCCCAGGCTGGTCACCAGGATGACGGCCACGTGGCTCAGCGGGAGGGCGATCACGAGCGGATCCCGAGGCCGTACCGCATCACCCTGGCTCCCTTCCCCTCTCGGACGCCCCGGAGGGCGATCGTCGACTGTACGCCGCCCCCGACTGCGGCGGGCGGCCCGGCGGGGTTGCGAAGGTCTTACGGCTGACCGGGCACGGTGGTTCTGCTGGCGATTCGTGCGGCTACGCCGGTGGGCCCGGCGGGACCTCCCAGCAGGTGGGAGAGCCTCCAGCCAGCCGGGGGGTCAGGACCCGAGGCCTGCGGGATGGCCGGCCCGGGGCGGCACGGGTGAGCGTGGAGGGCATGGTTCGCACCGAGATTCCTCCGGAAGCCTCTTCCACGCCGTCCGTGCCGTCGTCCGTGCCGTCGTCCGTGCCGGCGTCCGTGCTGTCGGCGCCCCTGCCGTCGGCGCCGGCGTCCGGGCCGCCGTCAGCCCCGCTGCCCGGGCCGGGTGCCCCGGCCCGGCACAAGGCTCCGTCAGGGCGTCTGGTCGGTGTCGACCTGGCCCGTGCGCTGGCGGTGTTCGGCATGTTCGCCGTGCACGTCGCGCCCGGAGACGGGGCCCCGCAGGGCGCCGGCGGATGGCTGGTGGGGCTGGCCTACGGCCGGGCGTCAGCGCTGTTCGCCACCCTCGCCGGGTTCTCGATCATGCTGATCGCCGGCCGTTTCGAGCCGAAGACCGGTGTGGCGGGGCGGCAGGCCAGGGTCAGGATCGCCATCCGGGCCGTGATCCTGCTGGTGCTGGGCACCGCCCTGACGCTGCTCGGTACCGGCATCGCGGTGATCCTCGCCTTCTACGGGGTGTACTTCCTGCTGGCCCTGCCCCTGGTGCGGCTGAGGGCCCGGACGCTTGCGATCATTGCGGCCGTGCTGGCGGCCGTCGCTCCGCAGGCTGCCTTCGGCGTCTCGAGCCTTCTGTTGAGCGGTGACGTCGTCGACCGCATCAACGCTTACGACCCCCTTGAGCGGCTCGGCGGGAACGGGCTGCTGAGCCTGCTGCTCAACGGGTTCTACCCGGCCAGCACCTGGATGCCCTTCGTGATCGCCGGGATGGCGCTCGGCCGGCTCGACCTGGCCGCCCGGGCGGTGCAGCGCCGGCT
>DATDMG010000387.1:0-4048 GCA_036518955.1 Kineosporiaceae bacterium | reverse complement strand
CCATGATCAAGATAATGGAACCGCGACGCCGTCCCTGCGGGGGTCGATGGATGCGGTGTCGATTCTGGGCGGTCGGTCGTGGATCCCCGGTTGCTGGCGTCCGGGAATCCGCGCAGGAGATTGTCGGCTGTTTTCCTGCGGGTTTTTCCGATCGGGAACTTTTCGCCTGCTCGATGTCCAGCTGCCCTGCCGGCGGAGGCCGCGGTCAGGGCTCCGGGATCTCCACGACCACGTTCGTCGACTTGACACTGGCCACCGCGAGGACGCCGGGATCGAGCCCGAGGGCGTCGGCGGCTTCCCGGCTCATCAGCGAGACCACCCGGAACGGCCCCGCCTGGATCTCCACCTGCGCCATCACGGTGTCGCGGACGACGCGGGTGACGAGCCCGGTGAAGCGGTTGCGGGCGGACTCGGCCATTACCCGCTCGCTGCGGGCGCGCGGCGCCGCCTCGGCCTGCTCCCGGGCGAACGTGGCCAACACCACCCCGTCGATCACGCCGCGTCCCGACGTGTCCGCCCGGGCCGGCAGCCGGCCCGAGTCGATCCAACGGCGGACGGTGTCGTCGCTGACGCCGAGCAGCTCGGCCGCCTGTCTGATCCGGAACTCGGGCACTGGCCGATCCTAGGAGTCCTCGTCGGCAGGCTCCAGGACGAGGGCCGGTCAGGCGTCCGGGGTGAACAGGCCCTGGATGCCGACCACGACCGCGATCAGCCCGAAGACGGCGAGAGCAGCGCGCCCCCGGCGGGGACGGCGGGCCCCGCCGCGGAGGCGTCCCGGGCCGTCGCGCGTGTCGGTGCGAAGAGGCTTCCCGCCGGGCCTGCGCCCGACGTCGTCGTCGGCGAGCTCCGGGTGGTGACGACCCGGGTGTCCGCCAGCCGTGGGAAGAGCTGGTCGCGCAGCAGCGCGACACCGACGCCGATCGCTACCAGTTCGAAGTGGAACACGTGTGGGCCCGATACCACATGCATGATCAGGTAGAACCCGCCCACCATCAGCGCGATGATCCCGACGCCCAGGGTGAACCGGGCCAGCACCGCAGCGCCGCGGCGCACCCAGTCCCCGGCGTGGGGCACGTCCGCCAGCAGCACCGCACCCAGCAGGAACCCGCCGATGATGTTGGACAGGTCCAGGAGTAACGCGGTGACGTGGATCACCCTGCACCTCCGTGCGGTCGAGGTGCCGCGTCGGTCGGGGATCATGCTGACGCGACCGGCGGTAGTGCGCCGCCGCGGCGGGCCCGGTGACGCCGGTGCGGGTCGCCGCGAAACGTACCGGCGGACTGCCGTTCCGGCTCCTGGTGGCGGATCATGCACTTGCATGATTGCGGCCAGCGTACATGATCACAGCGGGGAGGGGGCGGCCCAGCCCGACCAGCGGGTGACGTCGACGGCCAGCACCGGTCCGGGTGGGGGCTCCGCGCGGTACTGCCGGTACCGCGCAGCCAGCAGGTCGAGCGCCCGGCCGGCCTCGGCGGCGGCTGCCGGGCCGGGCGCAGCCCGGCGGTCGAGCACCCGGCCGACGCCGTCGGCGCGGGCCCACCAGAGCGTCGTCCAGTCGTCGTCATAGTGATCGGCCAGGACGGCGACGGCGGGGTTCGCCAGGACGTTCGCCAGCCGCTTCAGCGCCGTCGACCGCTTCGGCTTCGCGTCGACCGCCGAGTACAGCGTGTCGCCCAGCAGGGCGAAGACGATCGGCACCAGGTGGGGTACGCCCGTGCGGTCGGCGGTGGCGAGCCGGGCGACGCGCGCTGACGCGAACCGGTCCCGGGCGCGCGCCGCGTCGAGGTTCACCGGTCGATTGTCGCGCGGTAGCCGGTTACGGGACGCCGAGTCGGCGCAGCGCGGCGGTGACCGTGGCTGCGGCGATCACGACGACCACGAACGGCGCCCGCCGCCAGGCGAGCGCGCCCGCCACGACGACGCCGATCGGCCGGGCCGCACCCGCCGCCGAACCGCCCTCCAGCAGGGCCGCGGTCGCGACCAGCGCGGTGAGGAGTACCACCGGTGCGACGTCTACCAGATGCCGGGCCCTGACCCCCAGTCGGAGCCGCGGACCGAGCAGCGGCCCGGCGACGCGGAACAGGTACGTCCCGGCGGCCAGCACGAGGATGCCGCCGAGGAGGGGCGGCACCGGCTGGACGATCACGGCGTCGCCCCTTCCGGTGCGGCGGGCGGGTGTGGCCGGCCCGCCATGAGCAGGCCGGCCAGTGACAGCAGTACCGGTAGTCCCGCGGGCAGCAGCGGGGTGCTCACGAGCGCGATCACCGCGCCGACGGCGGCGGCTCGGGCCTTGGCGGCGGTGCGCAGCGCAGGCAGGACGAGCGCCAGCAGCACCGCGGGGAACGCGGCGTCCAGCCCGAGCGCAGCGGTGTCGTGGACGGCGCGTCCGGCGAGCGCCCCCGCGCAGACCGCCAGGTTCCAGCACGCGAAGAGGCTGACGCCGCAGGTCCAGAACGCGGCGCGGCGGCGCCGGGGGTGGGCCTGGGCGAGCGCGAAGGCGACCGACTCGTCGATCAGGAGATGGCTACCGGCCAGGCGCCGGACCGCACCACGGCCGAGGACGTCCCCCATGGCCAGGCCGAACGGCAGGTGGCGCGCGTTGACGAGCAGGCCCGCGGCGACGGCCGCCGGCAGTGACCCGCCGGCAGCCACGATCCCCGTCACCAGGAACTGGGAGGCCCCGGCGAAGACGACCAGCGACGCCAGCACCGGGACCCAGGGGTGGAATCCGGCACTCGTGGTGATCGCGCCGTAGGACATCCCGACCACGGCATCGGCGAGGCAGACCAGGACGATGTCCCGCAGCAGGCTCGGGCCCAGTGTTCGGAAGAGCGAACGCATGGTCGGTATGATGAACGCCACAGGACGTGTTCGTCAAACCGAACAGGTAGACCGATGGAGCGAACGGATGACGAATGCCTCGGGGCGACCGCCGCTGGACACGATCGCGCGGTCCCTTCGCCGGGAGCGGGAGCAGGCCGGGCTCTCCCTGACAGAGCTGGCCCGCCGGGCGGGAATCGCCAAGTCCACGCTGTCGCAACTCGAGGCAGGGACGGGCAACCCGAGCGTGGAGACCCTCTGGGCGCTCGGCGTGGCGCTCGGCGTGCCCTTCTCCCGGCTCGTCGAGCCGCCGCAGGCCGCCGTCCGGGTGATCCGGGCCGGCCAGGGACCGGCGGTGCCCTCCGAGCAGTCGCACTACGTGGCGACCCTGCTCTCGGCCTGTCCGCCGGGTGCCCGGCGCGACCTCTACCTGGTCGCCGCGGATCCGGGGGAACCGCGCCTGTCGGCCCCGCACCTCGCCGGGGTGGTGGAGCACGTCATGATCAGCTCGGGGCGGGCGGAGCTGGGCCCGGTCGGCTCGGCGCTCGAACTGGGCGCCGGGGACTACATCACCTACCCGGGCGATGTGCCCCACCTGTTCCGGGCCCTGCTGCCGGCGACTGTCGCCGTCCTCATCTCGGAGTACCGGTGACGCCCGTGCCGTTGGCGTGGACGGCCGCCTCTGCGCTGACCAGCGGCTCGTCCGTCGGGCTGCGGTCGGCGCCGAGGGGCTGCGCCAGGGCCCGGTAGGTCCCGGGCGGGACCGCCAGGGGTGCCGGGCGCCCCGCGTCAGGGCCCGGCACCGCCTCGGGCCCGGCCCAGCCCACCTGCCGTGCGTGCCGGTGGCTGGGGCGAAGCGCTGACGGCCGGACGCGCACCGACCACGACGTGCCCGCCGGTGGAGCCCGGGCTCGAGGTCGGCGTGGTGGGCGAGGTGGGCGTGGTCGGCGTGGTCGGGGTGGTCGGCGTGGTCGGCGTGGTGGACGAGGTCGGGGTGGTGGGCGAGGTCGGCGTGGTTGCCGAGGTCGGCGTGGTGGACGCTGTGTCGCTCGAGCTGCTGGCCGCCGTGCTGGAGGTCGACCTCGTGCTGGTGCCGGAGGTCGGTGCGGACGTCCTGCTGGACGTCGTGGTGCTGGACGTGGTGGTGCCGGACGTCGTGGTGGTCGGTGTCGTGCCGGAGGTGCCGGACGTCGTGGTGCCGGACGTCGTGGTGCCGGACGTCGTGGTG
>DATDMG010000386.1:0-2562 GCA_036518955.1 Kineosporiaceae bacterium | reverse complement strand
CGGGACCGGCCTGCCGGCTCGCGACCTGGTCGCGGCCGTGCGGCGGACCGGTCCGGCGGTGGTGTTCCTGTACGCCCGGCTGCCGGTGAGGGACGGTTCGGTACTGCGGGAGTTGCCGCGGCAGCGTCCCGCCCCGCGGGTGCTCGTCGGCGGGGCCGGCTGGGCGGACGTCGCCCTCCCGCCCACCGCGGCCCGCGTCGGCACGTTGTCGGAGGCGCTGACCGCCGTCCTGGGTGCCGCGCGCCCGTGACCGGCCGCGCCCGGCCGGCCCGACGGCATCGCCGGGGGGTGGCGGGGGCGGGATCGCGGCCGTGGGATCCACCGGGTTCTCCTCAGGTTCCCGACCCCCGGTGACGACTAGACCCCTGTCGGGCCGGCCGCATGGACGCGGACGGCAACGGGACAGGCCCGGATCCGGCACAGCATGGAGAGAGGTGCCCCGGTGGCGACGGTTCTGGTCTGCGACGATTCGGCGGTGGTTCGGGAGAACCTGCACCGGGTGCTCGCGTCGGTGCCCGGTGTCACGCGCATCGTGGACGCCTCCTCCGGTGAGGAGGCGCTCTCCCGCTGGCCCGTCGAGCGGCCCTCGCTGGTCCTGATGGACGTGCGGATGCCCGGGATCGGCGGGGTCGAGTCGACCCGTCGGCTGATCTCCCGACACCCCGACGCGATCGTGATCATGGTGACCGTGGCCGAGGACGCCGAAGGCGTGGCTCGGGCGGTTGCGAGCGGTGCCCGCGGGTATCTTGTGAAGGACGCGACTCGGGAGGAGATGGCGGCGACCGTGGTGCACGCCCTGTCTGACGCGGTATGGCGGCGTTCCACGCCTGCGTCCCGGACGCCTGTCGAGGGCAGTGTGTCGGTTCCGGCGCTCACCGAGCGTGAGCAGCAGGTCCTGACCGGGATGAGTCGGGGGCGGAGCAACTCCGAGATCGGCAAGGAGCTCTTCCTCTCCGAGGACACGGTCAAGACGCATGCCCGCCGGCTGTTCCGCAAACTCGGCGCGGCCGACCGGGCGCAGGCCGTCGCGGTGGGCTTCAGATCCGGGCTGGTCCGGTAGTACGACGTGGCGCCCGGGGGAGGTACGGCACGGACCGACGGCAGGATCCCGCCGGCCATCGGCGACGGCCAGTCTGTAACGCGACCGCCCGATCCCGCGATGACCTCCCCGGACGGGGGCATGCAGGAACTCGTGGCCCGCGCGGCGTCCGGCGACCCCCGTGCCACCGAGGACCTTCTCTGCTCGGTCCATCACCTGGTCCATCGCTACTGCCGGGCGAGGTTGGCCCGTTTCTCCGGCGCCGAGCACGCCGTGGACGACGTGGCTCAGGAGGTCTGCATCGCCGTGCTGTCAGCCCTACCCCGGTATCGCGACGAGGGCCGACCCTTCGAGGCCTTCGTCTACCGGATCGCGGCGAACAAGGTCGCCGACGTGCAGCGCTGGTCCTACCGGACGGCGACGCCGCAGGCCGACGTCCCGGACGTGATCGATCTCTCGGACGGCCCGGAGACGCTCGCGATCCGGGCCAGTGACGCCCGGCGGGCGCGGCTCCTGCTCGAGCGGCTCCCCGAGGCGATGCGCGAACTCGTCGTGCTCCGGGTCGCGGTGGGGTTGTCCGCGGAGGAGACCGGGCGTGCCCTCGGGATGAGCCCCGGCGCCGTCCGGGTCGCCCAGCACCGCGCCGTCCAGCGCCTGCGGGCCTTCGCCGTCGAGCCGGTCCGGGACGGCAGATGAGCCTTCGGGACCTCGATGCTGCCGGTCTTCCGGACGCCGACGAGCTGCGGGAGTGCGACGAACTGCTCGACCGGCTGGGGCGGCGCGTGCCCCGGCCGGACGACCTGGAGGATCCGCTGGTGGTCGCGCTCGCCGTCCTGGCGGATGAGGTGGACCATCTCCCGGTGCCGGCGAGCGCCTCCCGGCAGGCCTTGACGGCGGCCGGGGCGTGGCCACCGCTCCAGGGCGACCGCCCGGCGCCCACCTGGGCCAGCCGGCAGCGCCACCACACGGACCGGCAGCGCCACCACACGGACAATGCCCGGCGGGTGCGCGTGCTCGGCCGGCGCCCGGCGGCGGGGCTGGCGGCCGCGGCCGCGCTGATCCTGGTCGGGGGCCTGATCGGCGTCCGGGGCAACGCGCCCGCGCCCGAAGGTGGCGGCGTCCGGACGATCGAGGGGTCGGACGGCGGCGGCGCCCACCAGGTCACGCTGACCACGATGCTCCAGCTCGTCGCCGTCGCCCGGAGCGCCCTGCACGGCGGCGACCCCTCCACCGCCCGCACCATCCTCGACCGGGTCGCCGGGCAGCTGCCCAGGTTGCCGCCGGGTGATCGCCAGGTGGTGGCCGGCCGGCTGTCCGCCGCGCGCAAGGAGCTGCCCGGGGACGGCGGGTCGCCGCGCGCCCGCTCCTCGCGGTCCGGTGCCCCGGTCCAGGACGGGACCGGCGGCGCGACCTCCGCGTCCCCTCCGGACGGGTCGTCGTCCCCTCCGGACGGGTCGTCGCCGCGGGAAGCCCCCGGCGCTGCCCCGGGGTCGCCAGGTGACCCGGCGCCGTCCCCGACCTGG
>DATDMG010000385.1:0-9884 GCA_036518955.1 Kineosporiaceae bacterium | reverse complement strand
GGGCCAGGATCCCGGTCACGACGGCGGCCGGTGCGACGACGGGCCGCCGGCGGGAGCGGGCGGCCGGCCCTTGTGTCCCACCGGCCGGGGGCAACGCCGCCGACGCCGCCCCCGGGAGCGCCGTCTCGACGTCCGGGTCGATGGCCCGGACGGCGCCGGGCGGCACCCGGAGGAGGGTCGCCTCGTCGGCGGCGGCATCTACCGGCGGCACGGCCGCCACGGCGTGGCGGCCCGTGGGCGCAGCCTGCGGGACCGGCTGGGCGGGCAGGACGGCCTGGGCGGGCAGGACGGCGCCCGCCAGGGCGCGTAGCCGCCGGGCCGCCTCGGCCGCCGTCGGGCGCGCCTGCGGGGACTTGGCGAGCAGGTCCGCCAGCAGCGCCCACACCGGGTCGGGGACGGCGGGCGGCCGCGGGACGGGTGCCTCGGCGTGGGCGCGGATCACCGCGGCAGGGCTCTCCGCGAGGAACGGGCGCCGTCCGGTGACCAGTTCGTAGAGCATGACGCCCAGGGCGTAGACGTCGGCGGCCGGACCCGCCCGCCGTCCGTTCGCGCTCTCGGGCGACAGGTACCCGGCGGTCCCGATGATCCGGTCGTGCCGGGTGGAGATCAGGTCGTCGCGGTACGAGACGCCGAAGTCGGTCAACCGGGCCCGCAGGGCGCCGTCCGGCACGGCCTGCACCAGCACGTTCTCCGGTTTGAGGTCACGATGGGTGATCCCGGCGGCGTGGATGGCGGCCAATCCCTCGGCGACCTGGCCCAGCAGGTCCAGGGCCAGCAGGAGCGGACAGGGCAAGGGCACCGCCCGGCGTAGATCGCCGCCGGGGACGTACTCCATCACGATGGCCAGCCGGTCGCCCTCGGCGACGAGGTCGAGGACGCGCACCACGTGCGGATGGTGCACCGACCGCAGCAGCCGGGACTCCTGCAGGAAGCGGGCCACCACCTCGGGGTCCCGGGTGAGGTCGGGCCGCAACAGCTTCGCGGCCAGGAGCGTGCCGGTCCGGATGCCGGCCGTGCCGCCGTCCCCGCTGCCCGCGTCGGAGTCGACCCGGGCCAGGAAGACCTCGCCCATCCCGCCGCCCCCGAGCCGGTCCTCGAGTCGGTAGCGGGAACCCAGGCGTTGCGCGTACACCCGGCTCCTCCGAAGTCGTCAGGGCAAGTCTCGGGGCAAGGTGGACCTACTGTTGCACAAGCGAACCGGTTTCGGGCCGTCGATGCCTGGCCCGCTCGGTCGTGACCCGCGGTTCGAGCCGCCGCAGCAGGACGGCGCAGCCGACGACCGCGACGATCCCGACCCCGACCAGGCCGGCCAGATCCGCCCACCAGGCGCCGGCGCCGTGATCCCACCACGGGTCGCGGGGTACCTCGGGACGCAGGTACTGCAGGTCGACCGTGCCCGACAGGGCGGCGAAGCCCCAGCGCGCGGGCAGCACCCAGCTCAGTTCGCGCAGCCCCAGCGTGTTCACCACGGGGACGACCCCACCGCTGCCGACGAGCTGGCCCATGGTCAGCAGCACCAGCAACGGCAGGGCCTGCCCCTCGTCCCGGACGAACGCGGACACCAGCAACCCCAGCAACGCCGAGGCGACCGCGACCCCGGCCACGACGAGAGTGATCTCCGCCGTGGACGACGGTAGGACGACGGCGGCCGGCGCCGGCGTCCGGCCCCGCAGGGCGAGGGCGGCCAGCACCGCGCCCTGGCCGGCGGCGACCGTACCGAAGAACAGGATCTTCGCCAGGAGGTACGGTCCCCGCAGCACCCCGACGCCGCACTCACGCCGGTACAGGGCCCGTTCCTTCACCAGTTCCCGGACGGTCCCGGCGGCTCCCATCAGCGACGCCCCCATGACCAGCACCAGGAGCAACTGCGGGGCCTCCTCGTTGTGCACCACGCGGGCCAGGCCGCCGCGTTGCGGGATGCCCAGCGACATCAGGGCCAGGACGGCGGGCAGCGCGGTGAGGATCCCCAACAGGGCCCGGTCCGCGACGGTGACCGCGCACTGGCGGTGCAACTGCGCCAGCAACTGCGTGCGGGCCCTCCTCCCCCGCCCGGCACGGCCGCGTTCCGCCCGCGGCGGACGCCGGTCCCCGGCCGACCGATCTCCGCCGGCCCGGGGCGGCAGGGACGGCGGGAACGAACGACGGTCGCGCCCCGGATCGGCGCCGAAGGCCCGCGCGAGGTCGGCCGGCGTCCGGGCCTTCATCGCCGTGAACACATCGGCCCAGGTGGCGACCCCGAAGTAGGCGAAGACCCCGGCCGGCGGCCCCAGGTAGGCGACCAGGCCGCCCCGGGCCAGGACCAGGACGACGTCGCAGAGGTGCAGATGCTCCAGATTGTGGGTGACGGCGATCACGGTGCGACCGCCGTCGGCGAGGTCCCGCAGCTGGTGCATCACCTCCCGGTCGAGGTCGACGTCCAGCCCGCTCGTCGGTTCGTCCAGGAACAGCAGGGTGGGACGGGTGACCAGTTCCATGGCGGTACCGGCCCGTTTGCGTTCCCCGCCCGACAGGCGCGAGATCCGCGCGTCCAGGCGATCGGTCAGCCGCAGTTCGGCGGCGACCTCCCGCACCCGCGCCGCCCGTTCCGGCGCGGTGGTCTCGGGCGGGAACCGCAGGCGCGCCCCGAACCCGAGGGCCTGCTCCACCGTGAGGACCCGGTGCAGGACGTCCTCCTGGGGCACGAACCCGATGCGCCGGCGCAGGTCGGCGTACTCCCGGTAGAGATCACGTCCGTCGTAGACCACGTGCCCGGCGGTCGCCGGACGCGCTCCGGCCAGGGCCCGCAGCAAGGTGGTCTTGCCGGCTCCGCTCGGGCCGACGATCGCCATGAACGTGCGCGGAGGGAGGGTGAAGGAGACGTCGTGCAGCAGCGGCCGACCGCGGTCGCCGAGCACGCCCACGTGGGCGGCGCCGAACTCCGCGCCGCCCACGTCGTCGAGTTCCGTCAGATGCGTCCCGTCGAACCCCAGGCGGTGCGCGCCGATCGAGATCAGGTCGCCGGGCGCGAGCAGGCAGCGGTGCACCGGTTGCCCGTTGACGTACGTCCCGTTGGCGCTGCCCAGGTCGAGCAACGCCACGCCGGCGCCCTCCGGCCCCACCTGGGCGTGCTCGCGGGAGACCAGCAGGTCCGGCAGGACGATGCCGTTGGACAGGGCCCGCCCGATCCGCACCGCCCCGACCCGCACGTCGTAGCGTCCGCCTCCACCCGGGCCGCACGACGCGGCCCCGGCACCGGCGGCGCCGCACGGCGCCGTCCCGGACTCGACGGCGGTCGGCGCCGTCCCGGACTCGACGGCGGTCGGCGCCGTCCCGCCCATCGCGACGGCGAGGCCGCCTGGCGCCAGGCTCAGGGCCGGACCGTGGGGGTCCCCGAGCCGGACGACGACCACCCCGGACGTGACGGTGGTGTGGGCTACCCGCAGCCCCTCGCGCCAGATCCCGTTGGCGCTGTCCAGGTCGGTGATCCGCCACCCCTCGGGAGTGTCCCGGATCACCGCGTGGATCCGACTGACCAGCCGGTCCGGGACCCGGATCTGCACGTGCCCGGCCCGACCCACGAGCCATTCCCCGCCGGGTCGCACCCGCACCGTGCGCCCTTCCACGCCCACGTCGAGCCAGGTCGTCGAGTCCGCCACCGGCGCATGGTAGCCGAGAGCAACAGTTCGATACCCGTGGTGCCCGAAGCACGCACTCGGTACAGTGCGGGCGTCCTTGCTCACGAGATCATCGCGTCCTCGGGCGCTGCCGCCACGGTGGTGCATCCCGGCATGGAGTTCGATCCCCGACCCACCGCCCGGTCCGACGTCCGATCGCACCCCGGATCGGGCCCGCGGTCGGACGACGACGGCCGGGCACGCGAACTGGCCGAGATCCGCCGGACGGTGGCGGACCTAGGGTCCGGCCGGGGGCGGCTCCTACTGATCACCGGCCCGCCCGGCATCGGGAAGACCTTCCTGGCCCATCGCCTACTGCGCGAACTACCGCCGGCCGTCCCCGTCTCGACGGCCGAACGAACGATCGCCGAGGTCGTCCGGCAGGGCGGGGCCGACCTGCCCGACGACATCCGCGCCGCGCGCATCGCCGACCTGCTCGTGGCGTCGGCGGCGTCCGGGCCCGCCGTCGTCGTCCTGGACGATCTCGACCGCGCCGCCCCGCCGACCCTGGCCGTCGTCGAAGCCCTGGCCACCCACCTCCGGATCGGCGCACTGCTGTTCGTGGCGTGCGCCCGGTCCGGCGGGAACACCCCGCCCGCGGTGACGGACCGTCTCGAGCGCCTGGGCCGACAACCGATCGTGACGGTCCTGCCGCTCGGCGCCCCGGCCGACGACGTCCTGGAACGGATCGTCGTCGACACGGCCGACGGGATCGGCCCCCGCGCCCGCCGCCCGATCCTCGACGCCGCCGCGGGCAACCCGCTGCTGGCCCGGGACCTGGCCCGGGACCTGGCCCGTCGCCGGATTCCGGGGCGACACCCCACCGACCCCGACACCACCGACCCCGACACCACCGGCTCCGGCGCGGCCCCGGGGACGACGCCGGGGACGACGGCGCGGGACGCGAGGGTGCGCGAGGTGGTCCTCGACCGGGTCGCCGTGCTCGGGGCCGACGACGTGCTCGCGACCCTGACCGTCGCGGCCGGGCCGATCACCGTGCCGGTCCTGGCCGAGGCCTGCGGCAGGTCACCGGCCGTGACCCGGCACGTGGTGGAACGGGCCGTCCCACTGGGCCTGATCACCGCCCCGGACCGGGCCGGACAGGTCCGCATCGGTCACGAATTCTTCCGCGGCGTCCTCCTGGACCGGCTGTCCCCGGACGAGATCCGGCGGATCCACCTTCGCCTGGCCTCGGTCTGGGACCCGGAGACCCAGTTCCCCGGACCACGGCACGTGGAACGCGCCCGGCACCTGATCGCGGCCGGTGAGCGCGACGAGGCCGCCGCGCAGGCGTGCCTCGTCGCGGGAAGCTACGCCGAGAGCATCGGGGACGTCGCCGGCGCGCTGGAGATGGCCAACTACGGGACCTACTCATGCGACCACGAACCGGCCACCCGGGTGCGGTTGTTGTGCCTGTCCGGGCGCTGCCTGGCCCGCGACGGCCAACCGGCGGCGGCCCGCCGCGCCCTCGCCCGGGCCGTGGCGACCGCTCGACGCCTGCGCGACGCCGCCCTCGTCGCCCGCGCCGTCCTCGACCTGACCGCCCTGGACGACGCCCCCGACACGGCGGACCCCACGACGCAGAGCCCGTCGGACGTTACCCCGAACATGACGTCGGACGTCGCCCCGGACGTCGCCCGGCGGATCTCGCTCCTGGCGGGTGCCGCGGCCGACGTCCCCGACGACGACCCGACCAAGCCGCTCCTGCTGGCCCGCCTCTCGCACCACCTGCGCCCGTCAGACCCGACCCGGGCGCGGGCCGTGGCCGAGCAGGCCGTCGCCGTCGCCGACGCCGCGGGTGGCGGCGGGGCCGCGGGTGGCGGCGGGGCCGACCCGGCGGCCGTGCGCGCGGCCTACCAGGCATGGGCCCTCACGACGGACGGGGTCCACCACCTCGCCGACCTGCAACAGGCCCGCTCCCGCCTCGCCGCACTCGGCCACCGCCCCGACTCGCGCCGGTACGCCGCCTTCCTCCTCCCGGCGCTCCTGGGCGGCGACCGGGCCAGCGTCGACGACTGCCTCGCCCGGGCCATGGACGACGCCCGGCGACGGGGCACGCGCCCCGACCCCCTGCTCCCCCTGGCCGCCCTCGCCCTGGCCGTGGCCGACGGGGACGGCGCGGCGGTCGCGGCCCTCGCCGCCGCCGCTCCCCCCACCCCGGACGACGAGACCCGGACGGCGCTCGCGGTGCTGGACCTGCTGTGGCAGTTCCAGGCCCTCGGGTCGACGTCCGGACCGATCGACGTGCGCGCGACAGGAACCGGCGACCGCATACCCCCCGGGGAGGCGGGCGACCTGGCCCGGTTCCTCGCCGCCGGGCTCCAGGCCCATCGGGGCGACGACGCGCGGGCCGCCGACCTGCGCCACCGGATGCCGACGGCGCCGTGGCGATCCGCACCGAACGGGCCGACCGGTGACCTCGCCTGGGCGGTCGCCGCCCTCTGCGGCTCGGCGACCGGCGACCGGGAGGCCTGCTGGGGCGCGGTCTCGCACTTCGCCGACCACCCCGACGCGTTCGTCGTCCTGTCCACGGCCGTCGTGGGGCCGGTGGGATGGTTCACGTCCGCCGCGTACCGCTGCCTGGACGAGGCGGCCGGCGCGGTCGAGGCGAACCGTCGGGCCCTGGACCTGAGCCGACGGTTCGCCGCCCCCGCATGGACCGCCCGCTGCCTGCTGCAGGCGGCTGAACTCGCCGCCGGGACCGATCCGGGCCGGGCCCGCGAACTCGCCGAGGAGGCGGCCGCGTCGAGCCGCGACCGACAGTTGACCGGGGTGGCCGAGCACGCCGTCCGGATCATGGCCCCGCTCCCGGCCGCCCCCTGCCCGCTCACCCCGGCCCAGTTGGAGTTGTTGCGGCTGGCCGCCAAAGGACTGAGCAACGACCGGATCGCGCGCAGGTTGTACGTCTCCACGCCCACGGTCGAACGCCACCTCAGCCAGATCTACCGCGCCCTCGGCGTCGCCAACCGCGCCGCCGCCACCCGCTGGCTGTCCCGGCACGGTCCGGAGTTCGTGGTGTCGACGGAGTTCTGACCCGCGTCCGGCGCCTGGCCCCCTACCTGGCCGCCTGGGCCCGCTTCCCGGCGACCGCCTCCCTGACCCTGCTCCACGACTTCCTCACCGACGGCGTCATCTGGAACAAGCCCCCGCACCTGCGAACCCCGCGCGCTCACCTACGACGACGAGGTGCACGCCGTCGGCCTGCTCGGACCGGAAGGGGCCGGCCTCGCGGCCAGGGAGGGCGTCGCCGCCGACGTCACGGTGGTGATGGGCACCCTCGCCAAGGGGTTCGGGACGATCGGCGGCTACATCGCGGGGCCTGCCGCCCTCGTGGACACCGTGCGGACGTTCGCCCGCTCGTTCAGCTTCACGACGTCCCTGCCGCCCGCGGGGAGGATGCCCTGTGAGTCGCGCCGCGCAAGACCAGGCTGCCCGGGAGCGAGCGGCCGGCCGTACCGTTGATGATCACCGCGCAGTCCGGGCGCAGGCCCTGGGCGCGGTCACGTCCTGCTTCCCGACGACCACGCACACCGCACGAGGCCAGGCCCGGCGAAGAAGCCCAACCCCGCTCACCGGACATCCCTTGACTCACCACGCTCCTTCAGGGATGACCGCCATCACGCCGGCTCGGTCCGACCGGGATCGGGAAAGCCACCGAGCGATTGGTTTCTGTTTCTCAGAAACCGTGACGATCGCCCGGTGCCTGTACTACCGCCGGCGGTGGCCCGCGTTGCTTCGATCAGGAAGCGTCCCTGACGTACCAGCGGCAATCCCTCGACCACGGGCAGCGGGTTCGAGCGGCGTTGGGAAAATCTGTCCAGAGCCGCAGAGACGTTGGTTGGCGTCAGCCGTCAATTGGCGGCGCTTGAGCGGTTTCATGCGGGTCCCCGCCGCGGGCTGCCCGGCTTCGTCCGGCGCGGAAATCGCCGACCATCGGACCACGAGGTGGTGCGCCCGTTCAGGTGTGAGCCGAGCGGGTGCCGCCATGGCCGGACTGGGGGCCATCGTCGAGGCACCGAAACGGCAGGGGAACCGGCAGCGGCTACGGTTGGCGACGAGCAGCTACACCGCCGCCCGCAGGTGCGGCCCGGTCCAAAGCAGTTCCCCCGCCCCGAAGATGTCCCATGACCCGAGGAACCCGCAGGCCAGATGCCTCCCGCTGTCCCAGCTGTCCCAGGCGTGGCCGTTCCCTCGGTCGGGAGGTCGCCGCATCGGCATACTGGCGCCGCCATGTCTACGAGGACCGGTTCGACGAAGGGAACCACGTGCGCAGTGGGTCGATGAAGCGGCTGATGACCAGCCTGGGTGCGCTGCTGCTGGCCAGCGCCGGCACGCTGCTGGCCGGCAGCGCGCCGGCATCCGCCACGGTGTGTACCACCCGAGGGTGCGGCGGCATTGTCAGGAACAACAGCAGCGGGCTGGTACGGGTCTCCAACAACTGGTGCTGGGGCAACAAATACGTCTACTACGGCAACACGCTTCCGTGCGCCACGACCTGGAGTTCCACGTCGTACAAGTCGTTCTTCCTGCTCGGGCACCCCGACGACACCACGAACTATTACTACTACTACGACACCGACGCCTTCCGCGTTGATGCCCGATGCAAGATGACGACCTGGAGCGGCACCCACGTCATCTACGACAACTCCACCAGCGACACCCCGATGTGGGTGAAGATCAACAACGATTCGGACGTCACCATCACTCTGGCCTGCTGGTGACCTCGACCCGGCACGGGACGCGCTCCCCGCACCGGGGGAGCTGACCGGCAGCCGGCCCGGCTGCGCTCACACTGGCCGGGCCGGCTGCCACCAGGACCTCTACACCCTCCAGGGCGGTGGTCCTGTACGTGGCCGGTGCCACCTCGGTACGGGGGCGGCGGTGCAGGACAAGGTCCTGGACGAGACGGTCGATCGACCTCGCCATGATCGACATTATGGGCAACCGCCTGGCCGGAGGAACCCGCTGGCAGCGCCGGCGCACCATCACCCTCACCGGCCGCCCCCTCACGGGCCACACCCGGGCGGTGACCGGGGTGGCGTTCGGCACCACCCGCGACGGGCGGCTGCTCCTGGCCTCCGCCAGCGGCGACGCGACGGTGCAGGTCTGGCTCGTGGATGGACCAGAGACCGTCCAACGAGGCGAGGCGGTACAGACGTTGGCTCCGGCGGATACGATCGCGTTCGCGACCACGCCGGCGCCAGATCAGTCCCCATCCTGGCGGTGGCAGGACAAGCGGGATGGCGGTCTTCCCGCTCCGATCGGAGCCCCTGTCATGAGGTAGGCCAGAGAAGGTGCGGGCCGCGTCGTCCCCGCCTGCTGGATCCACGGGAACCCTTGCCGGTCGACCCGGTGGTCGCTCTGCTCATCCGCTGGCGGATGTTCCCCCAACTGGCCGACCTGGCACGCCTCGACCCGCCGCCAGTGAAGCCTGGACGGGCGCCAACGCGAGGTCGTCGACCGGCTGACCCAGCGCTGGGCGCAGGCTCACGCGCAATCCGACGTCGACGCCCTGGGCGGTCTGGTTGCCGACGCGGTGGTGAGGGGTGACAGCACGTTGGGGTTCGCTGTCCGGCGCTACGTCTGGGAACGCTGCCGGCAGCTACGGTCTGGCGAACCGGATGGTGAGGATCTTCTCGAGTTGGCCGCCCACGACCGGCCGAGGGCAACTCTTGGCGAGCGGCTCGGGGTTCTGCGCGCCGCAGGCAAGGAAGGGCGATTGCGGGGGAACTCACGCGGCCATCGGCCGGGCTCAGGCGTCCGGACGGTCGACAGGCGTGGCGAGTCCGTCGTCCTCGTACCGGGCCTGCAGGTGGAGTTTCAGCGTCCGCGGCTCGTCGGGGTCTCGCTGGCGAGCCGCCAGGCGGTCGGCGCAGGCGGCCCCACGAGCCTGCTGGGCGGTGGACCAGGCGCCAGACGTCGATCAGCCGGGCAGTCTGGGTGGGATTGCTGCATGCCGTGGTCCGGACCGCACAGTCGGGAAGGTCGCTCACCGGCCACGCGACATGCCGGCCTGATCAGGCGCTCCTAGGCCTTCAGTAAGCGTGTCGGCGTGTCTGACGGGCCCCAGACAGCACAAAGGCCTTACCCTGCACAGGTTTGCGACTCCAACGCAGCCCGGCAAGAAAGGCCTTTGTGGTGAAGAAGATACCGCGGGATCAGAGCCGACGGAACGCTGAACGCCGCCGGCGGCGAGTCGCGGCCCGGCACCGGCTGGCCGGCCACTGGAGC
>DATDMG010000384.1:0-3309 GCA_036518955.1 Kineosporiaceae bacterium | reverse complement strand
GGGAACAAGATCGTCGCGATGGCCACCGCGGTGCTGCAGGCCGATCCGACGCAGCGGTTCAGCTGCTCGAAGGTCGCGTTCGGCCAGGCCATCCCGATAACCAAGATCGCGGGATGGTTGCACGACCGGTCCTGCGAGGCGGCGCTGCCCCTGGGCAAATGGCCGTGCGGATGAGGAGTGGCGACGGCGCCTCGGGCCGCCCTGGGCCCGGGGCGCCGTGTTCCGCCGACCCTGATCCCGCTGCGACGCCTGACGGTCGACGTCCTGGACGGCGAGGAGCCGCCGACCGCCTGGTGACCCCGCGACCTCCGGCGGGCCCGGCGCGCGGCCGACGAGACGCGGGTCACGGTGTGGATTATGGTCCTGCGGGGTATCAGCGAGCCGACCGTCGGGAGACAATCCCACACTGACAGGTGTCAGCTCAGCACCATGGTGAGGGACGCGGAGGCGCGGTGGAGGTTTCGAGGATGTCGAGCGCCTGTCAACTGGTCGTGGATCTGTCCGCGCAGCCCCAGGCCGCCGCGGTAGCGCGGCGGACGATCCAGGACGCGTTGCGGCGTTGGCGGGTCCATCCGGCCCGGATCGAGGACGCCCAGCTGATCGCGAGCGAACTCGTGGCCAACGCGCAGCGCTACGGCCGCCAGCCGATGTCGCTCCGGCTTGCCCTCGTCCCTCCCGCCCTCACCGTCTGCGTCTGCGACGACGGGAAGGCCTTGCCCCAGCTGACCGCACGCGACCTGTACGACGAGCGCGGTCGCGGGCTGCCCATCGTCGCCGCGGTCGCCCACAGCTGGGGCGTGCAGCGCGTCTCCGACGGTGGCAAGCAGGTCTGGGCCCGGCTGCGGCTGGACCCCGACGGCACGCATGGCCACACCGTCGAGGTGGTCGCCGACGGCGGCGGCTCGCGCGAGCGGCCCCGGCGCGGACGGCCCGGGGGCGAGCGGGCTCCGGGCGGCCTGTCCTTCCGACGCGCCGTCCTGTTCCGGCACCCGCTCCGCCTGCCGTGGCAGCGGACGTGACCGACCCGCCGGGCGCCGGTCAGCCGGCGAGCGTGGCGACGCCCTGATCCTGGATCGCACGGGTGCGGGCCAGCGAGGCACGCAGGGCGGCGCGCAGCGCATCGGGTGTCGCCGGGTCGGCCAGCGCAGACACCACCGGCACGACCTGATAGCTCCCGATCGGGCAGAAGGTGGGCGTGTAGGTGACCTGATCCACCCGGTGGCGCAGGCCGGCGCCCGCCCCGCCCGCAACGCCCTGGACGTGGACGGTGACCAGCGCGCCGTCCTCGGTCTGTGCCGGCAGCCCCGACGCCGGGGACTGGTTGGACAGCAGGTTGCCCAGCCCGTAGACGACGTACTTGTCGCCGACGCGTTCCACCGGCTGCTGGACGTGCACGTGATCACCCAGGATCAGGTCGATGTCCGGGGAGGCCAGCAGCCGCCGGGCCTGCTCCTGCTGCTCGGGGGTCGGCTCGACGTGGTACTCCAGGCCCCAGTGCATCGAGACCACGACGAAGCCGGCCCCCTCGGCGCGCGCCGCCCGAGCGTCCGCCAGGATCGTCGGGACGTCGATGCGGTTCACCGCCCAGGCCGCCCCGACGGGCAACCGGACTCCGTTGGTGCCGTAGGTGTAGGACAGGTGCGCCACCCGGACGCCGTGCACGAGGTAGGTGTCGACGTGGTGGCGCTCGGCGGCCGAGCGCGCCGTCCCGGCATGGCTGAGGTGGGCGGCGTCCAGCACGTCCAGCGTGCTGGTCACCCCCGGGAGTCCTTGGTCGAGGGCATGGTTGGACGCCGTGGAGCACCCGTCGAACCCCGCGGCCGCCAGGGCGGTCGCCAGCTCACGAGGAGTGTTGAACACCGGATAGCCCGACAGGTGCGTGTCCGTGGCGGACAGCGGGGTCTCGAGGTGGCAGATCGCGACGTCGGCCGCCGCGATCCGCGGTGCGATCCGGGCCAGCATCGCGCCGAAGTCGTAGCCCGCTCCCCCGGCGTCCGAGCGCGCCCTGGCGAGGACGGCGTCGTGCACCAGGACGTCGCCGGCCGCGAGCAGGCTGAACGACCCGGCGTTGCCCGCGGCGCCGGCGCTGGCCGCCGCCGAGGCGGAGGCCGGCTCGAGGGTGGCGGACCGAGGGGCGGATCGCGCGGCGTGCCCGGGGAGCGGGGACCGAGGGGACGCCGGGGTGGCCCCGCAGGCGGCCACGAGGCCACTGCAGGCGGCCACGAGACCGCACAGGAGCGACGCCGCCCGTCGGCCGCCGCGACCGGTGCGCCGCAGCGCCGGCACACCCGTCGACGAGCGGACCCCCACCCCGTTCCCCACGGATCAAGCGTCCCATTTAGGCTTGATGTCCGGCTAGTCCTCGAGTGCGCGTGCAGCCAGGGACATCAGCGTCGTTGCCGGGTCGCGTTCCGGACGTGTCCGGCACCTGCCGACCCTCGAGCGTTGTGGGCCGGACGTCGGCGTCCGGAGACTCGTTGCCGGGCGATCGGATGATCGCCGCATCGGTGGACGAAGGGAGTGGCCGTGGTGGACTCGACAGTCGTCGGTGGAGGCCGAGGTCGCCCGAGAGGGGCCGGACGGCGGGGACTCCTGGCCGCCGTCGCGGCGTTGGCGCTGGTGCTGGTCGCGGTCGGACTGGCGCCGAACCCGAGCAGCCGGGCCGCCACCGGGACGGCGGTGGAGCCCAGCCCGGTCTGGGCGGGCTGGCTGGCCGTTGGCGGGGGTGAGTGCACGGCGACGCTGGTCAGGCCGTGGATGGCGATCACCGCCCGGCACTGCGGCACGGAGAACCCCGTGCTGAAGCTGGGCGTCACCTCGACGGCCGACAGCAATCCGGCCAAGGTGTACACGGTCACGAAGATCGTTAAGCATGACGACCTGGACGTCGAAGCACTCTACCTGGACGGGTCCGCACCGTGGAGTAACTCCGTGACCTGGGGAGACGGCTACGGGTACGACCCCGCGTCGAAGGAACCGCTCCGCCTCTGGGGCTTCGGCCTCAACTCCTCCGACACCGATACCGGACGCCTGACCGTGGCCACGTTCCCCAGGACCGATCCCTGCGCCAGTGGCCTGGGCGCTGACCAGGGTGACTTCTGCTTCAATGTCACCGACCCGTCGTCGAACGGTCTCTGCGCAGGGGACTCGGGCGCGCCCATCACCCAGGGGAACAAGATCGTCGCGATGGCCACCGCGGTGCTGCAGGCCGATCCGACGCAGCGGTTCAGCTGCTCGAAGGTCGCGTTCGGCCAGGCCATCCCGATAACCAAGATCGCGGGATGGTTGCACGACCGGTCCTGCGAGGCG
>DATDMG010000383.1:0-19244 GCA_036518955.1 Kineosporiaceae bacterium | reverse complement strand
GAACGCCCGGTGGTCCGGGCCGACCACGCCCTCCTCGGGCGACGCCGCCATCCGGCAGCCGCCGACGAGGTGCGCGTACCGCTTGATGGTCATGGTCTCGCCGGCGCCGGCGGCCTCGAGGATGCGGGTCATCACCTCGGTCGCGGCGTCCATCAAGGCCCGGTCGTTGTCGCACTGGCTGTAGCTGAAGTGCGCGACCGGCAGGCCGAAGCGGTCCTTCTCGTCGGCGAGCGTGACCCGGTTCTCCGGCAGCGGCAGGAACTCGCACAGCGCGCCGAGCGTGGCCCAGTGCACGTAGTCCCGCATGTACTCGCGCACGTCCGGCCCCCAGTGCCCCTGCGCTGTGACGTGCTCCGCGTGGGTGATGGGCAGCGGCGAGACGGTCTGGATCGAGAAGCCGCGCCGGTACGGCTTGCGGGGATCCGTCTCGTAGAAGTGCTCCGTCGACACCTCGGGCGGCGGTGCCTTGTAGCCGCGGACCTCCGCGTCGAAGCGACCCGACGTCTGCGGGGCGCCCTGCACCATGACGTACCGCCCGACGACGTCGTGGTCGTTCGCCAGGCCCTCCGGCCAGCGGGGCGTCGCGGAGTTGAGCAGCAGCCGCGGTGTCTCGATCGAGTAGCCGGCGACGCCGACCATCCGCGCCCGCTGGAACCGCTCCCGTCCGTCGCGGACGTAGTGCACGCCGGTGACGACGCCGCGGTCGTCGTCGACGCCGACCCGGGTGACCATGCAGTCGGCGCGGATCTCGGTGCCGGGGGCGAGGGCGTCGGGGACGTGCGTGATCAGCGGCGACGCCTTCGCGTTGACCTTGCACCCCTGCAGGCAGAACCCGCGGTAGATGCAGTGCGAGCGGTGCCCGAACCGGCCGTTGGCGATCGCGACCGGCCCGACCCGGACCGGGATGCCGAGCGCCAGGCACCCGCGCTGCAGGACCTCCCCCGTGCCGCCCACCGGGTGCGGCGCGTGCGGGTAGCCGTGCGGGTCGCCCCACGGCCAGTGCTCCCCCGCGACCGGCAGCTCCTGCTCGATCGCGCGGTAGTACGGGCGCAGGTCCTCGTAGCGGGTCGGCCAGTCCTGCCCGACGCCGTCCGCGGACCGGGTGCGGAAGTCGCTGGGATGGAAGCGCGGCGTGTAGCCGGCGTAGTGCACCATCGACCCGCCGACGCCGCGGCCTGAGTTGTTCGACCCCAGCGGCACCGGGTCGCTGCCGCCGATCACCCGCGGCTGCGTCCAGTACAGGTGGTGCGAGCCGCGCTCGTCGCTGACCCAGTCGCGGTCGGGCTCCCAGAACGGGCCCGCTTCGAGGACGACGACCCGCCAGCCCGCGCGGGCGAGCCGCTGGGACAGCACCCCGCCACCGGCACCGCACCCGACGATCGCGAGATCGACCTCGTCCGTGTCGTCGAAGCGGCGCATCCCCGCGCGCAGCGCGGGATCCGTCCGGCTGCCGTCCGTCGGCAGCAGCCACGCCGACTCGTTGCGAGCGCGGACGCCGTCGCGCAGCCTGACGTCGGCGAGCGCCCTGCGCGCTCGCTCTCCCCACCTGCTCATCGCGCCCTCCCGGGCGGCTCGTTCCGGGCGTCCGCGACCTCCCACGGCTCGCGCCGGTCGAGGCCGAGCGCCTTGTAGCCGCGGGGATAGGCGGGGCCGCCGAAGCCGATCTCGTTCCAGGCCCAGGGGTGGCTGTAGAAGGCGGTGCAGGCGTACCGCGTCCACAGGCTCCACACGTGCTCCGCGGGCAACCCGTGCCAGGCCGTCCCGGAGCGGTCCTGCACTGCCTGGATCAGATCGTCCTGCTGCTCCTCGGGCAGCTCGCAGAAGCGGCGTCCGAAGCGGTCGTGGGCGTCCTGGTCGAGGTGGGCGAAGGTGCGGCGCATGGCGGCGCCGTCCTCCGGCATGGCCTCGTACCGCCACCCGTCGGTCTCGGACTCGGCCAGCCGCGAGTCCACCAGCTCCAGCACCGGTATCCGAGGCTCGTCCCGCTGGTCGAGCAGGCGGTCGAACAGGCAGCGGCCGGTCGCCTCCTCCGCGGGCGTGAAGTAGCGCAGGTCGGGCGACCGCCCGAGCCTGCCCAGGACGACGCCGGCCGTGACGGCGTCCCAGGTACCGACCTGGTCCAGGACGTCGAACCCCGGGAACCGCTCCTGCCCGCCACCGGGGGTGGCGGCGCGGAGCCCGTCCGGGGGACGGTGGAAGACCATCGTCAGTCGCCTTCCCGCCGCAGCACGGACGCCAGCAGGCCGGTCCCGCCCACCATGCTCATGAGCAGCGGGGCGAGCAGCGGCGGCCCCATCTCGACGTTGTAGCGGAACAGCCGCCAGCCGCCGGGTCGTTGCGCCACCCCGCGGGCGTGCAGGTAGGTGCCCTGCAGCCCGTTGGCCAGGATGAGCGCCGACGTCAGCGGCAGCACCGTGCGCGCCGCGCGACGCGAGACCACGCCGGCGATCCCGGCGGCGAGGCCGAGCGGGCCGAGGGCGACGGGCAGCCACATCAGCCGGTTGCCGAAGCTGGCGCGGTCGTGCTCGAAGTAGATCTCGACCGCCGACACCACCGCGCCGGCGGCCGTGACAGCGGACAGGCTGCGCTCCAGCCGCCCGGTCCGCACGTCACGGACCGCCTCCGCCGTGATCTTCTGCAGCGCACCGGGGCTCACGAGGCACCTCCCGGCAGGAAGTCCTGCACCTTCGTCTTCACGCCCTCCTTGACCACCGCCCACGCGTCGCTGTCGCCACGCAGCAGGGCCTTGCCGGTCGACTCGATCTGTTCCCAGGTGGCGTGCGGCGGAATCGGCGGCACCGAGGCGTCGGTGAGCACCTCGACGACCGCCGGCCGGTCCGCCGTCAGCGCACGCTCCCACGCGTCGTCCAGCTCATCGGGCTTCTCCACCCGGATCCCGAGCAGGCCGAGGCTCGCGGCGTACTGCGCGAAGGGGAAGGAAGGCAGCTCCTGGCTGGGCAGGAACTGCGGTGACCCACCCATGGCCCGCAGCTCCCACGTCACCTGGTTCAGGTCGCCGTTGTGCAGGACACCGACGACCAGCCGGGGGTCGTCCCACTCGCGCCAGTACTTGGCGATGGTGATCAGCTCGTTGATGCCGTTCATCTGCATCGCGCCGTCACCGACGAGCGCGACGCACGGCCGCCCCGGGTGCCCGAACTTGGCGCCGATGACGTACGGGACGCCGGGCCCCATGGTCGCGAGCGTGCCCGAGAGCGAGCCGCGCATGCTTGCGCGCATCTTGATGTGCCGGGCGTACCAGTTGGCCGCGGAGCCGGAGTCGGACGCGAGGATCACGTCGTCGGGCAGCTTCGGGGACAGGGTGGAGAACATCAGCTGCGGGTTGACCGGGTCGGCCCCGGTGGCGGCGCGGCGGTCCATGATCTCCCACCAGCGGGCGACGTTCTTCTCGACCTTCTCCCGCCAGGAGCGGTCCGGCTTGCGCTGCAGCAGCGGCAGCAGGGCCCGCAGAGTGGCCCGGGCGTCGCCGACGAGGTTGACCTCGTAGGGGTACCGCATGCCGATCATCCGCGGGTCGAGGTCGATCTGGACGCCGCGGGCCTGACCGAACTCCGGCAGGAACTGCGTGTAGGGGAAGCTCGAGCCGACGGTCAGCAGAGTGTCGCAGTCCATCATCAGCTCGTAGGAGGGCCGGGTGCCGAGCAGGCCGATGGACCCGGTGACGAAGGGCAGCTCGTCGGACAGGACGTCCTTGCCCAGCAGCGCCTTGGCCACGCCGGCGCCGAGCAGCTCGGCGACCTGGACGACCTCGTCCCTCGCCGGGCGCGCCCCCTGCCCGACGAGGATCGCCACCCGCTCTCCGGCGTTGAGCACCTCCGCGGCGCGCGCGACGTCAGGCCCGGAGGGGACGATCTGGGGAACCGTCAGGTCCAGGCTGGACGGCACCATCTTGAAGGCGTGTGACGGCGCCGTGTACCCCAGCTCCTGCACGTCCGAGGGGATGATCACGCAGGTGACGGTGCGCTGCGACATCGCGATGCGCAGCGCCCGGTCCAGCACGTTGGGGAGCTGCTCCGGCACCGTGACGGTCGCCAGGTAGTCCGCCGCCACGTCCTTGAAGAGCGTGGCGAGGTCCACCTCCTGCTGGTAGTGGCCGCCCATGGCCGACCGGGCCGTCTGTCCGACGATCGCCACCACCGGCACCCGGTCGAGCTTCGCGTCGTACAGGCCGTTGAGCAGGTGGATCGCCCCCGGCCCGGACGTCGCGGCGCAGACGCCGACCCGGCCGGTGAACTTCGCGTAGCCGACCGCTTCGAAGGCGGCCATCTCCTCGTGCCGCGCCTGGGTGAACCGCGGCCTGTCCCCCGCCCGCTCCCAGGCGGCGAGCAGTCCGTTGATCCCGTCACCGGGGTACCCGAACACCCGCTCGACGCCCCAGTCCCGCAACCGCTCCAGCAGGTAGTCCCCGACCGTTCGTGCCATGACCGACCCACACCTTCCCAGCCGTCGATTCATGCCCTGTGCACGTACTCATGCCCGAGCTGGCCGGAACCAAACTCATGCCTTGTGCACGAATCTGTGCTCAGCGCTCGACGGCCTGCTCGACGTCGCCGTCGGGGCGGTGGGCCCAGTCAGCTCAGCTCGAGGACGACCTTGATGTCGTCCGGACGCCTGTCGAGCGCTTCGGCGAACCGGTCGAGCGGCAGGCGCCGGGTGATGAGGCGGCCCAGCCAGTCCAGGTCGGCCCGCGCGAGCGCCTCGGCGGCGGCCTCGTAGTGCGTGAGGTTGGCGTTGACGGACCCGACGACGACGTCGTTCTCCAGCACCAGCTCCCGGTTCACCTGGCCGACGTCCACGGAGATCTTCCGGCCGACCGGGGAGACACCGGTGAGGCACAGGATGCCGTACGGTGCCGTGCCGCCGAGGACGTCGAAGACAACCGACGAGACGCCCGTCGCCTCGAGAACGACGTCGGGTCGCACCTTGTCCAGTGCAGCCGCGGCGTCGTCGCTGTGGAAGGTCGCGCCGAGCGCGGCCACCGCGTCCGGTTTCGGGCCCGTCGCGGCGAGGTCCAGCACGTGCACGTCAAGTCCTCGCTGCACGCCGAGCAGCGCGGCGAGCAGACCGATCGGGCCCGCACCGGTCACCAGCACACGCTCCGGCTCGAACCACGAGCGTTCGCCGATGCGCTGAACCTCGTCCCACGCCTTCGCCACCACCGTGGTCGGCTCCATCAGCATCCCGACCGGCTCCAGCCGTGGGTCGAGCGGCACCGCGTAGTCGGTCTCGACGGTCCACAGTTCGCTGCCGTAGCCGTCCCGCTCCTTGATGCCGCGCTCGGTGTAGCGACCGTTGCGGCACATGTCGAACTGGCCTCGGGCGCAGGCGCCGCACGGGACGGGGTCGGGACGGCGCACCACGCCGACGACGAGGTCGCCGACCGCGAACCGCCCGTCGTCCGGCGCCGAGCGCACCCGGCCGAACGACTCGTGGCCGAGGACCAGCCGGTCATGACCAGGCGGCGCCCAACCGTAGTCCCCGGCGACGATCTCGCGGTCGGTGCCGCAGATGCCCAGGGCGATCCCCTCGACCAGGAGCTCGGCCGCCGCCGGTTCAGGGTCGGGCAGCTCGCTCAGCTGGGCACTCCCCTGCTTCATGGGACGAACAGTCAATGCACGCATGCGGGATGCTCTCCTCTTCGGTGCGCCCCGGCGGACGGTGCCGCCGGAGCGGCTGCGTTCAGTCGCGATGCGCCAGCACGTCGACATCCACCTCCTGCGCCTCGCCGGTGATCAGGAGCACACCCGGCAGCGCTTCGGCGAGCGCGGCACGGTGACGCGGCGCGGATCCAGCACACCGCCCGCGACCTCCGGCAGCAAGCGCAGCCCCATCCACCATCACGACCTCCGGGGCTGCGCCGGCTCCTTCGCTGGCGGCGTCAGCGCGGGTCGCGGCCGTCACCGCGGACCTCCAGCCACGCCATCAGTGCCGCCTGCGTGAGCGTGAGGACGTCGGATCACGACCCGCGGTCCGTGCTGCCACCCTGCCCCACCGGACTCACGGTTCTCGTTGCGCTGCAACGGAATACGACCTGATAGTGAGGCGACCAACACCGACCATGCCCCGGCTTGGCACCGGCGGTGGCAGACTGCACGGACAACGGGGCTCCGGTATTCGCCGATCCGTGAGAGGACCCTTGATCTACCGGAGATTCGTTGCATCACTACATGCGACACGCCGCAGTGGGTTCACCCCATCCCGTCCGGCCGGTCACCAGGTTCCGTGGCCCCGCCTCGACGAGCTGCCAGCTCGCGTTTGAGGATCTTTCCGCTCGGGCCCAGCGGGAAGTCTTGGACGAATTCCAGCCGTCGTGGGAACTTGTAGGCCGCCAGCCGGTTGCGGGCCCAATCGATGATCATCTGGGCCAGCTGGTCGTCCGGCGCCAGCCCGGCCTTTTGGATCACGAAGGCGCAGATCTCCTCCCCGCGACTCGGGTGGGGCAGGCCGATCACGGCCACCTGGGATACCGCCGGATGCTGCAGGAGCACTTCCTCGACCTCGCGCGGGTACACGTTGTACCCGTTGCGGATGATCAGGTCCTTCTTCCGATCGATGATGGACAGGTACCCCTCGTCGTCCCGCCGGCCGAGATCGCCAGACCTGAACCACCCGTCCACGATCACCTCAGCGGTGGCCTCCTGGCGGTGCAGATATCCGGCCATGACGTTGTGGCCCCGGACGATGATCTCGCCGACTTCCCCCGCGGGCACCGGGACGATCCGGTCCTCCACCTCGGCCCGCGCGATGGCGACCTCGACGCCCCAGATGGGATGGCCCACCGTTCCGGGTCGGACCGGCAACGCCGAGTGGTTGTACGCCACGACGGGAGAGGTTTCGGTCAAGCCGTACCCCTCGTACACCGGACAGCCGAACACCTCCCGGAACGCGGTCATCACCTCCACGGGCAGGGCCGATCCGCCTGAGTAGGCCCGGCGCAGCCGTAGCGGCGCGGTGGGTGCCCGGGATGCGGCCTCCAGCAGGGCGTGGTACATCGCGGGGACTCCCATGAAGACGGTGCACCTGCGCTCGGCGAGCAGGGCCAACGCGCTGGCGGCGTCGAACCGCGGCATCAGGACCAGCGTCGCGCCGGCTTGGAGGCAGGTCAGCAGTCCGCAGACGAGACCGAAGACGTGGAACAGCGGAAGACAACCCAGCAGGACGTCGTCCGGCGTGAGCTCGAACGGCGATGCCGCGGTGACGAGGACGTTCATCGTGAGGTTGAGGTGGGTGAGCTGCGCTCCCTTCGGCTGGCCCGTGGTTCCCGAGGTGTAGAGCACCATGGCGACATCGAGAGGGTGGCGTGGGAGGTAGCCGTCCTGCCCGCCGTGGTCGGCCGGGCCAGGCCGCCCGCGGTGCTCGTCGGCGCCGAGGCCGAGCACCGTGACCTGAGAGCCGGCCGCACCCCGCCGGCCCAGGTCCACCAGCTCGGGGGCGCACAGCAGGAGCCGAGCCTGGCAGTCGCCCAGGATGTACCGGATCTCCCCGGCTCTCAGAAGCGGGTTCAGCGGCACCGCTACCGCTCCGACGATCAGGACACCGAAGAACATCGCGGGAAAGTCGGGGGAATTGGACATCAGCAGGGCGACCGGGGCACCGGGACGAACGGCGTGCTCGCGCAGCAGAGCAGCCACACGCTGCGCCCGCCACCACAGCTGGCCGCAGGTGAGCACTCGGCCGTCGGTCAGGACGATCGCCGGGCGCCCGGGGTGGCGCGCCGCGGCTTGGGCGGCGATCGCCGCCACCGAGAGCGTTGTCTGCCGGTCATGGCCCAGCCGCCGGCGGTCGCCCTGTTGCCGGTCGACGGTCACCGGCCGGTCCTGGGCAGGTCGAGATCTGTCCATACCTGGTCCAGCGCGTGGGTGAAGCGTTCCACGTCCGCACCGGTGTGGCTGGCGGACGCCGTGACCCGGAGCAGTTCCTCGCCGGGGCGGACGCTGGGAGGGTCCATGGCCGTGACGTAGACGCCGTGATCTTGCAGGAGCAGCCTCGACGCCGCGCGGCACCGTTGCGCCTCGCCGACGACGACGGCAGCGATGTGGGTTTCGTCCGACCGGACGGGCAATCCGCGGCGGCGAAGCTGATCGTGCAGCGCCCGGCTGTTCTCCGCGAGCCGGTCCCGTTCCTGCTCGCTCGAGCGCAGATGCCGGACGGCGGTGAGCGCCCCGGCCGCCACCGCGGGCGGCAGCGAGGTGGTGAAGATGAACGAGCGGGCGAACGTTCGCACCGTGTCGATGAGGGACGCCGGCCCCGCGACGTAGCCGCCGACCGTGCCGAAAGCTTTCGCCAGGGTACCCATCACGACGGTGATCTGGTCGGCGATCCCCTCCCGGGCGGCGACGCCGGCGCCTTCGGGGCCGTACATGCCGACAGCGTGGACCTCGTCGTCGTAGATGAGGGCACCGTGTCGTTGTGCAAGATCCACGATCGATGCCAGGGGCGCCGTGTCGCCGGACATCGAGTAGATCGATTCGACCACGACGAGCTTGAGGCGACGGGGGTCGACGTCGGCGAGGAGTTCGCCGAGATGTTCGGTGTCGTTGTGGCGGAAGATCCGCCGCTCCGCACCGCTGTGCCGCAAACCATCAATGATGGACGCGTGGTTCAGCTCGTCCGAGAACGCGACCAGCCCCGGCGGTCTGCCCGCCAGCACGCTGAGCGATCCCTCGTTGGCGGCATAGCCGGAGCTGAAGACGAGCGCGGACTCTTTGCCGTGCAGATCCGCGAGCTCGGACTCCAACTGCACGTGGTAGGGGTTGGTGCCGCCGATGTTCCGGGAGCCGCCCGCGCCCGCACCGAACCGCTCGAGCGCGCCTCTCATCGCCTCGATCACCGCGGGATGCTGCCCCATGGACAAGTAGTCGTTGCTGCACCAGAGCGTCACGTCCTGGTCGTCGGGCGTCCACCGGTCACGCAACGTGGCCCGCGGGAACTGTCCGGCCCGGCGGCCGATCTCGGGAAAGTCCCGCCGGGTGGCGGACGGGGTCGTCTCCGGGGAGTAGCGGTCCACGATTCCGGTCATTGGTCGTGCTCGCTTTCCGTGGCCGTCGAGGCCACCAGTGGATCGGGGTGGAGGCAGTCGCCCGGCCCGCGTGGTGCCCCGTTGCCGCGCCACAGCTGCCTGAGCCGTCGCCGGTCAGGCTTCCCGGTCGGTGTGAGGGGCAGTTCCTGGAGCACCTGGATGTCCTCGGGGACGTGCGCGTCGGACAGTTGTGCGCGCAGATGGGCGCGAACATCCTTGGCCGTGACATGGGCTCCGGGTTGCATGACCAGCGCGGCGCACAGGTGTTCCACCTGATCCGAGGTTCGGACGCCGAGGACGGCGGCCTCGGCCACTCCGAGGAGACGGATCAGTGCCTGCTCGACCACGGCGGGGTAGACCTTCACTCCCGCGATCTTCACCACGTCGTCGACGCGGTCCAGGAGGTGGAGATAGCCCTGCTCGTCGAGACGGCCGATGTCGCCGGTGCGGAACCAACCGTCCCGCAGCACCTGCGCGGTGCTGTCCGGCTCGCCCAGATAGCCGGTCATCATGTGGGGAGACCTGACCCAGATCTCACCGCAGTCCGCCGGACCTGACTCCGGTCCTGATCCCGGTTCTCGGACCTCAACGTTCACGTGGGGCAACGGCCTGCCCACGGTGGACAGGAGACGTCTGTCTCGGTGTTCGGCGGGGAGCAGAACGCTGATGACGCCGGTTTCCGTCGTCCCGTATCCCTGCACCAGCACCGATCCCAGCCGGTGAACGGCCTCTTGCAGCCGAGCCGGGTCCGCCGGCGATCCGCCGTAGATCACCGCTCGCAGACTCGACAAGTCGTAGTGCTCGGCGCGGCAGCAGTCGAGGAGCCGATGGAGGAACGGCGTGGCCAGAAAGAGCTCGGTGATCCGCTGCGCCGCGATCGCGCCTGCCACGGCGCATGGGTCGAACCTCTCGTGCAGCACGACGGAGCCCCCGCGGGCCAGCGCCGACTGCACCATCGGCCCCACCGTATTGTCGAGCGGCGTCGTACACAGCAGCCGTGGGGCCCCCGGCATCATGCGCTCGACCCCGGCCACCGTGTTCTCCCACACCCTGAGTGGAAAGCGAATGCCTTTGGGAAGCCCGGTGGTACCGGTAGTGAAGGCGACGCAGGCCAGGGCGTCGGGGTCGAGCGGGGCGAGGATGCCGGTGGGCGGCAGTTCGCCGGGCCGGACCCGAACCGACCTGGCCCGCCGCACGTCGAGGCCGAGGACGGCGACGGCTCCGCCGGCTCGCGCTCTGAGCAACCGGTATGCGGCGTCCTCATTCTCCTGATCGGTGAACAGCACGTCGGCCCGGATACGTTCCAGCACCGCGAGCCTCGCCTGATCGGACAGGGTCGCCGCGGCTGAGACGGGGTTCGCCGAACGTAGGTGGCAGACGGCGGCTCCCAGCAGGTTCGCCGCCCAGCGGGCAATCAACATGTCCGGGCTGTTCGGAGCCACCAGGACCGCCACGACGTCGCCACGACCGATTCCTGTCGTGGCCATAGCCGTGACCGTCCCAGCGACGGCGTTGAGCACCTCCTCACTTTCCAGGTCCCGGTCCCGCCAGCGCAGGACGACCCGGCCCTGGCCCGCGGCAAGTGCGGACAGCAGCCGGGCGAGAGCGCCGTCGCTGTGAGCCCACCATGCGGCCCGGGTTTCGCTTCCCGCTCCGTTCACGTAACCTTTTCTCTCCTCCCGTCCGTTGCCCGGGGACCAATTAGTGTGCCCAGCAGCAATCGTGAGGTCACTGTAAACCTTGCCCCCGGTGGGCGCCAGTCTTGACGGCCGTCACTATCAGGCTTACCTTCATCATTCCAAGGATCATCTCCATGGGTTACGCGTTGGATCTGGGCGAATGCAGGATTGTATACGTGCGCATTACTCGCAGTGTCGCGGCGGTGTCGCGGGTACCCGTCGCTGATGGACGGCGGGCCGATGCGCATCTACTATCGCCATAGGCATCTTTCGAAGGATCTGGAGCTTGGGATTAGATGCATAGTTTTCAGTGCTCAGCCAAAGTATTCCTCCGGGTGCCGTGGACCGGCGCTCCATGCGGCCGGCGGCGGGCCGTCCGCGACCCGCTCTGCCCTGGGGCATTGCAGGGGTGCCTTCGGTGACGGGAGCCCCGGAGAAGGTCACCGAGTGCCCCGCGGCCGACGGCGATCTGCCTGCTCCCTTCGGCCGTGCCTCGACGTGCAGTCCGTGGGCGGAGTACGCCCGGATGCGGTCGGAAGGGGGCATCACCCGGGTCGAGCTCCGACCCGGCCTCCGGCCGTGGGTGGTCACCGGGTACCGGCTGGCTCGCGCCGTACTCGGTGATCCCCGGATGACGACCGACGCGGGCCGAACCACTGACGAGGTCCGTGCCGCGATCCTGGCGGGCCGGCCCGAGGAACGGCTCAATCTCATCGGCCGAAACCTGCTCACCGTGGGCGGCGCCGATCACGAGCGGCTGCGCCGTCTGGTCTCGAGCGCCTTGAGCGCCCAGCGGGTCGCCGGGATGGAGTCATGGATCCGGGGCTCGGCGGACCGGCTGCTCGATGGGCTCGCCGGGCGTGAGGTGATCGATCTGCTCGGCGACTACACCGTCCCGTTGGCCGTCGAGGTGGTCTGCCGGTTGATCGGGATCCCCGAAGAGCAGCATGGCCAGTTCAGCGACTGGGGCAGAGCATTGATCCGCGACGAGTGCCATTCCCCGGAGGCGTTCGAGGCGGTGTGCACGGACATGCTCGACCGGTTCCTCCCTGTGCTCGACGACCGGTTGGCGGATTCCAAGGACGATCTGCTCAGCTTGTTGGCGAAGGCCCGCCATGAGGGCCGGGTGGACGACTACGAGCTGATATCGATCACCTACCAGCTGTTCTTCGCCGGCCATGAGACCACCGCGCACTTCATCGCGAACGCGATCTTGGTCCTGCTGAACCACCCGGTCGAACGCGCGGCCGCCGTCGCGGACCCGCAGGTACTGGCGGCCACGGTCGAGGAACTGCTTCGGCTCGAGGGCTCGGTCAAGGTCACCGTGTGGAGATTCCCGACGGCACCCGTGGACATCGGTGACCAGACGATCATGCCGGGTGAGCCTGTCCTGACCGTACTCTCCTCGGCCAACCGGGACGAGGAGGTAATCCCGGAAGCGGAGCGCTTCCTGCCGGGCCGGCGTTCCGCGACGCACCTTGCCTTCGGGTACGGCAGCCATCACTGCCTGGGCGCCCCGCTGGGGCGACTCGAAGCACGGATCGGATTGGGGCGACTCCTCACCCGGTTCCCGCAACTGGCTCTCGCCGAGCCGGGGCGGGAGCCGAATTGGCGACTCAACCTGCTGATGCGCGGCGTCACCGACCTTCCCGTGCGTTTGGGGCCACCCTCCGACGGCATCTGAATCGCCACGGTACGGCCACGGAACGGCGCCCAGGAACGAACATTCACGGAATCCAGGTTCCCAAGATCTTTCAAATTGTCCACTACGATGAGATCCAGATCTCGTTGTGTGGATGTAGGGAAAGCATCCAAAACTAGGAGGTAATCATGCAGCTCGTCGCGTCCTCGTTCGTCGAGAACAACTCCCGCTCTGCGCAGTCGATGCTGAGGGCGTTCGGCGCCGCCGGGACCCAGGCCGTCCTCACGCCTGGCGTCTGCTGCTGCTGCTGCGGGGCAGTGGTCCCGGTTCAGGCCTGAACCGGGAGGTAGTGAACTCCGGGCGGGTGCTGTTCCGGCCCGCCCGGGGCGCCCAACCCCACCACGGAAAGGAACGGCGAATCCACTGTGACCGACGGCTCGGTCCCCGTCCCGGGGAAGACGATCCTCGAATCCGTCACCGTCACCTCGTTTCGGACGGTGAGTCCCGGACTGGAGGGAGTCGGGTTGCGGACTCATGCGCTGCGCTACGAGAACCTGTCCGGGAGCGCGTTCCCGCGACCGGCGGAGGAGTTCTTGATCGCGTCCCGGAACCGGCGGTGGGACCGGGAGACCAGGCTGTCCGTGGCCGCGGGAGCCTCGGACGGCGAGCTGACGGCCAGGGCTCGCACCGACCGGGAAACGGCCGGCGAGGCCCGGATCGTCGCACTTCCCCAACCGACGGTCCTGACCATGGCGCTGACGGACGTCGTGTCCGCCCGGCGCAGCGTCCGTACCTTCACCGGAGATCCGCTCGCCCTGGCAGATCTCGCGACGATCGTCCGGCACAGCGCCTCGATCACCGCGCAGGGCGAAGTGGATCTGGAGTCCGGGGCGAGGGTCCGGATGGGGTTTCGGGCCTCGCCGAGCGGCGGCGCCCTGTTCCCGATCCAGACCTGGGTGGCAGCGCTGCGCGTCGCCGGGCTCCCCCGGACGGTTTACCGGTACCGGCCGCACGAGGACGCCCTGTCCCCCCTGCCCGATCCCGGGGAAGACCTGGCAGATCGGCTCTGCACCGCGCTGGACGTCCAGGATGGCGCGATCGACGTGGGATCGGTCGGTGCGATGCTGCTGTGGGTGGCCAGACCCTGGCGGTCCATGCGCAAGTACGGGGCCCGCGGGATGCGCCTGGTCCTGCAGGAATGCGGTGCGCATGCGCTCAGTGCGGCCCTGGCTGCCACCGCGGCCGGCCTCGGCTTCGTCGATTTCTCCGGCTTCTACGACGACGAGGCCAACCAGATTCTGGGCCTCGACGGGCTCCATGCAACGTTGCTCCACCTGGCCATGATCGGCGCCTCGCGCTGATCGGACTCGGTCCACGTCGACCCACGAAAGGCAGGAAATGCGCGCCACTCCCCGCCTCCGGCGTTCCTTCACCGTGATCGGCCACAGTCCGGACACGGTGGAACTGCGTACGGGGATCTGGAACCCCCAGTCGTTCACGCTCAAGGACGAGTCGGGCGGCGGGCACCTGCTCAGCCTGGTGCTCGGGATGGACGGTGTCTCGTCGTCGCGTGCCCTGGCGAAGCGCGAGGGAGTCAGCACGGTGGAGGTGCAGGCGGTCATCGACCACCTCCAGAGCGTCGGCGCCCTCGAGAACGGGCCGTCGAGCGCGCTGGACGCCTATCTCGACACGGTGTCGACCCTCGGCCGGGTCGGCAATCCGGCCGAGATCGCCGACCGCGTGCTGCTGCTCGGCGACCCGGCGCTCACCCGCCAGGTCTCGGCCCTCCTGGCGGAGGGGGAGCTGGGGGTGCCCGTCGTCGTCGTGCCGCCGGAGGACCCGCTGTGGGTCCGGCTCACCTCGCTCGGCGGCGCCGAACTGCACGACGGGCTCGCCCTTGCCCGGCTGGTCGAGGAGTTCGAGCCGTGGCGCCGGTCGTTCGCGGTGGTGGCCGACCGCATCGTGGAGCCGCTGCGGATGCAGTCCCTCAACCGGATCGCCCGCCGGACCGAGATGGCATTCCTGGCCGGAGTACTGGACGGCCCGTGCCTGTTCGTCGGCCCCACCGTGATGCCGAACGCCTCCGCCTGCTGGGAGTGCTTCGAAACCCGGATGACCATGAGCCTGCGGGAGTCGCGGTCCTACCTCGCCTACAAGAACGCGTTGAGCCAGGGCCAGGTGTTCCGGGGCGAACCCCCGGTCCTGGGGGCGCTCGTGGCCGTACTCGCGTCCCACCTCGCCCTGGAGGCGATGAACTTCCTGCGCACCGGGGCGGCCTTCACCCTGGAGAAGGTCCTGAGCGTGTACCTGCCCACGATGGAGATCGCCTACGGCGAGGTGCTCCGGCTGCCGGGCTGCCGCGGTTGCGCCCCAGTGACCGAACGCGACGACTCCAGTCTCGCCTTCGACCCCCGGTCGTGGCTGGATGACTGACGTCCGGTCCGCGGCCGAACAGGACGCCCAGGCGCTCGACGTGACCCTCTCGGTCGACGAGGACCAGCGCCTGGAGGCCCTGCGGCGCCGGATGCACACGCCCGTGGGCGGGCTGCTGGTGTCCATGGGCTTCCTGATCCGGGAGCGTTCCCAGCCACGCGCCATCATCGGTAGCGGCGACGTCACCGGCGTCCACATCCTCAACCGGCAACCCCCTCCGCGCCCGGGCAGCTTCCACCTGGGGGGCGCCGGGCTGTACCCGTTCGAGGCACGCATCCGGATCCTCGCCGAGACCCTCGAGCGGTACGCGGGCCACGCGGCTGCCGCCGCGGGTCGACCGCCCGTGCGCCTGGCCACCTGGCAGCAGCTCGCCGCCGAGGGGCAGGCCTGCCTGACCCCCGACGACCTGACCCTCTTCTCCACCGACCAATTCCGCCGCCCGGGGTTCCCGTTCGCGCCGTTCGCGCCCGACGCCCAGATCGGCTGGGTGCGGCTCCCGTCGCTGCCGGGCGGCCCGGCCACCCACGTCCCGGCCCAATGGTTTCTGCTCGGCTACGTTCCCCAGGCCGGCGAGCCCTGGATGGGCACGGCCGTCACCACCGGGACCGCGGCCCACACGGACCCCGGGCGGGCGCTGCTGTCCGCGGTGGAGGAACTCGTCCAGCTCGACGCCACCATGGGTCACTGGTACGGCGCCACGGAGAGCATCCGCATCCGGCATGACGCGCGGACTCGCGTGCTGCAACGGATGATCGAGCGGCAGCTGAGGTTCGAGGGGCCACAGCCGGAGTTCCACCTGCTGCCCAGCGCAGACCTGCCGGGGTTCACCGTGGCGTGCCTGCTGCGGCGACCCCCGGGTCAGGTGCCCCGGATCGCCGTCGGCCAGGGCAGCGGGGGGGACCTGGTGCAGGCGATGTACCGCGGTCTGTTGGAGGCGGTTGCGGTGCAGTGGCTCGCCGCGTGGGTTGCCATCGAGGAGCGAACGGGCGCCACGCAGGCCGTCTCGGACCATCTCGCCCGGGGCCTGTTCGACCTCGAGGGGAACATCGCGCTGGCCGCCGGCGACGAGGGCGGCGAGGCGGTCGAGCAGCGGTTCGCCCGGTGCAGTGAGGTCGCGGCCGGTGACCTCCCCCCGGACCACTGCGGCGACGTCCGGGACGCCGTCCGGCGGGTGGTGGCCGCCTTCCGCGACACCGGGAAGCGGCTCTATCACGCGAACCTCACCACCCCGGACGTCCAGTCCCTCGGATTCACGGTGATCCGGGTGTGGTCCCCCGACACGTTGAGCCTCACCCTGCCAGGGGCGCCCGAGGCACGCCACCGGCGCTTCGGCGCCTACGGAGGTTTCGTCGATGCCGGTCCTCACCCTTACCCCTGACGCTCGTGTCGTGACACTCACCGGCCTCCTGCTGGCCGGATGCTCCGGGATGCCGTTGGCGTCCGCCGTCCACGCGCGGTGGCTCAAGGGGCGTGGCGTGCGGATCGTTCCGACACACGTGCTGACCCTGGGGGTCGTCGTGGTGACAGGCACGGCCCTGCTGGGCCCCGGTTGGATCGGCAACCTCGTCGCCGATCCGACCGGGGGCTCCGGTCCCGCGTCCTGGACCGGCTGGGTTCCGTGGGCCGCCGCTGGGGCCGCCGGGGTCGTGGTGTTCGCGGTGGCCGCTCCGCTGGACCTCGCCATCTGCCGGGCCTACCAGGCCCGGCACCGGCCGACCGTGGCGACTGCGGCCCGGCGCCCGGTCGAGGGTGCCGCCAGGCTGCGGCCCGTCGGGCTGGCCGCCGGCCGGCCGGCCGCAGCCCTCAACAACAGGGTGGCCTCCAACCGGCGGTGGTCACCCACCGCCCACGACCGTGAACTGCACGTCGGGCTAGCCTGGTTGTTGGCCAGTGCCGCGGCAGAGGAGTGCTCCTTCCGGGGGTTCGTGCTGCACCAGGTGGCGGCTTTCCCCGGCTGGGACCGTGCGGTCGCGATCGCCGCGGTCACGATGGCCTTCGCGCTCTCCCACCTGTTCTTCGGATGGATCCAGGTACTGGCCAAGCTCCCGCTCTCCGTGCTGGCCACCGCCGCCGCCCTCGCCACGGGCTCCGTTCTCGCCCCGCTGGTGGGACACGTGCTGTTCAACCTCCAGGCCTGGCAACGCCGCCCTCGGACGGCGGCCGCGCCGACGCCACGGCCGTGACCTGGCAGCCCCTCGTCGTCCTGGCGGTGCCGCCCGGTGCCGTTCTCGGGGTCCTGGCCCTGACCGGGGTCCTGAGCCGCCGCTGGTGCCGCAGTCGAGGCACCACCCCGGCCGTCGCGGACGCCGTGGCTGTGGGCTGCGCCGGAACGGTGTCGGTGCTGGTTGCCGTGTCACCGGTACCGGCCCCGGCCCCCGTCTCGCACGGGCTCACCACCTGGCTTGCCCCCACGGTGCTCGGCCTGTCCTGGGCCGCGCTGGCGAGCGCGCCGTGGGGCCTGGTGCTGGGCGTCGGCGAGTTCGGGATGATCTGCCTCCTGGTCTCGGCGCTCGCCGAGGTCCCACCGATGATGCCGTCCGGGCGCCGGACCGTCACCCGCGGCGGCCCGCCTCCTGCATCGGCCGGGTCCAGTTGGTTGCTGCTGACCCGCAGCCCGTGGGCGTTGCGCTGGCCGATGTTCCTGACCGCTGCGCCGTTCCCCCTCGGGCTCGCCCTGCCGTTGCTGCACGCGATGGGGGAGGAGATCCTGCTGCGGGGCGCACTCGCGCCGACGGCGGGAGCAGTCCCGGTCGTGGGCCCGCTCGGTTGCGCCGCGGTGGCCGCCGCCGCCCTGGACCGGTTGCCGGGGATGCCCCACGACCGGTCGACCCGGTTCTCGGTGGGGCTGATGTCTCTGGTGCACGGGACGCTCTTCGCCGCAGGAGTCGGGATCCTTCCCCTGATCGTTGCGCAGGCGACCGCGCTCGCGCTGGCCGGCGGGGCTCCCGCGGCAACCCCTTCCGCTCCGTCAGACCGTGTCGGGGAGGCGCGATCATGACCCGACGACGGCTGTGTCATGACTGAGGCCACGACCGCGCCGCAGCGCCTGCGCCGGGCCGCCGGCAAGATGCCCCCGGACGCCGGCCCCGGCCAGCTGCCGGCGTCACTCACTCGCCGCCGGTTCGGCGCGATCCTGGCCGGCCTGATGCTCGGGATGTTCCTGTCGGCCCTCGACCAGACGATCGTCGTGGCCGCCGCGCGCACCATCGGCGACGATCTCAACGGGCTGTCGCAGCAGGCCTGGCTCACCACGGCCTATCTCGTCGCCTCGACCATCAGCACACCGATCTACGGCAGACTCGGGGACCTCTACGGGCCACGCCGGGTCCTGCTCGTATCGGTCGGCATCTTCCTGGCGGGATCGGCGGCGTGCTCGGGCGCCACATCGATGACCATGCTCGCGGGCCTGCGGGTGGTCCAGGGCCTGGGTGCCGGTGGGCTGTTCTCCTTGCCGTTGGCAATCCTCGCGCGGCTCACCAACCCACGCGAGCGTGCCAAGTACCAGAGCTACACCCTGTCCGTGTTCGGGATCTCGAGCGTGATCGGCCCCGTCCTCGGCGGGTTCCTGGCCGGCGCCGACCGGATCCTGGGCATCAGGGGATGGCGCTGGGTGTTTCTGATCAACGTGCCGATCGGCCTGGTCGCGTTCGCCGTGCTCGCCGTCTTCCTGCACCTGCCGCACCGTCGGCGACCCGAGCGGATCGACGTCCTCGGCGCCGTCCTGCTGACGATCTCGCTCGTGCCGCTCCTCACCGTGCTGCAACAGGGTCGGGACTGGGGATGGGGGTCGACCCGCTCGATCGCCTGCTACGCGGCCTCCGCGGTCGGCCTGCTGCTGTTCGTGGCATCCCAGCACCGCGCCGGGGACCAGGCGCTGATGCCGTTGAGGTTCTTCCGGAACCCTACCTTCAGCCTGCTGTCAGCGGCGGCCGTGTCGACCGGGATGGGCACGTTCGGCGGCCTCGCGGTCCTGCCTCTCTACCTGCAGATCGTTCAGGGCAGGACGCCGGGGCAAGCCGGGCTGCTGGCGTTGCCCCTCACGATCGGTCTGATGACCGGCTCGATCGTGTCAGGGCGGCAGATCGCCCGGACCGGCCGCTACAAGATCTTCCCGATCGTCGGCACGGCCCTGATGATCGTCGGGATGTCGCTGTTGTGGACCCTGGACGTCGATACCCCCCTGTGGTGGACCGAGATCTACACGACCGTCTTCGGACTGGGTCTGGGCGCCGTCATCCAGACGCTGACGCTGGCGGTGCAGACGGCTGTACCCCCGCCGGACATCGGGGTCGCCACCGCGTCCGTGGTCTTCAACCGGCAGGTGGGTGCCACGATCGGCACCGCCGTCTTCCTCTCGATCCTCTTCTCGACGGTCGGGGCCAACATCGGCACCGCCTTCGTCGAGGCTGCCCGCACGACGTCCTTCCGCCAGGCCCTGCACGACCCGGCG
>DATDMG010000382.1:0-3796 GCA_036518955.1 Kineosporiaceae bacterium | reverse complement strand
CCGACCCCGGCGGCGGTGGACCGTGGCTGAGCGCGCGAACCGGCCAACCTGCACCCTGCGCCCAACGCGGGGAGGGCTGGTGAGCCCGCAGCGGATCCAGCTCCGCCGCACACGCAGCTGGCGGCTCCCGGACGGCGCGGTGGTCGTCGCTCGGCCGACCCGGTGGGGCAACCCGATCAAAGTCGGGACACCCGTCGTCGACCAGGACACCGGGCTCGCCCACGCGATCACCGCGGAGGAGGCCGTCGCCACGTACCGGGCTGCGTCGCTCTCGGGTCGGCTCGGGATGTACGGCGGTGCTGAGATCACCGTCGACGTCGTCCGCTGCGACCTGGCCGGTCGTGACCTGGCGTGCTGGTGCCCGCTCGACCGGGCGTGTCACGCCGACGTCCTGCTCGAGCTGGCGAACCCGCCATCCGCCGAAGACGCGGCAGCCCGAGAGGGCGTCAGCTCGTGACCACCGCTCGCGACGTGAATGCGACGCGCTTCGGTGGTGTGGCATGACCGCCCTGACGCTCCTGCCCGCAGCGACCAGCACCAGCACCAGCGCGTCAGCACGGTGCCGGGCTCCGCGGCGGGATGGGTCGGGGCCCTGCAACCGGGCCTTGACCGACGAGACGTCACGGGCGCGGGGGATTGGCCCGGATTGTTGGGATCGGCTCCATCCCGTCCGCCGCGGCCGGTGGGCGCGTCCCGTGGCCCGGTTCCCGGCGGGGCCAGATCAGGAGGAGCTGCCGTTCGAGGAGCTGCTGTTCGGGGAGCTGGAGGGGGTCTGCTGATGTCGGCGGGGATCACGTTCTACTGCGACGTCGACCTCGGTTGCGGCACCTGCCCGCAGTCGATTCACCTGCGTACCACGGACCTGGCTGAGGCTCGGGCTGCGGCGGAGCACTACGGCTGGCGGCTGTCGGAGGCCGGGGACCGGTGCGCTCTCTACCACGGGAAGCCGCCACGACCGCCAGCCCCGACCAACCTTGCCAGCCAGAAGGCTCGGCGCGACGCGAAGGAGGAGTGATGGCTGAGACGACGCTCGCTGACCTGGATCGGTGCCCGCACGGTCGGCACAGGGGCGATCCCTGCGTGGGACACCGGGGGCCGGGCCTGTTCCACGGGGGATGCCAGGGTGGCCTGTCGCTGGGCAATCCGTGGCCTGACGGTGGGGATCGGATCGGGACAACCATCCATGGTGTCCCGATCCTGCAAGCCGACCTGCCGGTCGAGGGTCGCCCGAGCTGGGTGCGGGCGCGGTTCCACGCCGAGCTGGACGACTACCGGCCGGTGAGGTGGCCTCCGCCGGGCCCGTACTGGTGCACCGGCTACGGCGAGGATTACAGCGTGGTGGTCGCCTACCTGCGGCCCGGCGACGAGGTCACCGCTTGGTGGCCGGAGGCTTCCGAGGTGGAGGTCAAGGAGTTCGACGCGATCACGTTCACGTCCCGGTTCGCTCGCCCCGACTGGTGGTCCGGGATGGAGGGGTGATGCGCCAGCCCCTCACCTCCGCCGCGGTCGACGTCCTCGCATGCTCCACCGTCACCGAGACTGCGGTGACGCTGCCGCCCGCCCTCGACCGGCGGCTGTACGAGGAGGTCGACCGGGCGCTCATTGCACTCGGCGGGAAGTGGAACCGGAGGTGTCCGGAGGGCGGGGGGCGTGGTGACCCAAGGGAAGATGATGGGCCGCGCCCAGGTGTGGGGTGCCAGGTGTCGCTGCTACGACTGCGGCGATGGTGGCCGCACGCGACACCAGCAGCGCCGCCGTGAGGACCGGGAGTGGCGCCGGGACCAGGGCGAGCCGCCGCCTGACATGGCGACCCCCGGCTCTGCGTGTGGTCCCTGTGGCGGCGAGGGGTGTACGGAGTGTGCCTGGAGGTGAGGGGCGCATCTGTGAGTTACGTGACGCGCATCCTCTGGTAGCGTGCGCGACGTCCAGGCGCAGCTAGGCGCGGCGCTGCAGGGCGTGGCCAAGCAAGGCGTGGCCAGGCGCGGCTCAGCCGGGCTCGGCAGGGCTTGGCCCGGCAAGGGATCCACCGGAACGGCTCACTCGGCACCGACACGGAAGGAGGGGCCCCGCGATGCACATGATGAACGTCACCGGAGCGATCACGCTGCTCATGAACAACGTCCAGGGAGCGGACCCGGACTACCCACTGAACAAGGAGATCTCGCGGCTCAATGCGCTCAAGGGCAGGATCACGGATGAGCAACGCGCGGAGCGCGACTACCTGAAGTGGCGGTCCGCCCTGTACTGGGACGAGGAGGATGGACCGGTCCTGCCGTCCGCGAACATCTTCAAGTCGATCCTTCAGGCCGCTGCGCTGACCCGGAACGGCAAGGACGTCGAGCGGGGCATGGTCATCCACTCCCTGCACTCCCCGCTCGCGTACGACGGGCCGCGCAGCATAGAGGGCCTGTGGAACGGCGGCAAGGGCTCGCACGTGGACCGACGGATGGCTACCGTGAACAGGGCGCCGGTCCCCAATCTGCGGCCAGCGTTCCCCAACTGGTCGGCGTCGTTCGAGTTCGACCTCGACGAGGAAATCCTTTCATTGGACGACTTCGTCTGGATCGCCGAGAAGGCTGGGCGCCTGATCCACGTCGGGGACTACCGGCGCTTCTACGGTGCGTACCGGGTGACCGTCGAGTGAGCGAGCGTGCGTTCCAACCTCTCGGGCAGATGTCAATGAAGGACGCCTGCCTGGAGGTGTTCCGGGCCATGGCCCCGGGTGCGTGGATCAGTGTGGACGACCTCGCGTACCAGGTCCGGGAGTTGACTCAGGCTGACTGCGAGACGGGTTCCGTGGCCCGCGCAGCTCATGCCGCACGGGACGCCTTGGCGGCGAGGCACGAGCTCGGCGTCGGCTCCTATCAGGACGGGTACAGGCGGCTCGACGCGACAGGCCAGGTCGCTGCCGTCGACAAGCTGAAGAGAAAGTTCCTGATCGGGCTGGTGCGGATCGGGGACTATGCCGGAGCCGCGCTGGAGCGGGCGGAGTTGACGCAGGAACAGCGGCACCGCATGCAGGCGGCCGTGCGGGTGGCGGCATGGCAGGAGGACCTGGAGGCGCGGCGGGCGCGGCGACGCCGTCCGCTGCCGCCTCCAGGGTAAGACGCCCCAGGCGAGGCGCGGCAAGGCCGGGCGGGGCATGGCCGGGCACGGCGGGGCATGGCCAGGCACGGCCCGGCCAGGCACGGCAAGGGATCGATGGAGGGGCGATGGTCGTACGGGTGGTTCGACTCCACCCGGCCCCGCGCAAGGCACGGCACGGCATGGCCTGTCTGGGCTAGGCCGGGCATGGCACGGCTCGGCGGGGCTTGGCGCGGCCGGGCAAGGCAAGGGATCGATGGGCGGTACTGGCAGGCACCCGGGTTCAAGCCCCGGGACCGCACCCAGGGTTAGCCGCGCACGATCGGGCGCCCGCCGTACACGGGGACGGGGTGCCGCTGGAACTCGTCGATGCATGCAGCCTCGTCGGCGGTCAACTCCTCATCGTCGACATCGGCGTCTGCAGGGTCCCGTTCGATGATCACGGCCAGGAGTGTACTGACCGTCACGTGCGGGTGGGGTGCATCTGCGGGTTGGCGCAAGCGCACCTGTGGCTTGGTGCGCCGACCGGTGCGCCTGTCCGGCCGGGGTGCGTCGCGGGTGTTCCCCGGGTGACTTGGCCGACCTCCAGTCCACGAGCCTTGCCCGGCGCCCGGTCGTCGACGTCGAGCTGCCTGCCGCGGTGGGCGGCTTGGAGTCATGATGCGGGGCGGCTACGCCGTCGGAGGTGGCGGGTACCCGTGCCCGCTTGGGG
>DATDMG010000381.1:0-3098 GCA_036518955.1 Kineosporiaceae bacterium | reverse complement strand
CCTGATACCGGACCGACGCGGGGAGCTCGGAGAGCAAGAAAGCCCTGAAGCCCAATCCGCCGTCCTCGATATCAGCGGTAACGGACCGGGTGGCGGTCGATTTCGTCACACACTCTATTACGGAGCGGGCCTGGGAGTAGCTCGACCGCCATGACGGGTTCTCTCGACCGGAGTAGATGTCCACGGTGACGAGAATTCCTGACCCGGCGCCGCTGCCGCCGGCGCCGACAGCCCCCGGGCCGGAGCCCGCGCAGGCACACAGGAGCATGGAGCCGAGCACCACGGCGATCCAGCCAGGGAGCCTGCCACCTCCGCTGATCCGTCTCACCTGGGACCTTCACCTCTCGCCTGCACGCCGTCTACCTCGCCGTCGTTCGGGCACCACCCGGTGCAAGACAACTTACCGCCCCAGTGGGTGTAGCGTCCGCGATCGCAGATGTACGGGGTCGGAATGTATTCCCTGAACTGTCGGTCTTTCTCGCAGGCGTTTGCCCCGGCTTGTTCGTCCAGTTGGCCTGGCCCAGGCCTGGCCCCGATCAGAGGTGCACCGGCACCGGACGACGGAATGCAATCCTCGCGGCCACTCGGAGAGATTACGCTGAAGAGCGCGATTCGCTTCGCTCGAGCACTGCGAGCAAGCAGCGCCCTTCATTCAAGTGCCCAGGGGCGACCAACATCAGGAGCCGGGTCTCAACCTCGGGACAATGATCTCGAGTTCACGCCACCAAGACTAGGGCGAGCACACCAAGCGATGGCGGAGAACGCTCGCAGCGAGAAGGATTGCATTTTTCTGGGACCCCCGAGTTATGTTTGCGCAGTCGCTTCAGGTTGCGCGCCCAGATGGACGTACCGGTTCGCGCCGCCACGTTTGCCTCAGTGGATGTGATGCATATTACGCTTCGAATCAAAGAGCCGGTCAAGCGCGGACCCTCTGGTACCGGGCTCCCGCCCGGGTCGACCGGCAATCTGCCGGCGGCAGCCAGGCACGCCCACCGTGCGGCCGACGCCTCACCTCACCACAAGTATTCCCGATATCACCCTGAGTATCGGCGTTGCCGGTGCGGCGGCTGTACGTCCACGCTTCCCGCTCCACAGCAGAGGCACATCGCGGCCGCGGACCGTGGAGCCTCGCATCGCGGCGATCAGCGCCGCAGGTAGCCGGCGGGACGCGCTCGTCCACCGCCCGCCCGGCGAGCCCGCCCACCCGGACCCCGGAGAACACGAAGTCCGCCCCGCTCAGCGCCGCGTCGAGGTCGGTGGTGACGCTCACCGCGGGCGCGTCGGGCACGCCGTCCTCGGCGTCCTGCGCTCCGGTCAACGGTCACAGACTGTGCAGCGGGGGGCCGATTTCCACGACGTCTCTGAGCTGCGCGTAACGCGAACCGGAGGACTGGCGTATACCTGGCCGCGAACGCCGCGTGGTGCGGGCTCGCGCCAACCACACACAGTCCCCAGCCGATGGCGATCACTGCGGTCGCCGCGAGACGCGGGTCTCCTGGTGTGCGGACGCCTCTCGGGCGTCCTCGGCCGTGGCGGCGGCCGAACCAGGGTGACCGGCTTCCCCGTCCCTCGGCTGCCAGGCGGCGCCCCACGGGCAGCCGCCCCGCCTTGGAGGAGCGAAGGTTCATGAGGTTGTTCACCGGCCCCACACCGGGCGCATCACCCGAGCGCCGGCCGCCTCGCGGCGGTCACCGCACGCGAGGCTTCCGGCTGTCCGGCGTCGTCACGGTCGGACTCGCCATCACAGCGCTGGTGGTCACCGGAGCCGTCGCCAATGTGCAACGGCCAACCGACCCGCCAGTGGCTGCGCAGCCCCAGACAGCGAGCCTGACGGCGTGGTCGACCACCCCGCGCCCGGTCGGTGGGGGGTTGTCCTTCGGAGCCTGGAACGGCCACCGGATCCTGCTACCGGCCGCCGTGACACCGCCCAGGGGCGCCCGGCTGTCGACGATCCTGGTCGGCCGCGGGGTGCTCGTCTACACCTGCACGAACGGGAGGTTCGCACTCACCGAACCTCTGATCAATCTCTTCACGACCGCCGGCCGGCCGACCGGCCTGCACTTCGTCGTGCCGAACCCGGTGGCACCGTTGATCTGGGGCTCCAGCGTGGACGGCTCGCGGGCCGACATGATGATCGTCGTGGAGGTTCCGAACGCCAACACCGTCACCAGCGTCCTGCTCCGCGCCGTGATCGTCGCGGGCGGCCCCCGCACCACCTTCGGCCGCACCGCCTTCATCGTGCGGCTGCCGATCGCTGGCGGCCTCCCCCCTGCGATCTGCGCGGTACAGGGCCTGCGGATCGGCGTCCCCTTCCTCACCCTGTACCTGATCTTCCGGGGCGGAACCACCTCCGGGGGTCTTGCGGTCGCGGCACCCGCCGGGCAGCCGGCCGCCGCACCCGTCGCGCAGCCGGCAGCGGTACCCGCCGCGCAGCCGGCAGCGGTACCCGCCGCGATGGGGCCGGCGGCGACCCCGTACGTCCCGTAGCGACGACGACGTGACGCCCGAGGTCGGGCACGATCATGCTCTCGACGGCGTGATCTCAGGTCCGGCCTCGGGCGTCGCGGCATTGCTGACGGGGCTTCGCCGGGTAGGCGGCCGGAGTCTCACCGGCCGCCCCCCACAGATCCGGACGTGAACCTCTCGGTTCATCCGGCTCGTGCCGTCCAGTTCTCAGGTCGTGTACCGCAGCGTCCAGTGCACGAACAGGCTCGGGGACCGTTGCCGGACTCCACGAAGCCATGCCCGCGCTCGTTTCTCACTGCGTTCCAGCCGCTTGTACTTCCGCCTCGCCCAGCGCACCAGATGGCGATCCATGCGCTTGCCGATAGGGACCACCGCGCTCGGATAGAACGCGGTGAAGTAGTTCAACCAGCCCCGAAGGACCGGGTTAACCTCCTTCGCGAGGTCGTCCAGTGTCGAATTGGTACGTCGCTGTAGCTGCCAGGTCACTGCCTTGCGGCTCATATCGGCCAACTTCTCCGGGGCCACGGCCGGCAGGAACCGGGTGAAGTTCCGCTTCCTCTTCCTGTCGTAGGCCTTCCGGGGACGAAACGCGTACCCACAGAACGTGAACGACACCCGCTCATACTCCAGGC
>DATDMG010000380.1:0-24103 GCA_036518955.1 Kineosporiaceae bacterium | reverse complement strand
GTGGGCGGCGGAATCGAACAGGCGCAGGCTCACCTGGACAGGCTACCGGCCCCCTCGACCTGGCCCGGAACGGATCTGGCTACCGTGCCCGGATGACCTGCTCCCGGCCGACGCCGTCGTGACGGCGGTGGTGGCGGCCCGCCTGCTCGGAATCGCCGTGGTCGTCGCGATCGGCTACCTCGCCGCCCGCACCGGGCTCCTCGGCGGCGGCGAGGTCGCGCCGGTGCTGTCGAACCTCGCGTTCACGGTGTTCACCCCGGCGCTGCTGTTCCGGACGACGGCGACCGTCGACCTCGGCTCGTTGCCGTGGGTGACACTGGCTGCGTTCTTCGGTCCCGCGCTCGCCGTCCTGCTCGGCACGTACCTGGGGGCCCGCGCGCTCGGTCGGGACGGCGACCCGCCCGGCGCTCCCGCCGTCCGGGCCATCTCGGTGACCTTCGGCAACACCGTGCAGGTGGGCCTTCCCGTGGTGCTGGCGCTGTACGGCCAGGCCGGCCTGCGGCTGCACGTCACGATCATCAGCCTGCACGCGCTCACGATCCTCTCCGTGATCACGGTGCTGATCGAGCGCGACCTCGCCCGGGCGGCTCGCGGCGGCAGCCCCGGCTCCGCGGCCACGCCCTCCCCGGCACCCACGGCACTGGGGACGGCGCTGGAGACGGCGCGGAACACCGTCGTCCATCCGGTGGTGCTGCCCGTCCTCGCCGGGCTGGCGGCCAACCTCGCCGGCCTGCCCCGCCCGGCCGTTGTCGACGACGTACTGCAACTGCTCGGCCAAGCCGTCGTCCCGGTGTGCCTGGTGCTCATCGGGGTGTCCCTCCACACCTACGGCGGCCGGACGGCGATCGCGCCCGCCGCCGTGCTGAGCGCGGCGAAGCTCCTGGTCCTGCCGGCGGCGGTGCTCGGCACCGCCCGCTGGCTGCTGGGCATCGGCGGGTTGCCGCTGCACGTCGCCGTACTGTGCGCGGCGGCGCCGGTGGGGAGCAACGCGTTGCTGTTCGCGCAGCGCTACCGCACCCTCGAGGGGGAGGCGAGTACCGCGGTGGTGCTATCGACGTCGCTGTACGCGCTCACTCTGCCACTATGGGTGGCTATTCTGGGGAGGCTGTAGGGCGCTCCGCGGGCCTGGCGACGATCAGCGCGGTCGCGATCGCGGCGACGCCCTCCCCGCGGCCGGTGAGCCCGAGGCCGTCGGTCGTCGTGGCCGACACCGTCACCGGTGCACCGCACGCCGCCGACAGCGCGGCCTGCGCCTCCGCGCGCCGAGGCCCGAGCTTGGGCCGGTTGCCGATCACCTGGACCGCGATGTTCCCGATCTCGTAGCCCGCGGTCCGCACCCGCGCGGCGGTCTCGGCGAGCAGGGCGGCGCCGGCCGCGCCGGCCCACTCCGGCGCGGCCGTACCGTAGTTCGACCCCAGGTCGCCCAGTCCGGCGGCCGACAACAGCGCGTCACAGCAGGCGTGCGCCGCGACGTCCGCGTCGGAGTGCCCGGCCAGGCCGACCTGGCCCGGCCAGTCGAGACCGGCGAGCCGCAGGGGACGCCCGGCCTCGGGGTCGGCGAAGGCATGGACGTCGACCCCGAGCCCCACCCGCGGGAACTGCATCGAGCCCCTCAGGCGTCCAGGTCGGTGGCCAGCAGCGCGGCGAGCTCGACGAACGCGCCGCCGGCACCGTCGCCGGCCGCCTCGAGCACCAGCAGGGCAGCAGGGCGGGCGTCCAGGCCCGCCCTGGACGCGATCACGACGGCGCGCTGTGCCACGGCTCATCCTCCAGTACGGTCGGGGGGCTCGACTCTCTCATGCAGCTCGCCAGGTCCCGCACCCGGCTGCGGCCCGCGGTCGCGGCGCGGACCGCCGGTCGCGGTGGCCGGCTATCGTCGGGGCCGTGGCGCACCCAGCAGTGACCTCCCACCCCCCCGGGGGGCCCGGGCCGGCGGCCACCGCTGCGCTCGTCGTCCTCGCCGGGGGCAGCGGCACGCGGGTGGGGGCGGACCTCAACAAGGTCTATCTGCCACTCGCCGGCCGGCGTCTGATCTCCTGGTCGTTCGCGTGGGCGGCCCAGCTGAGCGATCTCGGCCGCTTCGTGCTCGTGGTGCGCCCGGAGGATGCCGAGCTGGCGCGTCAGACCGTGCGCCGGGAGGCGCCCGGGATGCCGGTCGACCTGGTCGTCGGCGGCGGCACCCGGCACGAGTCCGAGCAGGCGGCCCTCGATCGGCTGGCACCCGCGATCGGTGCGGGGGAGATCGACGTGCTCGCGATCCACGACGGCGCCCGACCGCTCGCCGGGCCCTCGCTGTACCGGGCGGTCGTGGCCACGGCGCGCTCGGTCGGAGGTGCGGTTCCGGCGCTCCCGGCGGACGGCGTCCTCCCGGTGGCTCCGGACGGTGGACTCCTCCCGCTCGGGCCCGACGCCCGGGTGCGCAGACCGGCCCGGGTGCAGACGCCGCAGGCCTTCCGGGCGAAGGACCTGTGCGCCGCCTACTCCGCAGCGGCCGCCGACGGTTACCAGGGCACCGACACCGCGTGCACCGTGGAGGTCTACTCCGACCTCGTCGTGCAGGCGGTGGCCGGGAGCAGGCGAAATCTCAAGGTCACCTATCCGGGCGACCTCGCGGTCGCCGAACGGTTGCTCGCGGCCCACGGCTACCGGATCCCCTGAGCTCACCGCGAGCCGTGGTCGACACGACGGGTCTGGGCGATACCCAGCATCACCTCGGCCAGCAGCACATCGTCAGCACTGGTCACCCGGAACGACCCGGCACGAGCGGGCACGGTGAGCAACACCCCGCCCGCCCGTCGGACGACGTCGGGCACGTCGTCCGGCCCGGCGACCCGCGCTGCGGCACGGCCGGCTCCGACGAGCGCAGCCCGCAGGGCTGCGACGCGATACGCCTGCGGAGAACCGGCCAGCCGGTAGGCGTCCCGGTCGGCGGTGCCGGTGACGACGCCGGCATCATCGATCCACTTGAGGGTGTCCGTGACGGGGGCGACCGGGACCACGCCTGCTGCCACAGGAGAGCCGCCTTGGGTGTGGTAGGTCACCTTCGTGACGAAAGCCACCTCAGGGCAGCACGCCACATCCCCGTCCCCCACCGCGGCAAGCCGGTCCAGGACCGCGGGTACCAGAGCGACCGGGGCCAGCGGATGAAGGGCGTCGTGGAGGACCACCGTCCCGTCACCCGGCATCGCGTCGCCCAGCGCGGCGAGCACCGCGACGCCGAGATCAGTTCCGGGCACGGCCAGCACGCTCACCTCGACGCCGTCGCACGCGGCGAGAACCTCGCCAACCCTGCCGGCCACCGCTGACGGCACGGGGACCACCACGTGGGAGATGCACCCCGACCGGGCCAGGAACTGCACTGCTCGGCAGATCAACGGTGCACCGCCGAGTTCGCGCAACCCCGCACAGCCCTCGGGCGCATCGGGATCGTCGCGCACCAGCGGCACGATCCCCTGGACAAGCCGCAGCATCAGCGCACACCACCAGGGATCGGGCCCGGAAACCCCTATCGGCAGTCACGCACGCGGTAACTGCCGATCAGGAGGGCTGATCAGGAGGCCAGGACCTCCTCGAGGAGAGCCTCGGCCTTGTCCTCGTTGGTGTGCTCAGCAAGCGCGAGCTCGGACACCAGGATCTGCCGGGCCTTCGCGAGCATGCGCTTCTCACCTGCGGAAAGACCGCGATCACGGTCGCGGCGCCACAGGTCGCGCACCACCTCGGCGACCTTGATGACGTCGCCGGACTGGATCTTCTCGATGTTCGCCTTGTACCGGCGCGACCAGTTGGTGGGTTCCTCGGCATATGGCGCTCGCAGAACCTGGAACACCCGGTCGAGCCCCTCCTGACCCACCACATCACGGACGCCGACGAGGTCGACGTTCTGGGCGGGTACTTCGATGGTTAGATCCCCCTGCGCGACCTTGAGGACCAGGTACTGGCGTTCCTCCCCCTTGATGACCCTGGTCTTGATTTCCTCGATGAGTGCGGCCCCATGGTGGGGGTACACAACCGTCTCGCCGACCGTGAAAGCCATGTGGTCTTTTCCCCTTTCCCGGTCCTAGCCTACCACGGGTCAGCCGGGGCCGGAGGGGACTCCTCGGTCGTTTCCGCAGGTCAGAGGCCCATTTCAGGCATTACAGGGGTTGACAGACATGGTGTGGGCGTGCTGCGTGACAGCCCGATCACGCACGCGCGCCGGCGCGTCGATCAGGACGGCGCCCCAGCTCCACGTCAAGAGACCCCCCGATGGTGGGCTAAGGACACCCTAAGCGAACGCTTGCCGTGCGCTCGGGCGGCGGCGCCGACCACCGCGTGCCAGCCGGCTACCAGCCCGCGCGGGCACCTCGCCGCCTGGCCCAACCGCCCCCGGAGACCGATACTCGACCCCATGGCAGGGACCTCCGGGGAGCCCGGCCTGCCGCCCAGCTGGGACCGCATCCCCGACGACGCCTCAGAACTCGAGCCGGACCGCCTGGCCTGGCTGGCGGAGCGGCGTGCGCTGCGCCGCCGCGAGGTCATCCGCCGTCTGCTGCTCGCCCGGCGGTGGGAACGCCACGGGTTGTCCGGCCCGCTCGCGATCGCCTGCCTCGCGTTCACCACCGCCGTGGCCGCACTCGTCGTCGCGGTCGTACCGCAGTCCGCACCGAAACGACCGGCGGCGGCGCCGCTCGCCGAGGCGTCGGTGGCGAGCGCGGCGAGCAGCCCGGCACCCCCCGCGGCCGAGACGGCCGGCGGTCCGGTGATCGGCCGGCTGCTGCCCGCCGTCCAGCTGGACGGCGACGCCCGGGCGGTGTCCACGAGGGATCTGCGGCCCGCCGTCCTCGCTCTGGTGCCCGCCGGGTGTTCGGCCTGCGCGGCCACGGTCGGCGCGGTGTACCGGCAGGCCCAGGAGTTCCGGCTGGACCTGTGGATCGTCGGCCCCCTGCGCTCGAGGGCCCTGCTCAGGCAGCTCGTTCAGGCGAGCACGAGTGGGGGGGCACGATGGGCCGAGGACGCCGCCGGGCTGCTTGCGGCGACGCTCGCCGCACGCGGCCTCACCCTGGTCACCGTGCGGGCGGACGGCGTGATCGCCGGCCTCGGGCGCGGACTACCTCTCGATCCCACCCAACTGCCGGCGCTGGAACCCCTGCTGACCCAGTTGGCAACGGCGAACCGCTAGGCTTCCGGCGGGACCGGCCCATGAGCTGTCCTGGGGCCACGCTTCCCCGGCCCGCCGTCCCACCCGCCACAACAGGAGAGGAGCGGTCGGTGGACTCCAGCCGCCGTCCCGTCGCTGCCTTCATGCTGGCGATCGGCCTCGTGGGGTTCTCGGCCGCCGCGTCCGGGTGCAGCGTCGCGTCACCCAAGACGATCATGACGCCGTACCAGGCGGCCGACGGTACCAACGCCGACCTTCCGCTGGGCCCGGACACCTCCGTCCAGCTGCGCAACTTCCTCCTGGTGAGCGCCGCCAAAGGTCAGCCCGGTGTGCTCGTCGGGGCGGTGTCGACCAGCAGCCCCGAGCCGGTGCAGCTCCAGGTCTCCGTCGTCAACCCCGCCGGATCCGCCATCCTCGGCCAGGCGGTGCTGACCGCCCGCCCCGGCGCACTGACCACCGTCGGTCCGAACGGCGACGCCACGGTTCAGGTCCCGGACGTGCCGCTGCCGCCGGGCTCGGTCCTCACGATCCGGGTGCAGGCGGCCGCCGGTGAGCACGAGTTCGCGCTCCCGGTCCTGACCCCCGTCGCCCAGTACTCGTCGATCACTCCCACGGCGTCGCCGTCCGCCACCGAGCGTTCGTCGACGTCCCCGACCAAGTCCCCCACCAGTTCGTCATCCCCCAGTTCGTCGTCCGGGTCCGGCTCCACCCGGACCACGTCGCCCTCGGCGGCGTCCCCGTCCGCCTCCTAGCGCGCAGGCCCGCCTCCGCCGCCGCCGATCACGGCGGCGCGGGTCACGCCTCGAACTTGTAGCCGAGTCCGCGGACCGTCACCAGGTACCGCGGGTTGGCCGGGTCCGGCTCGATCTTGCCGCGCAGGCGCTTGACGTGCACGTCCAGGGTCTTCGTGTCGCCGACGTAGTCGGACCCCCAGACGCGGTCGATGAGCTGCATCCGGGTCAGCACCCGGCCCGCATTGCGCAGCAGGATCTCCAGCAGTTCGAACTCCTTCAGCGGCAGGTTCACCGGCTGGTTGTTGACGGTGACGACGTGCCGTTCCACGTCCATCCGGACCGGGCCGACCTCGACGGCGGCCGGCACCAGCGTCTCCGGCTCGGTGCCGCGTCGCAGCACCGCCCGCACCCGCGCCACCAGCTCCCGGGAGCTGTAGGGCTTGGTGACGTAGTCGTCGGCGCCGAGCTCCAGACCGACCACTTTGTCGATCTCGCTGTCCTTCGCGGTGAGCATGATGACCGGGACGTTGCTGCGGGAGCGCAACTGACGGCAGACCTCGGTGCCGGGAATGCCGGGGAGCATCAGGTCGAGCAGCACGAGATCCGCTCCGTTGCGGTCGAACTCGTCGAGCGCGGCGAGACCGTCGTCGGCGACGGCCACCTCGTAGCCCTCCCGACGCAGCAGGTAGGACAGCGGGTCGCTGAACGACTCCTCGTCCTCGACCACGAGGATGCGGGTCACAGTGGGCCTCCTGACTCGGACGGTGGGCGCGACGCTGACGGGACGACGGGCGGAGCTGGAGGCGCGGTGCTACGGGTGCGGATCCGGGGTTGCCGGCGGCGTCCCGGCTGCCACGACCGGGACCGGCGGACGCGCGGGCTCGGATGCCGCGGGCTCGGATGCCGCGGGGCCGGCCAGCTCCGGGCCGGCGGACTCCGACGGGCCGGACGACGCCGACTGGCCGCCGATCGCCTGGGCCGAGTCCGGCAGCCGCAAGGTGAACGTGGAGCCCTGCCCCTCCACGCTCCACAGGGTCACCTCGCCACCGTGGTTGGCGGCAACGTGCTTGACGATGGACAACCCCAGCCCGGTCCCCCCGGTGGCCCGCGAACGCGCCTGGTCGACCCGGTAGAAGCGCTCGAAGATCCGCTGTTGGTCGGGTGACGCGATACCGATGCCCTGGTCGCTGACGGCGACCTCCACCAGGCCGGCGACGCGGCGCCTGGTGACCCCGATCCGGGTCCGTTCCGGGGAGTAGGCGATCGCGTTGTCCACCAGGTTGCGCACCGCCGTCACCAACAGGTTGTGGTCGCCGTAGACGACGCCGCCGGTGTCCCCGCCGACCGCCACCTCGATGTGCTTGGCCTGCGCGGCCATCCGGCACCGGTCCACCGCCTCCGAGACGACGCCGTCCATGGCCACCGGCTCGGGCGGGTGCAGGGCGTCCGCGACCTGCAGTCGGGACAGGTCGATGATCTCCTGGACGAGCGTGGACAGCCGCACCGACTCGCGCTCCATCTGCCGGGCGAAGTGGCGGACCGCGTCGGGGTCGTCGGCGGCGTCATGGACGGCCTCGGCCAGCAGTTGGAGCGCCCCGATCGGAGTCTTCAGCTCGTGGCTGACGTTGGCGACGAAGTCGCGACGCACCTCCTCGACCCGGCGGGCCTCGGTGCGGTCGTCGACGAGGAGCAGGATGTGCTCGGTACCGAGCGGCGCGACCCGGGCGTGGACGACGATGTGCGCGCGCCCCAGGGGCCCGCGCGGCAGCTCCAGCTCCCGCTCCCGGACCAGCCCGGAGCGGCGGGCCTCCGCCGCCAGGTCGCGCAGCTCCGCGTGGACCAGCTCATGCCCGCGGACCAGCCCGAAGGCGTACGCCGCCGGGCTGGCCCGCACGACGCCGTCCGCGACGTCGAGCACGACGGCCGCCGACCGCAGCACCCCGAGCACCTCAAGGACCCCGGGGGGCAGCTCGGACTCCGGTGGCTCGGCCAAGGTCAGTTTCTCCCGCTCACTCACCCGGAACGCGAAGACCCCGAGGGCGCCCACGAGCAAGCCGACGAGCCCGGCGAGCAGTAGGGTCCAGCTGGGGTTCACACCCTTCAGAGTAGGGCGGTCGACGACGCCGAAGGCCGCTCGCCACCCGTGCAGCGCAGCCTTCCCACGCTGTTCACCTCTCGCTCGGGACGCGTTAACGGCACTCTGGGACTGTTCACTCCGCGTGCAGATCGGGCACGCCGACGCCATGGCCTGTCAGGCCCCGGAAGATGTGGACGAGGATGCGCGAGCAGTTCCACGGCGAACTGGCGAGTCTTTCGGCGCAGATGATCGAGATGACCCGGTTGGCCGGGTCCGCGATCAACCGGGCGACCCGCGCCCTGCTCGACGCGGACCTCGCCCTGGCCGAATCGGTCATCGCCGCCGACGAGGAGATGGACCGGATCCAGGCGATGATCGAGGAGAAGTCCCTCGAGCTGCTGGCCCGCCAGCAACCGGTCGCGACCGATCTGCGAACCATCGTCACGGGGCTTCGGATGAGCGCGGACCTGGAGCGGATGGGCGACCTGGCCCGGCACGTCGCGAAGCTGGCGCGACTACGCTACCCGGAGTCGCCGATCCCGCCCTCCCTGCACTCCACCATCCTCGAGATGGGCCAGGTGGCAGAGCGGGTGGTGGCCAAGACCGGGACCGTGATCGCGCGCCGTGACCTCACGCTCGCGTCGGAGCTCGAGCGGGACGACGACGCGATGGACCGCCTGCACCGGGAGCTGTTCCACGTCCTGCTCGGGCCGACCTGGACGTACGGGATCGAGGCTGCCGTGGACGTCACCCTGTGCGGCCGGTACTACGAGAGGTTCGCCGACCACGCGGTGTCCGTGGCCCGCCGGGTCACCTACCTGGTGACCGGGGAGCGGGCCCCGATCGCCGGCTCCTAGCGGGTGCTGGGCCGGCTCGGGGCCGGGCCCAGCAGCCGCTAGGAGCGGCACCGGTCAGCGCCCCTGGCTGGCGACGGCGGCCGCGGCGGCCGCGGCCGCCGTGGGGTCGAGGTAGCGGCCACCGGCCGTGGTCGGCGCCAGGCTGTCGTCGAGCTCGTAGAGCAACGGAATCCCGGTCGGGATGTTCAGAGCCGCGATCGCCTCGTCGCCGATGCTGTCCAGGTGCTTGACCAGGGCTCGGAGCGAGTTGCCGTGCGCCGCGACCAGCACCGTCCTGCCGTCCTTCAGGTCGGGCACGATGTCCGATTCCCAGTAGGGCAGCATCCGCGCCACGACGTCCTGGAGGCATTCCGTGCTCGGCAGCGCGGCCCCGAGGTCGGCATAGCGGGGGTCGGCGGCCTGGGAGAACTCGTCGTCCGGGGCGATCGGCGGCGGTGGCGTGTCGTACGACCGGCGCCACAACATGAACTGCTCCTCGCCGTACGCCTGGAGCGTCTGCTTCTTGTTCTTGCCCTGCAGGGCGCCGTAGTGCCGCTCGTTCAACCGCCAGCTGCGGCGTACCGGAATCCAGTGCCGGTCCGCGACGTCCAGGGCGAGGTTCGCCGTGGTGATCGCCCGGCGGAGCAGCGACGTGTGGACGACGTCCGGCAGCAGTCCGGACTCGGCCAGGAGCCGTCCGCCGGTCTCCGCCTCGACGCGGCCCTTCTCGGACAGCGGCACGTCGACCCAGCCGGTGAACAGGTTCTTGGCGTTCCAGTCGCTCTCACCGTGGCGGAGCAGGACCAGCGTGTACGTCATGACCGAAAGGCTAGTCCTCCCGCAGATGGCGGAACGCCTCCAGGTTGCGGGTCGACTCGCCCCGGGCCAGCCGCCACCGCCACTCGGAGCGGATCGAGCTGGCAAAGCCAAGGGCCAGAAGGTCGTTGAACGAGGCGTCGGCCGTGGCGAGGATCGCACCGAGCAGTTCGTCGACGTGCTCGGCGGTGACGGCGTCGAGCGGTAACCGGGCGACCAGGTAGACGTCGCCCAGGCGGTCGAGGGCGAAGGCGATCCCCGGCAGCCGCGCGTTCCGCGCCAGCAGCCAGCGGTAGAGCTCCTGGTGGTTCTCGTCGGGGCGGCGGACGACGAACGCGGAGGCGGACAGTGCCCGGTCGCCGACGATCAGGCTGACCGTCGTCCGCAGCTTCGCCTCGCCCGGCAACTGGACGACGAACTCGCCGGCGCGGGCGCCGGGTTCGTGCTCCACACCGGCTCCGTCCAGCCACCGCCGGACGGCGGTGAGCGCGGCCTCGTGCAGCGCCGTGCTCACGGTGCCACCGCGACGGCGCCCAGGTCCGCGCGCGCCACGGCGCGGCGAGGCACCGAACCGGCCGCGAGGCCGGCGGGCGATCCTGCGGCCTGCTCGAGCGGGCCGGGCAGGGTGGTCAGGGCCGCCCTCGGCCGGTGACGGTGCTCCTGGATCGCCGCCCGGTAGACCCCGAGCGTGCGCTCAACGGTGGCGTCCCAGCTGAACGCGGCGGCGTGGGCGACCGCGGCCACCTGCATGGAGCGCAGCCGGCAGCCGTCGTCCAGCAGGCTCGCCAGGGCCCCGGCCCAGTCTCGCGGGTCGTGCCCGTCGACCAGGAGCCCGGTCTCGCCGTCCCGGACGGCGGTCACCAGCCCACCGACCCCGGCCGCGACCACCGGCGTGCCGCAGGCCTGCGCCTCGACCGCGACCAGCCCGAACGACTCGCTGTGCGAGGGGACGACGACGAGGTCGGCGGCGCGGTACCAGTCGGCGAGCACCGGGCGGGGAGCCGGCGGCCGGAACCGGACGACGTCGTCCAGCCCCAGCTGGGCGGTGAGGAGTTGGAGGCGCTCAGGTCGCTCCAGCCCGGTACCGCTCGGACCGCCCACGATGGCCGCGATGAGCCCCTCGCGCCGGGACGGCGCGTCGCCGACCAGTTCGGCGACGGCACGGACCAGCACCTCCGGCGCCTTGAGCGGCTGGATCCGGCCCACGAACAGCAGCAGCCGGTGCCGCAGCGGCAGGCCGAGCCGCCGGCGCGCGGCGCGGCGCCCCTCGGGCCCACCGGGGCGGAACACGTCCAGGTCGACGCCCGGCGGGACCACGGACACCAGTCGGGGGTCCGCGCCGTACAGCCGGATGAGGTCGCGCGCCTCGTCGTCCGTGTTGGCCAGCAGCCGATCTGCGGCCCCCACGACCTGCTCCTCGCCGACGACCCGCCCCGCCGGCTCCGGGACGTCGCCGAAGGCGAGTGCCGCGTTCTTCACCTTCGCCATGGTGTGCATGGTGTGGACCAGGGGGACGTGCCAGCGGTCCGCGGCGAGCCAGCCCACCTGGCCGGAGAGCCAGTAGTGCGAGTGCACCAGGTCGTACCAGCCGGGTTCGCGGCGGGCCTCGACCCGCATCACCCCGGCGGCGAAGGCGCAGAGCTGGCCCGGCAGGTCGTGCTTGGAGAGCCCTTCGAACGGGCCGGCGACCACATGACGCACCAGCACGCCCGGTGCCAGCTCGGCCACCGGCGGCAGGTCGCTCGAGGTGGCCCGGGTGAAGATCTCGACCTCCGTCCCGCCACGCGCCAGCCGGGTGGCGGTCTCGACGACGTAGACGTTGAGGCCGCCGGCGTCGCCGGTACCCGGCTGCTCGAGCGGGGACGTGTGCACGGACAGCATCGCGACACGGCGCGGCAGGACGTCGTCCGGCATCCTGCGCTACCTCCCACCGTGATGGCACCACCTGCCGCCCAGCCAGGACGCCCTGCCAGCCCTCGCGAGGCGTCCGCGGTCCATTCTCCCCCAGACCCTCCAGGATGCCGAACCGGGGAAGGAGCGGGTACGAGGGGTCGTCGTCCGGGGACGTCACGTGCTCGCGGGTGGTCGCTACGCTCCTGGCGTGGGTGAGGGAACGGGCGGGCCGGCCGGTCACGAGTCCCCCGGCCCGCACCGGCGCCCGATCGGCACGATCACCCGGGGCACCACCGGTCCCAACAGGCTGCGCCGGGTGGACCGCTGGCTGACCGGGCCACAGGCCGGGCGGCTGCGGCGCGGCGAGCGGGCGATCGTCGTCGACCTGGGCTACGGGGCCACACCGGTGACCTCGGTCGAACTGCTCGCTCGGCTACGCACCGTGCGACCGGACGTCGAGGTCGTCGGTGTCGAGATCGACCCCGAACGGGTCCGCGCCGCGCTACCGCTGGCCCGACCGGGCCTGACGTTCCTGGTCGGCGGCTTCGAGGTGCCCCTGCCGGACGGCATCCGACCGGTCGTCGTCCGCGCGCTCAACGTGCTGCGCCAGTACCCCGAGGACGCCGTCCGGCCCGCGTGGGACGCCGTCCGGGCCCGGCTGGCCCCCGGCGGCGTCCTGGTCGACGGAACCTGCGACGAGATCGGCCGCCTCGCCTCCTGGATCACGGTGGACGCCGCCGCGGGCCCGGTGTCGCTGACCCTGTCGATGCGCCTGGCCGGTCTGGACCGCCCGTCGGACGTCGCGGCGCGCCTTCCCAAGGCGCTGATCCACCGCAACGTTCCCGGCGAACCGGTCCACACGCTGCTGGCCACCCTGGACGACGCCTGGGCCCGGCAGGCCCCGCAGGCCGCGTTCGGTGTCCGGCAACGGTGGCTGGCCACCGTAGCAGCCGTCCGGGCAGCCGGCTGGCCCGTCCTGGACGGCCCACAGCGCTGGCGACTGGGGGAACTGACCATCGCCTGGTGCGCCCTCGCCGACCCCGGCCGCTGCGATCATGCGCGCCGTCCCGGACCAGGGCCGCGATCGCCGGTGCCCGGGCTCCGGTCAGGATGATCGCGCCCGGGATGACCGCGTGGTCCTCGGGTGGATGATCATGCGTGCAGGGCCTGGGTGAACGCCTCCGTCGCGGCAGGGCCGAACGGTACGAATCGAACCAGCTCGACCGAGCCGGTCACCCCCTCCGCGGCCGCCGACCGGACGGCGTCGACCGCGATCCGGGCCACGTCGGTGACCTCCCAGCCGTAGGCGCCCGCGCTGATCGCCGGAAAGGCCACGGACCGGGCGCCGAGCTCGGCACTCGCCCGCAGCGCCTCGACGAAACACGACCGCAGCAGCGCGGGGTCGGTCTGGCCCCGATGCCGGTTCGGCCCGACCGTGTGGACCACCCAGCGGGCCGGCAGCCGCCCGGCGCCGGTGGACACCGCCTGACCGACCGGCAGACCGTCCGGGTGCGTGGCCCGGCGCAGGCGCCGGCACTCCTCCAGCAGGGCCGGCCCGGCGGCGGCGTGGATCGCGCCGTCCACCCCACCGCCCCCGAGCAGGGACGAGTTCGCAGCGTTGACGATGACGTCGACGGCTTGCCGGGTGAGGTCGCCCGGGACGATCTCCATCTTCACGGTCACGTCTCCAGGACGAGGGTCACCGGACCGTCGTTGACGAGTTCCAGGGCCATGTCCGCGCCGAAGCGACCGGTCGCGACCTCGAGCCCGTACCCGCGCACGGCGGCCACGAACGACTCGACGACCGGCTCGGCGACCCGCGCGGGCGCGGCCTCGCTCCAGGACGGCCGGCGGCCCTTGCGGGTGTCGGCGTACAGCGTGAACTGGCTGACGACGAGCAGCGGCGCGCCGTCGTCCAGGGCACTGCGCTCGCCACGCAGGATGCGCAGATCGACGATCTTGCGCGCGAGCCGGCCGGCGACGTCCGCGTCGTCGCGGTGGGTCACCCCGACGAGCACGCACAGCCCGGACCGCTCGATCGCACCGACGACGACGCCGGCCACGGTGACCCGGGCGCGAGCGACACGCTGCACCACTGCCCGCATCCGCCGCGTCCGGCGACGTCAGGCCGGGACCGCGGGCTCGAACGTCAGGACCAGGTCACCGACCTGGATCTTGCTGCCCAGGGGCAACGGCGCCGGCACCCGGGGCACCATCGCGATCCACCCCACCGAGCCGGGCGGCTCGATCCAGGTACCGTTCACGCTGCCCGCGTCGACGATCTCGACGCCGGTCTCGGTGATCAGCAGCCGGGCGTGCACCCGGGAGATGCGCTGCTCCGCGTCCGGAAGCGTCACCGCACGCGCCCGGCCGTGCGCGACGTCCGGGTCGACCTCAGGGTTGCGGCCGATCACGCACTCGCGGTCGACGAGCACGTCCGGGCCGTTCTCGATCACCAGGCGGCCGTGCCCGGCCGGCGGATGGGCCGGCTCCCCGAGCAGATCCCCCCGCGGGCGGGGCGCCGCCGGCGCCCCCACGGGAGCCGCGGCGAGTGGCGATACCGGAGCGACCGGAGCGACCGGAGCGACTCCGGCGAAGGGAGCGACCGGAGCGACTCCCGCGAAGGGAGCGACCGGAGCGACCTGGGCGGGAGACCCGAGCGGAGCCACCGGGGCCGGCATCCCGAACGGATCGACCACCGCCGGCGGGGGCACGGCTCGGGCGTTCCGGCTGGGAAGCGGCGGCGGCAGGACCTGGGTCCGGGCGTAGAACGCATCCGCCTCGGCGGACGCGTCCGGCGGCTCGGTCGAGGCGGGCGCCGCCACCCGGGCCGGGCCCGATCGATCGGGCTCGATGGGGGCCTCCACCGCCGGGAGGTCGAGCAGCGTCCCGACCACCGGCTGTTCGGACTCCTCGGCGCGGGCGGCCTCGCCCTCGAGGCGCGCCGCAGCACCCCGCTCGGGGGCGCGCGGCGCCTCCCTCGGGGCCCGCGACAACGTCGTCGTGATGTCGAGGTACGCCGGGCCCTCACCGCTGGGGCCGGCTACCCGGGCCGCCGGCACAGCCTCAGCGGACGGCGCGGCCCCGGCCGCGGGCGGCGGCGCATCGGCGGGCGACGCCGGATCGACGGCGGCAGGGCCGACGTCCGTCCCCTCGCCCACCTCGCCGGACTCGGCAGGCGGCGGCGAGGACGGCGCGTCACCGGCACCGGTCGGAGCGGCACCGGTCGGAGCGGCACCGGTATGGGTCGGCGGCGGGCCTGCCAGCGCGCCGGCGTCCGGGTCGTCGGCCGACGGGTGCGCCGTCGGACGCCCGTTACCGTCGTGCCCGTTGACCGGTCGCGCCCCGGACGGTTCGAGCGGCTCGATCCGGCCCCCCTGGCCGAACCGGATCTGCTCCGGCCGGAACCCTCCCGCCCCGCGCCGCTCCTCACCGCCGCCGATGGGCCAGGTCGCGGACGGCTGCGCCGTGGGCGCGGCGTCCTCAACATTCGGCGTGTCGCCGTCCGGCGTGTCGGCTTGCGGACGCCCGACGGACTCGGGTACGGCCTCGACCGCGTGTGGCGTGGCGGCCGGCTCATCACGCCGCGTCACCAGGACAGCGCTACCCCGGACGACGCCGGACCGCAGATCCACGTACGGATCCGGCTCGAGATCCGCGGGGCATCCGGTGGTGACGACGAGCCGCTGCAGGCCACTGGGCAGCGCCCGGTCGACCCAGGTCCGGGCCTCCCGGCCGCGCAGGCGGGCGCCCCCCTCGGTTCCCTCGGCCGACAGCTCCACCTCGCCGTGGACCAGCGCGAACAGCCCCGTCACCTCACCCGGCGCCACCAGACAGAAGGGCGGCACCTGGTCCTCGGTGAAGTCGGCGACGACCCGGGCGACCGCCCGCTCCAGGGACGCCGACTCCGCGGCAGCCAGCAGCGCCTCCAGCGCCGGCTCCTGGCCGGGGTCGACGGACGGGACGACGAGCAGGACGTCACCGAGCACCGCCACCAGGCCTGGACCGGGCACGACACGGATCCGCACGTTCTGCAGGGAGTCACGGGTCACGCAGACGTGTCTAGCGGACGCATGAGCGCCGGGCAAACCCCCCTTGGTGGGCCGAGCGGCAGCCGGTGGCGGTCCGGGGACCGCCGATCACGGGTCGGCAAGCCGCCCGACGAGGGGTCGACAAGGCGCCCGACGAGGGGTCGACAAGGCGCCCGACGACGGCCGTAAGGACACCTCACGGTGCGGCCGCGCCGCGCCCGGCGACGCACTTCGCCCGGGGGCCCAGCCTCAGAGCTGGGTCACCTCGATCTTTCCGACGCGTTGCCCGTGGCCGAGGACCGCGACGTCCGCCAGCTCGTCGAGACCCTCGCCGCCGACGCCGAGCCGGCGCAGGAGCGCCACGACGACGGGCAGCAGCGGTCTCGTCGAGCCGTCACCGATCTTCACCGCCACCGCGCCGCCGTCCGGGAGCGCAGCCGCGAACACGGCTTCCGCGCCGTCCTTGGCGATCAGCCCGGGCACCGCCCCGAGAAGCCGGGTGACGCCTCGACCGGTGCCGCCGAGCCACTCGGGATGGCGCCGGACGGCGTCGGCGACCCGGCCCTCCGGCGTCCCCGGCGGCGCGACGGCCAGCCGGGCGAAGGCCCGGGCGAGCCCGCTCGCGGTGACGCCGAGCGCCGGCGCACCGCACCCGTCCACCGCGACCGCGCTCACCGGCTCACCGGACAGCTCGGCGACCGTCCCGGCGATGTGCCGCTGCAGCGGATGCCCCGGACCGCAGTAGGCGTCCAGCGGCCAGCCGTTCTCCCGGCAGGTGAGCAGCATGGCCGCATGCTTGCCGGAGCAGTTCTGGGCGAGCGAGGTGGCCGGCCGACCGGCCAGGCGCCAGGCGAGGCGCTCCTCCTCGTCCAACGGCAGGTCGGGCGTGTTCTGCAGGGCCTCGGTCCGGAGGGCGCCGGACGCCAGCATGCGCCGCACGCCGTCCAGGTGGAACCGCTCCCCGGAGTGGCTGGACGCCGCCAGGGCCAGCAGCGCGCCGTCCAGGCTGAGGCCGGCGCGGAGCATCGCCACGGCCTGCAGGGGCTTGAGCGCGGACCGCGCAAGAAGCGTCGCCCCCGGGTCCCCCGCCGCGACGACGGGCCGGCCGCCCGGGTCGAGCGCCACCGCGGTCCCGACGTGAACGGACTCGACGACCCCTGAACGCACCACCCCGGCCAGGACGGCGTGAGCCGCCCACGGACGCGCGGGCAGCACCTGCGAACTCGCCACGGACCCTCCCCGGCCGCCCGACCACCTGCTCGGTCACCGGCGAAGCGTAGCGGGACGCACGCCGGCGATCCGGGCCCGGACGGCGGCTCAGCCCGCTACGACCGGGATCTCTCCGGTGGCGTACCGGCGGGCGATCTCCTCGGTGAGGGTGTCCACCACGACCTGCACGCTGCGCCGCGTGCGGCTCACCCGTCTCTCGAGGTCGCGGAGGTGGTCGACCGCCTCGGCCAGGGCGAGATCGGACATCCCGCCCGGGTCCGACGACGCGACGTCCGCGGCGGCACGCTCCGCCTCCCGTCGGTGCTCGCCCACCCGGGTCGGTTCCACCTTGCCCAGGTAGCGCCCCATGCCGTGGTCGGTTCTCGGGCCATCGGCGAGGATCCGCGCCAGCGCCTCGACGATCTCGGCGTCGGTCCGCGGCGCGCGGCTTCCCCCCGTGCCGGCGGCCCGCCCCTCCCGCTCCGCACGCAGGATGTCCAGCCGGCCCTGCAACAGCCTCCGGGCGTAGGAGAGGTCCACCTCCTCCTGCTCCGCCTCGGCCCGCCGCCGACGAATCTCGTCCAGGCCCATCTCGGACAGACCCACCAGGTAGTCGGGTGCGAGCACGCGGTCGACCCGGCGTCGGCCCCCGGCCATGAACTCGCTCATGCGCCCCTCGCAGTCTCGTCCGTCGCAGTCTCGTCCCTCGCCCGCCCGCACCGGTCAGGTGCCTCTTCGCGCGGCGGCGACCGTCATCCAGCCTACCGCTTCGGTATCTCTAAGTAATGGACTCTCAGCTGAGCGTGTTCGATTCGGCCACGGCCGGGCGAGCGGACTCGGCGGCCGTGACGGCGAGGTGCCCCGTCACGAGCCCGCGCGGCCGCTCCCGGCCACGCCACGGACGGCGGCCTCCGGCAGCCAGCACCACCAGCCGCGCGCCCAAGGCGTCGGCCCGGTGCGCGGCGGCCGGCACGGGGTGCACCGGGTCGCCCCCCTGGGCGATCACGGGAGTGTCGGGTACCCGCCCCGCCAAGGCCACCGCGACCTGCTCGGGCGTCGGCACGGACGGCGGCGGGTCGGCTGCGGGGGCAGGCAGAGGACCAGTCGCCGGACGCCCCGGCCGGCACCGGCGGGATCGGCCGGCGCGGCGAGCAGGGACCCGGCGCCCGGCGACGGCTCGGCCAAGGTCACCAGGGGCCGTACGGGCCGGCGTTACGGCCGCTGCCGCCTCCGCCCCTGATCTGCCGCACGGCCGGCCGGACGTCGGTGAGGTAGACGGCGGCCGCCACCACCGCGGCGATCGGCAGCAAGGTGTAGATGGGCAGGATGTTGTACGGGGGCAGCGCGATGAACCCCAGGGCAGCGCCCACGCCGAGGACGGTCAGCCACAGCGTCTTGGTCTGCTTACCGGCAGCGACGAACGCGTCCTGACGGGTGCGCGCGGCGTCCACCAGCGCGTACACCTCGAGCCCGAAGGCGAGCACGGCCAGCGCCATGACGACGAGGTTCTGCAGCAGTCCGAGGCCCACCATGAGACCAGGGTACGTAACCGCGGGCACAAACGGGGTGCGGCCCGCTCAGCGAGCGGGCCGCGTTGACTATCCGGCGGGGAACCGGGCCAGGGACACCGTGATCACTCGGCCGGTTTCGGCCCGTCGCCGACCTGGGCGGCAGCCGCCTCCGCGGCGTCCACCGCCTTCTCGGCCGTCCTGCGGGCGCTGGTCACCGCGTTGCGGGCGACGGTCCGGGTGTTGACGGCGCGCTTGCGAGCGGTCACTGCGGCCTCCTTCGCCGCCGCCTGGGTGGCCCGGGCGCGCTCCTCGACGACCTTCTCGGTGGCGGCGACGCTCTCCGCCACCTCCTCGGCGACCTCGCTCGCGGCGACCGTGGCCTCCTGCCGGCCGATGTTCACCGCGGACAGCGCGGCGTCGACGGTGTCGTCGACGGCCTTGCGGGCCGTGGTGACGGCGGCACGGGTACGGCTCAGGGTGACCTTGCCCTGTGTGATCAGGTCCTGGGTGGCCTGCTGGCGGGCCACCCGGTCGAGCAGGTCCTTGCCGCGGACGGCGAAATGCTCGTACGACTGCTCGACCCGCCCGGCCGCCTCCAGGGCGCGGGCGACGGCGAGCGCCGGCACGGCCTGCAGGGACTTCGTGTCGATCTTCCGGACCCGCTCCTCGACCAAGGCGGGAACCTTCTCGAGCATTTGGACCCGCTTCTCGAACTGCCGCTCCAGGGCGGCCCGGCGCTTCTCGAACTGCCCCTCCAGCGCGGCCCGGCGCTTCTCGAACTGCCCCTCCAAGGCGGCCCGGCTCTTCTCCAACTGCTCCTCCAGCACCTGGACGCGCTTCTCCAACTCATCCTGCAGACCGGAGGCGTCCTTCGCCGCGGCCCGGACGCGCTCGACCGCGTAGTCGGTCGCACCGACGACGGCAAGCAGGGGGGTGGATTCGCTGACATTCTTACGGATCTCGGTGATGAGAGTCATCTCCGAACTCCTCCTCGGTCCGCGCCCCACGGCGCGACTTTGATTCGGTCTGACCGGACGGACGACCGCTCTGGACTCTGGACTGCCGGGCTACGCCTCGTCGTCGGACGGCGGAGACTCCCCGGCGACGGCCGCCCCGCGGGCGGCCCGGGTGGACCTGGTGGTTCCTGGTCGTGGCGCGCGCGACGCTGCGCGCCTGGTCGTGGTGCGCCGGCCCTTCGTCGAACCCGCCGACTCGGCCCCGGCCGCGGCAGCCGAGTCGGCCGCCGCCTCTTCGGCGCCCGCCTCGGCCTGCGCTGCGCTCGCCGCTGAGGCGGATGCCGTCGTCGTGCGACTCTGCCGCGACCGGACCCGCGCCGTCGTCCGCTCGGCGGCGGTCGCCGCGGCACTGCGCCGACGGGTCACGCCCGGTGCGACCGGTTCGCCCGCCGACCGTCGGTTCTCCGCCCGGAACGAGGCGTAGATGTCCAGCAGTACCGAGCGCTGGCGTTCGGTGAGCTCGGGATCGGCGTGGATGGCCACCTCGACGTCCGGGCGGCCCTCCTGGTCGAGGATCCCCGCCCGCACGTACAGCGCCTCCGCGGAGATCCGCAGGCCACGGGCGATCTGCTGGAGCACCTCGGCGGACGGCTTGCGCAACCCGCGCTCCACCTGGCTGAGGTACGGGTTGCTGACCCCCGCCAGGGTCGCCAGCTGACGAACCGAGAGCCGGGCGTGCTCGCGCTGCTCACGCAGGTACTCGCCGAGGTCACCGACCCGATCCGAAATGCTAGCCACGAGACCTATACTGCTTGCTGTTGCTAGCAAATGCAAATCCGGCGGGGATGACCCCGGTCACACCGGCCCGATGACCGGGCTCAGCCGGCGAGACCGAGCAGCTCGCGCGCCTGCGCCGTCGTCATCGGGGGCCGCTGCAGCTCGGTCCCCAGGCGGGCGGCACGGGCGACCAGGTCGGCGTTCGACCGCACCGGACAGCCTCTGGCATAGGTGAGGGTGTCCTCCATGCCGACCCGGAGGTGGCCACCCATCGCGAGGGTGGCCGCGGCGACCGGCAGGTGAGCCCGCCCGACGCCGGTAGCCGACCACGACGTCACCTGCTCCGGCAGCGCCTGGACCGCCGCGACCAGCGCCGGGACCGTGCCGGGCAGGCCTCCGGGGACGCCGAGCACGACGTCGCAGTGCACCGCGCCGCCCCAGGGGAGCCCGCAGGTGTCCAGCAGCCGGCGCAGGGCGTGCACGTGGCCGAGGTCGAACAGCTCGAACTCCGGGACCACGTGCGCCTCGCGGGCCTTCTCGAACAGCTCGACCATGAACGGCCACGGGTTGAGGAACACGTCGTCGCCGAAGTTGGTGGTGCCGCAGGTGAGGGAGCACGAGTCCGGGGCGGCGTCGAGGACGGCGAGGCGGGCGTCCAGCGGGTCGTGCACGCTACCACCGGTGGACAGCTGGACGATCAGGTCCGTCTCCTCGCGCAGCGCGACGACCGTCTCCTTCAGCCGCCCGACGTCCAGGGTCGGCCGGTGCTCGGCGTCCCGGACGTGCACGTGGATCACGGCGGCGCCGGCGGCCTGACAGGCCTTGGCCTCGGCGACCAACTCGTCCGGCGTGGTCGGCAACTGCGGGACGTCCGCCTTGGCCGTCTCGGCACCGGTCGGCGCGACCGTGATGAGCGTGCTCGACATGGCGCCATCGTGGCACGCGCCCCCGGCCCCGCATCAGGACCGGACGACGGGCTCCTGGGCAGCGGCCACCCCGCCGGCCGTCAGGGTGGCGTCGGCGGGCGTCGAGCGCTTGACCATGGCCAGCGCGATCGGGCCGAGCTCGTGGTGGCGCGCGGCGGACGTGACGTGCCCCACCGGGCGCCCACCGAGCACGACGGGATCGCCGGGCGCCGGCAGGGTGTGCTCGGACCCGTCGAGGTGCAGCATCACCAGCCGCCGCGGCGGACGGCCCAGGTTGTGCACCCGGGCGACGGTCTCCTGGCCCCGGTAGCAGCCCTTGGCGAGATGGACGGCGGTGCGCAGCCAGTCGACCTCGTGCGGGATCGTCCGGTGGTCCGTCTCCATCCCCAACCGGGGGCGCCAGGCAGCGATCCGGAGCGCCTCGCTCGCCCAGGTGCCGGCGAGCGGCACCCCCGCGAGCCGGGCCGCCACCTCGGCACGGGGCACCAGCACCTCCCGCCACGGCCGGGCCGAACCGGGGTGGTCGACGAGCGGGACGTCGGAGTACGCCACGGAGCCCGGCGCCACCACCGGCCAGGGATCCTGCCAGGCAGGCGGCAGGCCCCGGCCGCCCAGGGCAGCGGCCACCGGCGCCGCCGGGTCCAGCCCGGGCACGGCCACCACGCCCAGCACCGCCCAATCCGCCGTGACGTCGGTGACGTCGACCTCGAGCAGGAAGCGCATCCGTGCCAGCCAGGCCTCGAGCGCCGCCGACGTGCCCGGCTCGACGATGATCCAGCTGGACTCGCCGTCGTCCACCAGATGCAGGTCGTGCTCGACATGGCCGTGCGGGCTGAGCACCAGCGCCTCGGTCGGGGTGCCCGCAGGCAGCTCGGCGAGGTGCTGCGTCGTCACCGCGTGCAGCAGCTTCAGCCGGTCCGGGCCGGTCAGCCGCAGCACGCCGCAGTGGGACAGGTCGGTGACGGCCTCGCCGTTCGCCAGCAGCCGCTGCTCCCGGGACGGGTCGCCGTAGTGCCAGGCGACCCCGGCGTCCCGCCCCTGCGCGCCCACCGCCCCCGGGACGTCGAGCAGCCGGCTGGGCAGGGCGGCCGACGCCCCGGCGGGGGACGATACGGACGGCGAAGTGCTCTCCACGCCCTCCTCAGCGCCCGCCGGGCCTGGTTCGTTCCCGACTGCTGCCGCGCCGGGTGCGCCCGTGGCCGTCACCCCACGCGCCTCAGCCGGGCCGAGACGTGGGCGGTCAGCGGGTGGCCGACGGCAGCCATCTCCATCACCCACATCAGATCGCCCTCGACCAGCCCGTACAGCCGGTGGGCGGCGTTGTACTCCTTGGCCGTCGGGGTGCGGGCCACCACGTCGGTGACCAGTTCGGCGCGGGCGCCGTCCAGGTGGCCGTAGTACGTCTCCACGAAGCCGCTGGGGTGGGCGAGCAGCACCTCCAGGCCCGGCTTCCCGCCGTCCGACGTGCCGGCGGGACGCCAGAAGCCGGTCTCGCCGGCCAGCGGCCGGACCATCCCGCCGGAGGCGTCGAGGAGCCAGGTGCGGGACGTGTAGCTGAGGAACGGCCGGCCGTCGTGGGAGAACGACACCTCCTGCCCGAACCGCAGGTCGCCGTCCATGCTCGGGTAGCCCACGACGCCGACCCCCTCCCAGCGCCCGATGAGCCAGCCGAGCGGCAGGAGCGGAGCAGGGGTGTCGGCGGACAGCTCGACGGGCATCGGTCACTCCACGATCGGTACGGGTCGCGTCGACCGCGCCCCTGGGCAGGCGGTACACCAGGACCCCACGACCCTACGAGCCCGGCCGCCGCCACCGCGACCACGACGCCGCCCGAGACCGGCTCGGACACCCACCGATCCCATGGTTCCACGATCGCCGGCCGGCCGGACCCCTGGTCAGCCGGAGCCGACCGCAGCGCGGGCGCGGGTCAGGCCACCAGCCGGGCCATCGCGTACGCGACCGTGCCCACGGCCAGCACCGGAGCCGCGCCCGCCGAGAGCACCGCGGGGACCGAGTGGCGGCCGGCCAGCCCCGACAGCAGCCGGTCCAGGGCCGCGACGGCCGCAGACACCACGATCGCCAGAGCGAGGAGGGGCACCGCACCGGCACGGTCGAGGGCGGCTCCGGTCCCTGCCCCGACCGCCGTGCCCGCCCCGAGGCACACCCAGCCGGCGAGTCGCCCCGGCACCGGCAGGAGCGCAGCGACCCGGGCCCCCGCAACGGCGGCGGCGGCGACCACGAGCGCGGCGAGCGAGAGCCTGGTGCCGGGGAGCAGCACCCAACCGCCGCCGAGCACGGCCAGGGCCTCGCCGGAGAGGGTGCCGGCGACCGACTCGACCAGCCGCGGGCGGCCCTGTCGGCGCGTCAACTCGCGCACGAACGCCGCCAGCACCGCCGCGGCGAGCAGGGCCGCGAACGGTGCGAGCGGGCGGGTCATGACCGTCGCCCGGACGGCGAGCGCCGCCCCGGCCAGCCCGACGAGTGCGATGACCAGGCCGGTGCCCCGCCGGGCGGGCAGGTCGAGGATCGACCCCCACCCCAGGGCGAGCACGACCACGAGCAGGGCCACGGCCCCGGCGAGAAGCACGACGGTTGCGGAGTACCCGGCCACCACGATGAGTGCGGCGAATGCCACCGACGCGAGCGCCCCCAGCACGGCTGTCACGCGGGGCATCCTGGCAGACGTGACGGCCCCCGGCGCACCCGCCGCGGATCGCACGGTGATCGGTGTCACGAGATTGGGATCCCACTTCTCTTGACACATGCTTGACTATCATCCTCGATGGTGACCATGCACAGCCCTGGGTGTCCCCTTGTAATCAATTAATGACGGAATGTCATTGAAGCAGGCCAGAAGCCCCCCATACCGGACACTCTTGCCCCGCCGAGACACATCCCGGCTATCCTTTCTTCAACGTCCCGCAATGAGGCGGCGCGACGCCGGACTCGCCCGGGGGGCCCAGACGACACCGGCCCGTCAGACCCCACCCAGGGTGAATGAGACCGCGGAGGCTGCCCATGGCCCAACTGCTGCTCCTCACCAACGCGCTCGCCCCCTCGGCGGAGGTGCTTCCCGCCCTGGGCCTCCTGCCCCACCAGACCCGCGTCCTCCCGGCGGAGGCCGCCGTCCTCGTCGACGCCCCGCCGGCCGACGCCGTCATCGTCGACGGGCGGCGCGACCTGGCCGGAGCCCGGTCCCT
>DATDMG010000379.1:0-4951 GCA_036518955.1 Kineosporiaceae bacterium | reverse complement strand
TGAGTCGCCTTGTCGTTCCGCCCGGCCCAAATATTAAATATGTAGGACCAACCACCGTGTTCTGCTAGATCGGCACACGGCAGCAAGTGAGGATTTCGTATCTCCCAATCCGAAAGAGGCTGCTCTGATTGCTGCTGAGATCATGTAACTTGTCGAGGGGCCCAGGGCCGTTGCTTCTCGCATCGTGAGGCGTGAGGAGTTGGCCAGGAGTTGGCCAGGGTCCCCGATCCGCCGCGGGCAGCCAGACGCCGGTACAACCTGGTGTTCCTGCTGAGCATCGTGGTGATGGCGGTCCTGGCCGGGGCGACCTCTGTGAGCGGGATCCGGCGCTCGGCGACCGACGTGGACGGTGACGCCGTCGGCGGCGTCACCGTCCGGTGACACCGCCGCGGTCCTGGAACCCCACGACCCCGATCCATTTCCCAGAATCTGTTCGAGGAACCGGACGGCGCCACCGAGTCCGTCGCGTCTGCCAGCGGTCTCGAAGTTGCCGGCGCCACCGCGGACGGTGGCCGGGTCGCTGTCGGGGCTGGTCTGCGGAGTGGCGAGCCCGGACGGCAAGTGCGTTCGCGGCGCCGTGACTGCCACCAGCAAAGCCCCCCACCTGGTGTCGGTGTTCCGGCAGGTGACGAGACCGTTGCTGCCCAACGCCAGGTCGACGTCAAGCGCAACGAGATCACCGTGTCCCAGTCGGTCTTCGACGTCATGCCGGACCTGACCGGTCACGTCTGGTCGCCGATGCCTTGTGCACCCAGCGTGAGCATTCCCGTTACCTGCACCGGCGGGGCGCGTTCCACCTGTCCCGTGGCGGAGAACCAGCCGAAGCTGTTCGCGGCCGTCAACGCTATGCCCTGGCAACCACCCCGGTCGTGCATGCCGGCCGGACGGTCTGGTAGGCAAGGGTTTCGACCATGATTGGAGCCGCCCACCGTGATCCTTGTCGCCGACCCGCAGCGGGCCGAGGCCGACCCGGCCGCCGGCCAGCTGCCGTGCCCGTACTGCGACCGGATCCTGCGGGCCTGGGCGTAGGGACGGACCCGGCGTGTGCGTGGCCTGCCCGACCCGGTCCGATCCCAGCGCGCCAAGTGCGCCTGCTGCGACCGGGACCCAGATCCTGCTATCCGGCGAGCTGCTGCCCGGACGCGCGGACGCCACCGCCGTCGTCGGGACCACGCTGGCCGCGAAGGCGGGCGGGCACGGACACCTGCGGATCGCCGCTGACCTGCACCGCCCGGTTCCCACGGTCAACCGGTCGCCACGCGCCGCCCGCGTCCCGACAGACCTGGAGTGGATCCGCAGCCGGGCCAACCAACGCGCCTTCCGGATCGACCCCGACATCCTCAATTGGATCATCCCCTAGGCGGCCCGCCGGGCGACTCCCTGACCGCGTGCTCCGCCACCGTAGAGGCCATCCGCCACTGCCACCTCGACATCACCGCCGGCCCCTGGGCGCTGATCGGCGTCCTCACCGGTGTGACCCCGCACCCCGCCGCTGACGCACACCGCTATCGGCGCGGTCGCAACCGCTCAACCAGTCCCCGCACCCGCCGGGTCCGAGCCCACCCCCACGGCGCCAACCGGGCCCCCGCACCCCGCGACCGAGCACACCAACACCCCAGCCCGAGCCCGGCTCCACGTGAAGATCCACTTACGCTTAACGGCATTGGGGGTTGACCGGGAGTCGCGCCGCGGCATCGGAAGACGACGGCAGGACCCGGGTGATCAGCCTCGCACGTCGCCCCCAGCGCTGCGAAGATCAGGCACGCGCGCGCAACAGCAGCACGGCGGTTCGACCCATCCCGCATGTCCAGCGAACTCTCAGGTGGGGATGGCAAGGTGATGACATGACCGTGGCCCGTGCCGACCTAACGCTCTTGGTCCTGGACCGTGACTCCACCTTGCGCGAACTACTGGAGAACAGCTTGAGGTTCGCGGGCTATACGGTCGTAACGGCGGGGGACGTCACTGAAGCTCTGGACCTGGCCCGCTCAGTGCATCCACATCTCATAATTATGGACACTGGACTTTCCGGCCTCAACAGGCCGGACTTGGAATTCGCAGGAGATAAGGCTGAGGGTGATGATGGTCTGATCTTCTTCACGACGTCCGTTTCGAGGCTGGAAAACGTTGCGGATGTCCAGGCCGTTTCGGAATATTTGGTAACGAAGCCGTTCAGCCTCCACGAAGTCATCGCACAGGTCGAGGCTGCCCTCAGGTCTGCTGGGCTTAGGCTACCACCGGAGCCAGGGCTACTCGTGGTCGGCGATCTGAACCTTTACGAGGGTTCGCGGCTGGCCTTCAGGGGGGGGAGGCAGGTAAGACTTTCGGCGGTATCCTTCGCTATTCTGCACTATCTGGCCATCAACGAAGGGATACCATTGTCTTCCGAGCAAATCGTGGATCACGTTTGGGGTGCCGAGATCCCCATGGGCGTGGCGATCGTCGAACCATACATCGCGCATCTACGGCGCAAGCTGGACGACACGCTCCGTCCCTTGATCCACGTGTTGCCCGGCGTGGGCTACATGCTCCGGATTCCGGAAGGGGTGTGAGTGAGTGGTGTCAGGCATTGCTGGCCCGCAGCCCCATAATGAGCCACAGTCCACAGAACAGTCACATCTTCTGAGCAGCCATCCATCAAGCGCAGGAACCCCGCGGGAGTTACCGACTCAAGACATCAGTTCCCTGGAGCCGCCCGAGACAGCGAGGGATTCCGTGTCCTCTCGTTCTGCGACTCGACGCGATAGGCGATTCGACTGGCTAGCACGGGTGCCGCTAAGGACCAAGCTCATGGTTATACTGGCGTTGGCCCTGCTTGCGGCGCTGGCCGCGACCGGCTACATCACTCAAGTGGTCCTGAGCTGGTATTTAGTTGGTCAGATGGACAAGGAGCTTAGAGCCACCGCCGACCACATCATCCATGATCCAAGAGGTGGGTTCCTGAAAGACCTGGCAAGTCGCAGGCAGCCCACGCCTTCCCCCTACCTTGTTCAACTGAGCGTTCAAGGAATAGTTGGGCCGATAGTCTGGACGGGGCTGTCTGATCAAGCCACCCAGGAGAACGGCTCCCTAGCATTACCAATGGTGTCAAGCGACCAGGCCGCGTTGATAAATGGAAGGTGCTACACGGTTCACGCGTCTGACGGTTCGACATGGCGCGCTACCTCGTTTCCCACCATCGCAAGAATGTCATCTTGGGGGATTAGCGATAGTCCAGCTTCAATCACAGTCGCTGAGCAGCTAAACAGAGTCGACGATGCTGTTGATTCACTGCGTCTGTTTACCACCCTAATCGGTGCAGCTCTCGCCATCGTGTGCACTTTGCTCGGGTCCGTAGCAATACGGAGATCCTTTCGGCCGCTCATCGAAGTAGAAGAGACCGCCGCGGCAATCGCTTCTGGCGATCTTTCTCGGCGCATTCCCACTCGGCCGCCCACGACGGAAGTGGGAAGGTTGACCACATCCTTGAATGGCATGCTTACTCAAATTGAATCTGCATTCCGACTGAGAGAGGCGTCCGAAGCCAGGACGCGCCGATTCGCAGCTGACGCTTCCCATGAGCTGCGTACTCCGCTGGTGTCAATTAGAGGGTTCGCCGAATTGTATAGACAAGGGGCTGTGACTGCGGAAGATGTTCCACGCGTGATGCGGCGCATCGAAGATGAGGCCAAGCGCATGGGAGACCTCGTGGAGGACCTATTGCTGTTAGCCCGCTTGGATGCTCAGCGACCAAGCCGCCGGGATCCTGTCGACTTGACGAAGCTTGCCCGAGACGCGGCACATGATGCCCTGGGGCTAGACCCGAACCGCACTGTTAGCGTCCTTGCCCTAGGCGAGGGGGCGATTGCCAGTCACGTCGGCTTCGACGGCGTGACTGCACCCGTAATCGTTACTGGCGATGAAGATCGGCTTCGCCAGGTTGTATGGAACCTGGTCGGGAATGCCGTTCACCACACACCGTCTAGCACTCTGATCGAGATAGCCGTGGGCGTTGAGAACGGGCAGGCAATCCTAGAAGTCCGGGATCACGGACCTGGGTTGACCCCGGACCAAGCAGAAAGGGTATTCGAGCGCTTCTTCCGCCTCGACTCCTCCCGTCACCGAGGCGACGGAGGAGGTTCCGGCCTAGGTCTATCCATTGTCGCCGCCGTCATAGCAAGCCACGGCGGCCACGTCGCGGTCTGCCCCACTCCTGGCGGCGGCGCAACCTTTCGGGTCGTCTTGCCAGTCGGCGCCCAGCAATGACTCCCCCCGAGACAACAACCGGGACATCAACCGCCGCATCCACGAACACGCGGTATAGACGAGCCTCCACCAAACCCGGAGCGCCTCATGTCTGCAGGTAAGCAGTCATTCCTGAAGTCTGCGGTCGCCGGGGGGCGGCCCGTTCCGGGCTGAAAATGGGGTCCTGGCTGCCCGTTGACGTCGTCGCTCCGTGGTCCGTAGAGGCCGTCCTGAAGTCGGGCGCTGGGAGTTGCGCTGTGGGCCCTTCCTTGTTGCCGTGAGCGCGAGATCCAGATTCGAACGTGCCTTGCAGCTCCCCGGGTGGCCAGGCAGGCAGGCGCCTGCGCCTGTACCTGATCTGCACCCCGGCCGGGATGCCCATCCTGTGGGCCCTGGCCAACCCGAAGATCGGCGAACGCGAGGTGCTGGAGGCCATGCTGGACCGCGACGCCGCCCTGGTCGCCTCCCGCAAGGGCATCATCCTGATCACGGACAAGGGCTTCTCCGGCAAGGACCTGGAGAAGCGACTCGCCGAGGACGGCATCGACCTGCTGCGACCGGCCCGCAAGTCGGAGCAGAAACGCTGGGGCGCAGCGGTCCTGAAGAAGATCCGTCAGCTCATCGAGTCCGTCAACGACACCCTCAAAGGCCAGCTCGACCTGGAACAACACGGCGGTCGGACCACCGAGGGTGTCGCGGTCCGCGTGGCCCAGCGGATCCTGGCCAT
>DATDMG010000378.1:0-6484 GCA_036518955.1 Kineosporiaceae bacterium | reverse complement strand
GCTACCGCCTCAGGCTCCCCCACCCCCACCGTGGACACGTCGGCGCCGACGACTACGGCGTCGACGACCCCGGACCTGACGACCGACACGACGGTGTCTCCGACCGCGGCGTCGTCCGCGACCGCCGCGACCGCGACCACCGCGCCGTCCCCCCTCACGACGGCAGCCGAGCCCGCGACGACTGCCCCGGTCACCTCTGCACCGGCCACCTCTACGACCACTGCTCGGGCGAGCGTCACGATCACCGAACACTCCGCCGGGATCACCGCACGCAGCGCCCCCTTCTCCCTGACGGCCGGACCGGACGGCAATCTCTGGTTCACCGAACAGGGCGGCCACCGGGTCGGCAAGATCACCCTGGCTGGCACCGTCACCGAATACTCGGTGGGCATCACCAGCCCGGCGTGGGGGATCGCCGCGGGACCGGACGGCAACGTGTGGTTCACTGAGAACCACGGGAACCGGATCGGGAAGATCACACCTTCCGGCGTGGTCACGGAATTCTCCGCCGGAATCACCATGAACAGTCAGCCGTCCGGGATCACCGCAGGGCCGGACGGCAACCTGTGGTTTGCCGAGAGCACCGGCAACCGGATCGGCAAGATCGCCCCTTCCGGCGCGGTCACCGAGTACTCCACGGGCATCACCGCTCACAGCTCCCCAACCATGATCACAGTGGGGCCGGACGGCAACCTGTGGTTCACCGAGAGCACCGGCAACCGGATCGGGAAGATCACCCCAGCGGGCGTCATCACCGAGAACTCGGCCCGCATCACCCGAGGTGGTGCCCCCGACGGCATCACGGCAGGCCCGGACGGCAATCTCTGGTTCACCGAGGCCGCCGGCAACCGGATCGGGAAGATCACCCCTGCCGGGGCGGTCACCGAGTACTCCACGGGCATCACCGCCGACTCCAGTCCCCGTGCGATCACGGCGGGCCAGGACGGCAATCTGTGGTTCACCGAGCCCGGCAGCAACCGGATCGGCAAGATCGCTCCTGGTGGGACGATCACCGAGTACTCCACGGGCCTCGCCGACAGCAGCCGGCCGGAGGGGATCACGGCAGGCCCGGACGGCAACACATGGTTCACCGAGAACGCCGGCGACCGGATCGGGACGGCGGCAGTTGGCGGCCTGCCGCTCCAGAACACCACGGCGACGATCACCGGTGGCTTGCTGTCGATTGCGCTCAGCCAGTCCAGTGTCCCCCTGGGCACCTTCGCCCCGGGGACCACGGGGAAGCCGGTCGAGGCCGGCAGCGCCACCGTCACCGACACTCTGGGCGACGGGATGGTCTGGACGGCAGCTGTCTCTGCCACCGATCTGTCCGCCGGTGCCTACCGGCTCGCTGCCGGCAACCTCTCGGTGGGGACCGCCCTGAAGTCCGCGACCCCCGGGAGCATCGGTACCCCGACCGTCGGTGCCGGTGGTTCCTTCACCTTCACCGGCTGCTCGAGCCCGGGTGACGTCGTTCCAGGTGTCTCGTACTCCTGTCCCTTGCCGCTGCTGACCGGCACCGCCGGGACCCAGGGCACCTGGACTCTCGCCGACACCCTCACCCTCACCGTTCCGACGACCCAGCCCGCCGGCATCTACCACGGCACCCTCCAGTACGACATCGCCGGCTGACCAGATGCGTGACCACCACCTCACCCCACTCAGCATCGAAACGGGGCAGCGATGACCGATCCGACCTACCGCCCGGCGTCGTGCCGGACTATCACGCCCGGGATCCGTGGGCGAGTGCGGGTGCTGCGTTGTGCCGTCGTCACGGCCGTCGCCGCAGGCCTGCTCACGGGGGGCGGGACGGCGAGCGCGGCCACCACTCCCACCGTCACGATCACCGAATACGCCACGGGCATCACTGCCGGCAGTGCTCCGCAGGGGGTCGTGGCGGGTCCGGACGGCAATCTGTGGTTCACCGAGGCCACCGGCAACCGGATCGGGAAGATCACCCCAAGTGGGGTGGTCACCGAGTACGCCGCGGGCATCACCGCCACCAGCGGTCCCCGTGCGATCGCGGCGGGTCCGGACGGCAACCTGTGGTTCACCGAGCCCCCGGGCAATCGGATCGGGAAGATCACCCCAAGTGGGGTGGTCACCGAGTACGCCGCGGGTATCACTGCCGGCAGTGCTCCGCTGGGGATCGTGGCGGGTCCGGACGGCAACGTGTGGTTCACCGAGTTCAACGGCAACCGGATCGGCAGGATCACCCCTAGTGGCGTGGTCACCGAGTACTCCACCGGGATCACCACCAGCGCTTTTCCCTCCGGGATCACGGCGGGTCCCGACGGCGATCTGTGGTTCACCGAGCCCGGTGACGGCCGGATCGCGAAGATCACCCCTAGCGGCGTGGTCACCGAGTACGCCACAGGCATCGCCGCCACCAGCGGTCTGGAGGGGATTGTGGCGGGTCCGGACGGCAACCTGTGGTTCACCGAGGCCAACGGCAACCGGATCGGGAAGATCACCCCTGCCGGGGCGGTTACCGAGTACGCCGCGGGCATCACGGGTAGCACCGGTAACAGCGGTCCCCGTGCGATCACGGCGGGCCCTGACGGCAACCTGTGGTTCACCGAGCCTGGGAGCAACCGGATCGGCAAGATCACTCCTGGTGGGACGGTCACCGAGTACTCCACGGGCATCACCGTCGGCGGCCAGCCGTCCGGGATCACGGCGGGTCCGGACGGCAACCTGTGGTTCGCCGAGTTCATCGGCAACCGGATCGGGACGGCGGCGATTGGTGGCCTGCCACTGCAGAGCGCCACCGCCACGGTGAACGCGGGACTGCTGTCCATCTCGCTCAGCCAGTCCAGCGTCGCTCTGGGGGCCTTCAACCCCGGCACCAGTGGGACACCCGTCCCGGCCGGTACCGCCACCGTTACCGACACCCTTGGTGACGGCCTGGCGTGGACGGCGTCGGTGTCGGCCACCGACCTGTCCGCCGGCGCTTTCCGGATCGGCGCAGCCAACCTCAAGTTGGCCACCGGCCTGCAGTCCTCCACGCCCGGCAGCACCGGAACCCCCATCGTCGGCAACGGTGGTGGGTTCACCTTCACCGGCTGTGCCGGCCCGGGCGACGCCCTCCCTGGGGTGTCGTTCTCCTGTCCGCTGCCGCTGCTCACCGGCGCCGCCGGGACCCAGGGCACGTGGACCCTTGCCGACACCCTGGCACTGACGGTCCCGAGCAACCAGCCCGCGGGCACGTACCACGCCACCCTGCAGTACGACATCGCCGGCTAGAGACCCCCGGAGAGCGAACGCTCGGAGGAACGCACCAACACCATGACGCGACCGACCACCCTCGCCCGCCTCACGTTGGCCGTGACGGCCACTGCCCTGTTCGCCGGCCCAGCAGCTGCCGCCACCGCGAGCACCGCCGCTCCGATGACGGCACGGACCGCACGGAACGTGCAGTTCGAGGGCGCCGCAGCCCCGGCCGCCCCCGCGGCGCCGCGGGCCGGGGTACAACTCGTCGGAGGCACTCCGCCTCCGACGGCAGGGGCCGCCGGTGCGCTGTACGGGCTTCGGCCGGCGGCCGCGGGCAAGACGAAGCTGTCGCATGGTCACTTCGCCTTCGCGTTGCCCTCCGGGGCGCACGTCAAGGACGGGGTGGACATCGAGAACCTCTCACCCGGACCGCTCACCATCAACCTCTACCCGGCCGATGTCTCCACCCTCCCTACGGGCGGGTACGTCGTCGGACAGCCAGGCTGGCCCCCGACCGGTGCCACGGCCTGGCTCAAGCTGGCCAGGGCGACGGTGACGGTGCCGCCGCGGGGTCACGCGGTGGCGTCCCTCGCCTTGGCGATCCCGGCAGGCACCCCCCCGGGCGACTATCTGACCGCCGTCGTGGGTTCCCTGGCCGGGCAGCGCGCCGTCAGCGCCGGAGTGTCCCTGCAGCCCCGGGTCGCGCTCATCTCGGTGGTGACCGTCCTCGGCGACCTGCACCCCGGGCTCAGCTGCGGGCCGCTCACCACCACAAGGAGCGGCGGCACCGAGAAGGTGTCACTGACCGTCACCAACACCGGCAACACCTTGCAGACCCTGAGCGGCACGCTCACCGTACGCGGGAGTGGCGCGACGAGGAACGTGCCGCTGACGCCCGACGGCCTGAACGTCATCCCTGGCGGCTCCCTCACGCTCACCGCTCCCGTCACCGGCCTGCCCACCCTAGGCACCCTCGACCTTGACGCCACGGTGACCGCCACCGTCAACGGCAAGAGCGTGGCCACCACACACCCCAACACCCTGAACCTGCGGTTCATCCCCTGGCTGCCGATCGGCATCGGCGGCGTCGCCCTCGCAGCCCTGGTCGCGCTCTTCTTCGCCACCCGGGGACGCCGCAAGGCCAGGCGCGCCCGAAAGGCCGAGGAGCGCCAGATCATCGCCGCCCACCGTGCTCAGCAGCACCCGGTGCAGGAACCCCGGTTGACCGATTGAGCGGGCCCGGTGCTCCGGACGGTAGGCGACCCACGGCCCCGGGCTTCGCGGCTGGGAGTGGATCAACACGCGATGAGCGTCCGCCGGTGGTTGCCCGCCGCGCCCAGACGGGTGGGGAGGGCCGTCGCCCAGCGCCACGACGAGGGAGAACGGCGGGTTGGCGCGTTCCGGCGCCGGGCTCGTCAGCTGGTGGTGACGACCTCGCGGCCGAGGAGTGCGGCCAGCCGATCGATCGCCGGGGCAGTCCCGGACGCCTGGGCCGGGGCGGCGAAGGGAGCGCGCCCGGTCGGCAGCTGCGTGAGGGCCTGGCGGCTGAACTGCAGCTCCTGCTCGACCACAGCGTCGTCGAAACCAGCTGGCTGCCCGATGGCGCGGGCAAGGTCCCAGCCGTGGACGAGGATCTCGGTGATCCGCAGATGCAGAGCCGTCGTCCCCGGCACCGTTCCAAACGGGACGGACACCGGATGCTCGAGCACGCCCGGCAGCTCGAACGCCGCCACCACCGCCTGCGCGGAGTCATCGAACGCGCGCACCGGCTGGTCACCCAGCACGTCGCCCGACGGGATGCGGCGGAACTCCTCCAGCGTCGTCCGGCCGGCGAGGACGTCGGCGAACAAGTGGTTGCCGGACACGACGTGCGACACCAAGGCGCGCACATCCCATTCCGTGCAGGGGGTCGGCATCGTCCATTGCTCGGAGCGGACAGCCGCGACCAGTCCGTGGGCGACCGCCAGGCCGGCTGATAGCTGGGCGGGCGTCGCTGACGTCATCGCGTTCTCCTTCACGGTGAGATGGCGAGCACGGTGACGGGATGATCCTCGTCCGTCCGCGCCACCAGGACTCTAACCCTCGCGGTCCACATCACCACCGCCAAGCTCGCCTCCCAGACGCTCAGAACCTGGAGCAACTACGCGCCCGGCAGCCACTCCCAGTCACCACCTGACCGGTCTGCTCGGGGAACTTGCGACAGTTGAATAGGCGAGCTCACCAGTCCCGATGCCGGAGAAGCCAGCTGGCGGTAGCGGCCTCCCGTAACGCGATGACCGCGGGATGCTGGCCGGGGTCGCCAGTCGAATGACCGGATGGCCGTTCGGTCGTCCGTGCCATCGGGCACCGGACACGGCCTTCACGACGACAGAGCCCACGAACAGCCCGACCTCGTTGCCGAGCTGGGGTCCGATCTGTTCGTCGCCCGCCCATTCGTCGAGCAGGTCCTCCACCACGTTCAGCATCCTGGGCGTGTGCTCGAGCGCTGCGCCTCGATGGGCAAGCCACGGACCCAATGGCTCGCATCGGGGGGCCAGGCTCTCCCGCGGCGTCGTCGCCTTGTCCCCGGCACGCCGCCGGCGGCCGAGTCCCCATTCGAAGCACCCCTGTCGGCGACGGGTGCTGCTGCCCGACCAGTCGAAGCTCGACGCCCTCCCGCGCACCAACCGGATCACGGACCGTCCTCAGGCGCTCCCACGGCCACCTGGACGGCCACGGACAGGACGGTCAGCAGCCACCCGCCGGCCACCACCCGCGATCCTCGCAGCGTGGAGGGACCGGGAGAGCGGGGCGGGTATGCTTCGCCTCACCCACCGGTGATCGACCCCTGGGGCCGTCCTCTGGACCGATGCCACCCCAACGGCCGGGCCTCCGGCCCGGGCCCCACCGGTTCGATTCGGTCAGGAGGACGGGAAGATCTCGCAACCAGACCGGTCTGCTGCGCGTTTGCGGGACGTGGTCCGTCGCTCCAGCAGCCGCGCGACGGCCTGGGTCGCCGCCGTCCTCGCCTGCTGCCTGGTCCTGGCCGGGTGCTCCGCCGGATCACCGACGTCGACGTCAGCCTTCGGGACGCGGACGGCGCAGGCCGGCGCGTCGTGGGCCGGTGGGCGGCCGACCGCGACCGTGGCGGCGGTCGCGCCGCATGGGCACCAGCCGTTCCACCGGCTGGCGGCGGACGTCGGGCGGCTGCTCGACACCACGCTCAGCGGGCCGGCGTCCGGGGTGACCTTGCGGGTGTGGATCTGGCTACCGCCGCAGTACGACGACCCGGCGT
>DATDMG010000377.1:0-6078 GCA_036518955.1 Kineosporiaceae bacterium | reverse complement strand
CCTCCGGTTCGCTGATCCTCGGCAGGGTCTGGCGGACCGCCGACACGATGTACCTCTCGAAGGCGGTGATCAGGACGCAGGCGGCGTTGACCATGATCCCGAAGTGCGGGTTGCTCGGGTGCCACTGGAACGGGACGTCCTCGAAGTCGAATGGCAGGCGCCGAACGTGCAGCGTGCTGATGGTTGTCTCCTGTCCGTCCGCTGGTGGTCCGCGAGGGGGTGGAACTGCGGGAGGAGTTCTTCGGTGGAGCCGGGCGGGAGCTGGGGGAGGCTCCCGCCCGGGTCCTTCCGGCGCCGTCAGCCCTGCGAGAGCGGTGCTGCCAGCCCCGCCGGGGCGTGCCGACCCGTGCCGCCAGGGTGAGCTGGATCGGCGAGGGCACGTGTCCGGCTGTCCGTGAACTGTTCCACGAGGATGTGCGTCGACATGATCATCAGGCAGGTCCATCCGGCCGTGATGCTGGCCCAGGTCCGCTCCTCGTCCCGGGCGATGGCGCGGAGCCGGTCGACCGCGGCGGGCCGGAACAAGCCGTGCTCGCGGACCGTCTGGGCCGACAGGTAGTTGGCGGCGAGTTCGCCGCCCAGGAACCACCGGTGGACGGGGGTGAAGAAGGGCTTCTTCCGACGCCTCCGGACCGCTTCCGGGACCGTCGAGCGCATCGCCTCCTTCAGGACGTACTTCTCCGTCCCGAGGTGGAGGATCAGACGAGGGTCGAGGTCGGCCACCAGGTCGAGCAGGTCGCGATCCATGAAGGGGACCCGCACCTCGACTCCGCGCGCCATCGACAGGCGGTCGGACAGGACGAGGATCCAGTTGGGCAGCCGGGTGAAGTACTCGGCGTACAGGCTTCGGCGCAACTCGTCGAGCGGTTGCGGTGGCGTGGGCAGCGTGGGCGGGCCCAGGGCCCGGTAGTCGACGAGAGCGTCGGCTGCCTGCTTCTGCATGGAGATCCAGATGTAGCTCCAGGCAGGCATGCTGTCGGTGACGTCGCGCATGCTGTGGTTGACCGCGCGGAACTCGGCGCCGACGTCCGAGGGCGCCCCGACCAGACGTGCCGCACGCTGCCACAGCGGTGCTGCCGCGCCGTCCAAGCCGAGCCGGCGCAGGCGCCGCTGGATCGTCAGGATCCGGTACATGCTGTACCCGGCCAGGAGTTCGTCGGCGCCGTCACCGGTCAGCGCCACCTTCACGCCGTGCTGTCGGGCGGTCTCGGCGACCTTCAGGAACGGCGGCGCCACCCCGAACCACTGCGGGGTCTCCAAATGCCAGAGGGTTTCCGGGAGCAGGTCGTGCATCTCGCCGGCGTCGGTGCTCACCTCGATGTTGACCAGGCCGAGCTCCCGGCTCGCCGCCCGCGAGTAGGTGCCCTCGTCGAGTTTCTCCCCCGGCAGGCGGATGCTGCAGGTGGGCATGTCCGCGCCGAACTCCCGGCTGGCCACCGACGCGATGCTGGTGCTGTCCAGCCCCCCGCTGAGGGTCACGCCCCAGGCGACCTCGTCAGGAAGGCGTTTGCGGATCGCCTCGACGAATGTCGACCGGAAGCGCTCGATGGCGGCGCGGCCCCGGAGGAAGGGTGCCTCGGGGTCTTCTCGCTCGAAGGGCCGCCAGTAGGTCCACCGGCGCAGCCCGGCGGCGGAGAACCTGAGGGTCTCCCCTGGTCCTACCTGCTGGACGCCCTGCCAGAAGCTGTTGGCGGCCAGCGGTTGGCCGTAGCTGAGGGTCTCCAGCAGTCCCTGGTGGGAGGGGGAGGGGTCGTAGTAACCGGACGCGACCAGCGCCTTGACCTCGGAGGCGAAGACGACCCTCGAGCCCTCCGCCAGGTAGTACAGGGGTTTCACGCCCGTACGGTCCCGGCCCAGTACCAGGCAGGACGTCTCGGCGTCCCAGATCGCGAACGCGAAGTCGCCGTCGAGATGGCTGGCAAGCCGCTCCTGGTAGAGCTCGTACAGGTGCGGCAGGGTCTCACTGTCGCAGCGGGTGCGCAGCAGATGGCCGCGCTGCCTGAGGTCGGCGGCCAGGGCTCGGTGGTTGTACAACTCGCCGTTGAAGACGGCAACGACACGGTGGCTCTCGTCGAAGACGGGCTGCTCACCGTGCAGCGGATCAACGATCGCCAGCCGGGTGCTCCCCAGGGCTACGGACGGCGACTCGTAGGTGCCCTCGCCGTCCGGCCCGCGGTGGGCGAGGGAGGCCAGCATCCGAGCCAGGGCGCCGGGGCGCACTGCCGCCGCGAGGTCGACGACTCCGGCTATGCCGCACATGCGACTCCTCTCGACAGGAACATCGGCGGAGTATTCGGGTGAACACTCCGATGCGGAGACCAGGGTCCGGGTCCTGACCGGAAGCCGGCCTGGCTCCGAGCGCCGTCCCGGCCGTCCCGGTCGTTCCGGCTGTTCCGGCTGTTCCGGCCGTTCCGGCCGATGGCGGGCAGCCGCCCGTGATGATCAGGGCGGATATCCGGTCTGGCAGGAGCCATCGTGGCGTCTCCGATCCGTGCTGACGCTGGTGCCGCGGCGGGGGACGTCGTCCAGCGCCTGGAACCCAGGCGACGACGCGTTCCCACGGGCGGCCTTCGCAATAGCGTTACCCTGCTTCGAGATTCGCGTCGCCGACAGAGCAAGTGGTTACTCGATAGCGCGGCGAGTAGCTACTTTTGCCGGGGGAGAAAATACTCGTCCGGTATCGACGCGCTGGCCACGCCGGCTCCGCGGATGCGGGTCCTACCACGGGTACGGCACCCGGGCGGCGGCCCGCTGGTGGCGCCGGGCGTCCCGCCGGCCCGTCGGGGGGCACCGAGAGCTGCCTGGTCACCGGCCCGGTCACGGGCGGCGGAAATGATCGACGCGCACGCGGGAAGCGGCGCGGGCACAATAGCTGACGGGCTGGCAGAAAGGAAGCCTGGGACGACGGAAAGCTGGCGAACCGGGGTGATCGGGCGCTTCCCCGTTGTCGGCGGCGCATACCTGCCGCTCGATCGGGAACTGGAGAGTGGACATCATGCAGTTGCTGATCGGGAAGGGGGAAGGCTTGTTATGATCGCAGTGGAGCAGCTACCCGAGCTGTACGGCCACGACGTCACCGACCTCAGGGGCACGAAGATCGGAACCGTCGGCACCTTCTGGATGGACGAGACCAGCGGCCGGCCGAGTTGGGCGAGCGTGCGGACCGGCTTGTTCGGGATGCACGAATCCCTGGTCCCGCTGTTCGGCGCCGAGATCGAGGAGGATCGCATCCGGGTCCCGTACGCCAAGGACCAGGTGAAGGACGCACCGAACGTGGACGCCTCGTCCGACGAGCCCTTGGGCCCGGAGGCGGTGGACCGCTTGTACCAGCACTACCATATCAGTGGTCAGGGCGCGGAGGCCGGCAGCCGCGCTTCGCAGCAGCCGGTCACGGAGTCGGGTTCCGGCGACGTCGCCCGCGGCGACGAGGCGATGACGCGTTCGGAGGAGCAGCTGCGCGTCGGCACCGAGCGCCAGGCCGCGGGTACCGCACGGCTGCGCAAGTACGTCGTCACCGAGCCGGTGCAGGTGACGGTCCCGGTCAGCCACGAGGAGCCCAGGGTGGTCCGCGAGCCGATCACGGACGCCAACCGCGACGCCGCCATGGCCGGACCAGAACTCAGTGGGGCGGAGCACGAGGTCACCCTGCACGCCGAGCGACCGGTGGTGGAGAAGGAGACCGTACCGGTCGAGCGGGTGCAGCTCGGCACCGAGACGGTGACCGAGGAACAGCAGGTCCAGGAGCAGCTGCGTCGGGAGCGGATCGACACCGACCTCTCCGACGACACCGACCGTGGGTGACGGTGCCCGTGGGTGAGGGTCCCGAGCGGGCGCCGCGGCTCACCCGCGGACCCGGACGGTGACCTGAACCGGCCCGGTGACGACGGACGCGCGCAGCCGCACCCGGCTCACCGGTTGCGGCTGGCGTAGGCACGGTGATCCGCTCGTCGGAGCGGGTCATCGCGTCGTCACCGAGCCCGCCACCCTTCCCCCGGTCCGGTGCGCGATCAGCCAGCGGCGGGCGTACTCCACGGCGGCCGCCAACGGAACCCGGCGGCTGTCGGCGCCTCCGACAGTGCCACGACGCACCAGCCGACCCACAGGTGCGGCCTCCAGCGCCGTCCCGAGCCGTCCGAAGTCACGGTCGTCGAGGACGATGTCCTGGTAGCGGAACCAGTGTCGGCGCCCGGCGGTCCGCACGACGCACTCGTAACTGCGGACCGGCGGGTCGGGCACCAAGTATTCCGCCAGGTGGAACGCGGTGCAGACCTCGAACCGGACGCCGAGCAGCAGGACCTGGGCGTGGTGCTCGGCGAGTCGCCCGAGCGGGGAGCGCGGACCGAGATGGCAGGCGCGGGGATGGCCGGCCATCAGCGCCGCGGCGACGGGACCGACCGCCGCGAAGGAGGTCTGGGGGTGCGCCGAGCGGACGGCACCCGGCCAGGTCCGGACCGTCTCGGCGATCACGCCGACGCCCTCCGCCGGCGTCCGTGCCGGGTCGAAGGCCGGCATCCGGTCCCGCAGCGACTGCCATTGCTCAGGCGGTACGGGACGCTTGCGCGTGAGGGCCCAGCGGCTGGGGTCGCAGTTCCCGGCGGTGTACGTGGGGACGACGAGGGTCCCGGCCGGCCCGACGACGTCCAACAGGGCTTGGACGACGGTCTTCGCGCCACCGTCGACCCGTCCGATGCTGCGCAGTGACGACTGGACCAGCACCACGTCGCCCTGGCCCATCCCGAGGTGGCGCAGCTGGGTCGCCAACTCGCTGCCGGTGACCGGGCGCGAGGTCGACGCCGACGCAGGCCCGGCCATCACCCGCCCGCCATCAGACGACCGGAGCGGCGGGTGGTCGGACGGCCTCGACGTCCGACCGTGCCGACCCGGCGGGTGCGCCCGACGAGAGGGCCGGGTCGAGACTGATCCCCCGCCGGGCCAGGTCGGCGGCGATCCGCTCGCCGATCCGGTTGATCAGCCGGCCGAGGTCATGGCAGTACACGGAGGGGTTGTCGAAGCCGTTGTCGGCGCGGTAACGGTGCGGGTACAGCCCGCCCCCGCAGGCGACCACGATCGGGCAGGACCGGCAGCTGGCGCAGAGAGCGGACCTGCCCTGCGCGGCGGAACGGATGGCCGGGTGGTGCAGCACGTCCTCCAGGGAGTGCTCGAACACGTTGTACCCCGTCGTCGGCGCGCCCGGGTAGGTGACTTTGAGGATGTCGCTGCGCTCGAACGAGCCGTCCGTCTCGACGACGATGCTCTCCGGCGCCGACAGCCCGACGGCCTCGCTGGTGCTGGCGCCGCCGAGCAGGGCGTGCATGATCTCCTGGAAGAGCCGCACTCCCATCGTCGGGGGGGCGTCGTACCAGGTGTCGAAGAACGCGACGAGCCAGTCGCCGTACACCGTCCGGCCGGGTACCCAGGACGGGGGCGGCGTCTCCCAGGTGGCGTGCGGGAGCAGCAGGTCGATTCTCCCCGGATCCAGGGCGGTGAGCTCATGGAAGAGCTCGACCGGGTCGTTCGCGACGTCCACCGTGGCGAGGATCCCGGCGAAGACGGGCCGGAAGGTGGGGGAGGTCATCAGCCGGACGGCGTCGACGACGCGGTCGTAGCTGCTGCCGCCGTGGTGGAACAGGCGGTGCCGGTCGTTGGCGACGCGGCCGCCGTCCAGGCTGATGCCGACCCGGACACGCTCCAGGAGCAGGTACCGGGCCATCCGCTCGTCGAGGAGAACGCCGTTGGTCTGCAGGCCGATCTCCAGTTCGGTGGCGCCGGCAACGCTCGCGCGCAGCTCGTCCACGACCGCGCGCACACCCTGCCGGCCGATCATCAACGGTTCGCCACCGTGCAGGGTGACCCAGACGCGGGGCAGGCCGTGGCGCTCGGAATGCTCGGCGATCCGCCGTCCGGTCGCCCGGACCGTCTCGACGGCGATGGAACGGGGCTGGGTGCGCCAGCTCTGGTCCACCGACTCGTACACATAGCAGTAGTCGCAGGCGAGGTTGCATCGGCTGTGCACCTTGAGTACGAACTGCCGGATCGCAGGTTCTGCCACGCGAGTCTCCGTGGGGCTCACCGATCGGA
>DATDMG010000376.1:0-5602 GCA_036518955.1 Kineosporiaceae bacterium | reverse complement strand
ACGGTGCCGGCGTCCAGGGCCGCACGCCCCCTCGAGGACTGGCCGAGCTGGGTCCGGCGAGGCCGGATGCCGTGACCCGCGTCTCGTCGGCCACGCGCCGGGCCCGCCGGAGGTCGCGGGGTCACCAGGCGGTCGGCGGCTCCTCGCCGTCCAGGACGTCGACCGCCAGGCGTCGCAGCTGCTCGCGAGGATGCCCGAGAAGTTCACGGCTGCCGTGAGCCCGCTTGAAGTACAGGTGGGCGTCGTGCTCCCAGGTGATGCCGATGCCGCCGTGGATCTGGATCGTCTCGGCGGTGACCCGGTCGAGGGCCTCGGTGCAGCTGATCGCGACCAGGGCGGCGAGCAGGTCGTCCCGGCCGGTGCCCTGGTCCAGCGCGGACGCCGCCGCGGTCAGCGCCGAGCGGGCGGCGGCGAGTCGGACGTGCAGGTCCGCCAGCCGGTGTGCCAGTGCCTGGAAGCTGCCGATCGGGCGTCCGAACTGGTGCCGGGTCCGGGCGTGGGCGACGGTGAGCTCCAGGGCCCGGGTCGCCGCACCGACCTGCTCGGCCGCCAGCGCCAGGCAGCCCGCGTCCCGGACCGCGGCCAGCGCGCACCCGGTCCCCAGCGGGGTGGCCGGCGCACCCTGGAGGGAGACCACGGTGAGCCGGCGGGTGAGGTCCATCGGCGGTGGCGTGCGGCGCCGCACGCCCGGTGCGGACGGGTCGACCTCGAACAGTCTGACCCCTGACGGGGTGCTCGCCGCCACCAGCAGGACGTCGGCCACCTCGCCGTCCAGCACATAGTGCGCCTCGCCGTCCAGCACATGCTGCGCCTCGCCGTCCGGCCGGTGCCCGCCGTCCGCGGGGGCGGGCCGGGCGCGGCAGGCGACGGCTTCGGGATCCCAACCGCCCAGCTCCCCGGTCCAGACCAGGGCGGCGACGCGGCTGCCGTCCGCGATGCCGGGCAGCAGACGGCGCCGTGCCGCCTCGTCGGCACCGCGCAGCACGGCGTGGGCCGCCAGCACCCCGCTGCCGAGCATCGGGGACGGCGCGAGGCTGCGGCCCAGCTCGGTCATCACGATGAACAGTTCGGCCCACCCCGCGCCGGCTCCGCCGTACTCCTCCGGGATCGCCAGGCCGGCGACCCCGATCTCGCCGCACAGCCGCGCCCAGAGCGCCCGATCGAACCCGGCCTCGGATTCCGTCGCGGCCCGTACGGCCGCCGGCGGGGAGGATCGGTCGAGCAGGCTCCGGACGGCGCGGCGCAGTTCCCGCCGCTCGGGCGTGGCGGGGCCGGCGGGCGGTTGGTCGACGTCCCGGACGGTCATCGCAGGGCCGCCAGGAGCCGGTCGCGATGGGCGGTGCGGGTTCCCCACAGCGGCAGCAGCGCCCGCACCTTGGTCAGGAACAGCCCGAGGTCGTGCTCCAGGGTGTAGCCGATCGCTCCGTGCACCTGGAGGGCGACCCGAGCCGCCCGCTCCGCGGCGTCCGAGCAGGCGACCTTGGCGGCCGAGACGTCCCGCGGGGCCGTCGGGGACTGGCAGGCCAGGGCGTGCGCGGCGGCGTGCACCAGGGGGCGGGCGAACTCCAGCCCGATCAGGACGTCGGCGAGCTGGTGCTGAACGGCCTGGAACGAGCCGATCGGCCGGCCGAACTGGTGGCGCTGGGCGGCGTACCGGACGGCGATCTCCAGCAGTGCCCGGCCGGCGCCGAGCACCTGCGCGGCGGCGGCGAGGGTGCCCAGCTCGAGGGCCGCCGCGGTCCGGGGGCCGGCCGCCGCGTCCGCGGCCAGCAGCCGGGTGGGCTCCAGCCGGAACAGCCGCCGGGTGGGGTCCACCGAGCGCTGAGCGGGCTGACCTGGCCAGGGCCGGGCCAGCTGCACCGAACCGGAGTCCGGATCCAGCAGGACGGCGACCCCCGCGACGTCCGCATCCACCGCGAGCGCCAGCGCGGGCGGCGCGCACAGGGTGGCCAGCAGCCGGCCCTCCACCACGGCGTCGACCAGCTCCGTCAGCTCCGTGGTCACCCCGTCGGCCACGCCCTCGACCCGATCGTTCCGGAGCGAGGAGAGCAGGACCGGGACGGCGGCGACCGTCTCGGCGACCGGACCGGGCACCGGGTGGTGGCCGAGTTCCTCGCACGCGACGACCACGTCCAGCGGACCGGCCCCGTCGCCGTCCGCGGAGGGGGGCACGGCGAGCGCGGTCACCCCGGCCTCGGCCAGGGCCCGCCACAGGGCCAGCCCCGGACCGTGGTCGCCGCGGGCCCAGCTGCGGGCGGCGCCCGGCGTGTCCGCCTCGCTGAGGAGGGCGTGCAAGGTGGCGGCGAACTGCCGCTGCTCCGCGGTGAGCGCCGGGCAGGAGTCCGGGACGACGGGCGTCCGGAGCAGAATCATCGCGGTCCTCCCGGATGACGTGGCTCGCGGGGGAGTCCGAGCAACCGCTCGGCGATGACCGTCCGCTGGATCTCGTTGGTCCCGGCGTAGATGGGACCCGCCAGGGCGAACAGGTAGCCCTCCGACCACGGGCCGCGCGCCTCCGCGCCGGGCCCGAGCAGCTCCATCGCGGTCTCGTGCATCGCCAGGTCCAGTTCCGACCAGAAGACCTTGGTCAGACTGGCGGCCGGACCGGTCGGCGCCGGCCCGGCGGCGATCCCGGCGAGGGTGTGCATGCGGTAGGCGCGCGCCCCGATCCAGGCGTCCGCCACCCGGTCCCGCAGGACCGTGCGTTCCGGTTCGGGGCTGTCCCGCCAGAGCGCGACGAGCCGGTCGGCGGCCGCGGTGAACCGACCCGGACTGCGCAACGACAGCCCCCGCTCGTGACCGGCGGTGCTCATCGCGACCGACCAGCCCTCGTCGACCGGGCCGAGGACGTCGCCGTCCGGCACGAACACGTCGTCGAAGAAGATCTCGGCGAAGCCTGGCAGGCCACTGAGTTGCGCGATCGGCCGGACCGTGACTCCGGCGGCGCGCAGGTCGATCAACAGGTAGGTCAGCCCGCGATGACGCTCGGCGTCCGGATCGGTGCGGAACAGGCCGAAGGCTCGGTCCGCGAACGCGGCCCGGGAGCTCCAGGTCTTCTGTCCGCGCACCAGCCAGCCGCCGTCGGTGCGTCGCGCTCGGGACCGGATGGCCGCCAGGTCGCTGCCGGCGTCCGGCTCCGACCAGGCCTGGGCCCACACGTCATCGGCCCGCGCCATCCGCGGGAGCACGCGGTCGCACTGCTCCGGGGTTCCGTGCGTGAACACCGTGGGCGCCAGCAGGAACAGCCCGTTCTGGCCGATCCGGGCGGGTGCCCCGGCGGCGTGGTACTCGTCCTCGAAGGCCAGCCAGTGCGACACCGACAGACCCCGGCCGCCGTATTCCCGGGGCCAGGACACCACCGCCAGGCCGGCGTCGAACAACGCCCGCTCCCAGGCCCGGTGCGCCAGGTCGCCCTCCGCGCTGTCCAACGGCGGGAGCGGTTGGGCCGGGAGGCGCTCGGCCAGCCACGCACGGACCTCCTGGCGAAAGTCCTCCACCTCCGGCTGCCCGGGGGGCAGGTCGGCGGGCTCCTCGGGTCCGCCTGCCTGGCCCGCGGTGACGTCGTCGCCGCTCACGGCGCCGGCCGCTTCATGGCTCGGGCGTCCATCCCGGCCAGCGAATGCCCGGTGACCTCGGCGTTGTGCGCGTGGGCGAGGTGGTGGAGGCCGAACACCGCCTCCATCCCGGCCCGCAGCCCCATCAGGTCCTCGCACTGGTTCACCGCCCGTTTGGCCAGGGCCAGCCCGAACGGCGGCATGGTGGCGATCCGCTCGGCGAGCGCGAACGTCTCCGCCTCCAGGTCCTCCCGCGGCACCACGCGGCTGACCATGCCCAGCTCGCGGGCCCGCTGGGCGTCGAACCGGTCCCCGGTGAACAACACCTCCTTCGCGGCTCTCGGCCCGAGGACCCAGGGGTGTGCGAAGTACTCCACCCCCGGGATGCCCATCCGCACCACCGGGTCGGCGAACACCGCGTCGTCAGCGGCCACCACCAGGTCGCAGCACCAGGCGAGCATCAGGCCGCCGGCGATGCACGACCCCTGCACCATGGCGATCATCGGCTTCGGGATGTCCCGCCAGCGCCGGCACATCCCGAGGTACACCTCCATCTCCCGGGCGTACCGCCGGTCCGCGCCACCGCGGTCGACGTGGTCCCACCACAGCACGGCCCGGCGTTCGAACGAGCGGTCGACGTCCCGCCCGGGGGACCCGATGTCGTGGCCGGCGGAGAAGTGGTCGCCGGCACCGGCCAGCACGATGACCACGACCTCGGGATCGTCGGTGGCGGCGGCGAACGCCCGGTCCAGGGCGTACGTCATCGCCGAGTTCTGGGCGTTCCGGTAGCGGGGCCGGTTCATCCTCACCAGCGCCACGGGGCCGCGACGCTCGGTCCGGACGACGGGTTCGTCCGGGACGGGTTCGGTCATGCGATCACTTCCTGGCGCAGTACGTGCTTCAGCGGCTTGCCGAGGGGGGTCCGGGGCACGTCGGTGCGGAACACCACGGACCGAGGCAGCTTGAAGTTGGCCAGCCGCCCCCGGCAGTAGGCGAGCACCTGTTCCTCGGTGAGCGTCTGCCCGGGCCGGCGGATGACGTACGCCCGCCCGACCTCGCCCAGCCGCCGGTCCGGGACGCCGATCACCACTGCCTCGGCGACCTGAGGCATCGTGGCGAGCATCTGCTCCACCTCGGCCGGGTACACGTTGAACCCGCCACAGATGTACATGTCCTTGAGTCGGTCGGTGATGGTCAGGTAGCCGCGGCCGTCGAGCCGTCCGACGTCGCCGGTGTGCAGCCAGCCGTCCCGGTCGATGGCCTCGGCGGTCGCCCCCGGATCGTCGAGATACCCCAGCATCACGTTCGGGCCACGCAGCAGCACCTCGCCCTCCGTGCTCGCCGCGCCCTCCTCGCGGTCCCCACCGGTCGGGGCGATCCTCAGCTCGAAGCCGGCCACCGGCCGACCGCAGGTGTGGGCGACCGTGTCGACGTCGTCGTCCGGGCGGCACATCGTCGCGACCACCGCCTCGGTGAGCCCGTACGCGGTCAGGACGGTGTCGAAGCCCAGCTCGCTGCGCATCCGCTCGACGAGCGTGGTGGGCACGGTCGCCGCGCCGGTCACCGCCAGCCGCAGGCTGCTGTGGTCGTAGCGTTCCCGGTCCGGGTGGTCGAGCATCGACCGGAAGACGGTCGGCGCCCCGGGCAGCACGCTGATCCGCTCGGCGGCGGTGAGCGCCAACGTCCGGCGGACGTCGAAGACCGCCTGCGGCACGATCGCCGCCCCGGTGAGCAGGCACGCCAGGATGCCCGCCTTGTAGCCGAAGGTGTGGAAGAACGGGTTCACCACCAGGTACCGGTCCGCCGCCGTCAGGCCGCCCGTCTCCGCCCAGGCGGACGCCACGGCCAGGGACTGACGGTGTGCGCTCATCGCCCCCTTGCTGCGCCCGGTGGTACCGGACGTGAAGAGGATGTCGGCGACGTCGTCCGGCCGGACGGCGTCGGCGCGGGCTCGGGCCGCCTCGAGGGTCACGCCGTCGGCACCCCGCAGCAGGTCCGCCCAGGTGATCACGTTGTCGCGGGGTGCGTCCGCGCCCGTGCCGGTGGCC
>DATDMG010000375.1:0-4736 GCA_036518955.1 Kineosporiaceae bacterium | reverse complement strand
TCGGATTCGCCCGCTGCGGGTGGGGCTGGTCGCGGTCGCGGTGCTGCAGGTGCTGGCGGTGCTGTGGCCGCTGGTGGCCGGCGGCGCGGCGCGCTCGCATGCCGGCCAGGAGCTCAGCTCCTTCGGTCTGGCTCTCGCGGTGGGGTTCTGCGCCGCCGCCGTCCGGCCGGGGCGGGCGTGGGGGATGCTGCCGGTGATCACTGCGGCCGCTGCCTGTCTGGTGGGCACGGCCGCGCTGGACGTCGTCCTCGACGCGGGGCGGAACGGCGGGCACGGCGATGTCCATGTTCTCGCCGAGGTCCCGCACCTGCTCGCGGTGGTCGGGGCACTACTGCTGTGGTGGTTGTCGCGCGTCCAGGCCAACGCCGGACTACCCTGTCCACAGAGGTCGTTGCGACCCGCGGGCCTGCGCTGGTTCCGCTCTCTCCTGGCCGGCACGCACCGTCCGCCGCCCTCGGACGGCGGGGGGCGCGCCGTTGCCTCGGTGCACCCGTCCGCGCCGGAGCGGGCCGCCTCTTGATGACCTCCATGCTGGCGATGCCGGTGTCAGCGCCGGGGGCCCGGCGTACCCATGGTCGCCTGGGGCAGGTGCTCGCGCTCGTGGCGGCCACCCTGGTCGGGTCGGCCATGATGATCTGGTTCGCCGGGCCGGCCGGGGCGCACGCCGAACTGGTGTCCTCGGACCCGGCGTCCGGCGCCCGGCTGGCCGCGGCACCGGCCAGGGCGACTCTGCGGTTCACCGAGTCGGTCCAACTGGTGCCGGACGGCATCCGGTTGCTGGATGCGGCCGGCCGGCCTCTGGCCCTGGGCCGGCCCGGTCAGCGCGGTGACGAGGTCACCGTCGACCTGCCCCGCCCACTGCCGGCCGGCGGGTACGTGCTCACTTGGCGGGTGATCTCGGCGGACTCCCACCCGGTGTCCGGGGCAGTCCCTTTCGCGGTGGGGGACGCCACGGCACCGGCCGCCGTGGCCCCGCCCGACCGCAGCGCGGCAGGGCGGCTGCTGCTCACCCTGATCCGCTGGGCCGGCTACGTGGGCGTCGTCCTGCTCACCGGAACGGCCGGGTTCCTGATCGTGTGCTGGCCGGGCGGGGCGAGCGACGTGCTCCTGCGCCGGTCGACGGCCGCAGCAGCGAGTCTGCTGGCGGTACTGGCCGCGGCCGCCGTTCCCGTCCAGGCCGCCAACGCCGTCGGACAGACGCTCAGCGCGGGGTTCGACTCCGGGACGCTGACCACCACCCTGGCCACCACGTTCGGGCAGGCGGCCCTGGCCCGGTGCGCCCTGGCCGCCGCTGTTGCTGTCGCGGTCGCGTCGGCGCGGGTCCGGTTACTGGAACGCCCGCGCGTCCTGGCGGCCGTGACTGTGCCGATCCTGGTCAGCCTGGCGGTGTCCGGGCACGCCTTCGCCGGCCCACAACGGAACCTGGCGGTGGCCAGCCACACCCTGCACCTGCTCGCGATGGCGGTGTGGCTGGGCGGACTGGTCGTGCTCGCCTGGCGCGTCCTGCCCCACCAGCTGGCCTCGACCCTGCAGACGGTCTTGCCCCGCTGGTCCGCCCTCGCGATGACCTGCGTGGCCGTCCTCGTCGTCACCGGGACCTACCAGTCGTGGCAGGCCCTGGCCTCGATCCAGGCGCTGCTGGACACCGGCTACGGCCGCCTCCTCACCGTCAAGATCCTCCTGGTCGCGGCGACCCTGGCGCTGGGCAACCTGGGCCGCCGGTGGATCCGGCACCACCTCCCCTCCGGGCACCAGCTGCCCGCGCCGTCCACGTCGGCAGGTGCGGCCGCCACACCCGGCACGGCAGTGGCGACCGAGAAGCGTCCGGCACCCCCGGTGCGCGCGCTGCGCCGGTCGGTCCTGGGCGAGGTCGGCCTTGCCGCTGTCGTGCTGGCCGTCACCGCGCACCTCGCGGTCACCACCCCCGCCCGCAGCCAGCAACCAGGCCCAGCACCCGGGAACGACGGACCGGTCAGCGCGGTGGCCGTGCTTCCGCAGCAGCGGCGGGTCCAGATCACCGTCGACCCGCCCCTGGCCAGCTCGCCAGCCATGACCTTCCAGGTCACCGACGCGGCCGGCCACCCGCTCGACGCCCTCGAACTGCGCGCCGACGCCGCCCTGCCCGACCGCGGCATCGGACAGATCCCGCTGACCGTCCACCACACGGGCCTGGGCACCTACGCCGCCCACGGCGCCGCCCTGCCGCTGCCAGGACGCTGGCAGATCACCGTCACCGTGCGCACCACCGACACCGACGCCGGCGTCGGCACCGCCACGATCAGCCTCCGATGACCACCCTTGCCGGAGTCACCGTCCGGCACCCCGGTCCGACCCCGTCCACCCCTTGAGGAGAACCCCCACCGTGTTCCGATCGACCAGGCGCCTGCTCACCGCCGGACTGCTCTCCGGCCTCGCCCTCGGCCTGGCGGCCGCGCCCGCCTCCGCGCACGTGACCGTCAACCCGGGCCAGGCCACCCAGGGCGGGTACAGCGTCCTGACTTTCCGGATGCCCACCGAGCGGGACAACGCCTCCAGCACCAAACTCGAGGTCACCTTCCCCAGCGACGCGCCCCTGGCGCACGTCAGCGTCAAGCCGGTACCGGGCTGGACCTACACCGTCGAGAAGGCCAAGCTTCCCCAACCGGTGAAGAGCGAGAACGGCGAGATCACCGAGGCCATCAGCAAGATCACCTGGATGGCGGCCAGCAAGGACACCGCCGTCAAACCCGGCGAGTTCAACGAGTTCCCGGTCAGCGCCGGACCGCTGCCCACCACCGTCGACCACATGGTGTTCAAGGCGATCCAGTCCTACGACAACGGCGAGATCGTCCGCTGGATCGAGGAAGCCGGACCCGGCGCCGCCGAACCCAAGAACCCCGCCCCCGTCCTGAAACTCGCCGCCAAGCAGGACGCCGCACCCGCCGCCGCCTCGTCCGGCGGCCCCCAGCCGTCGTCCCCGGCGCAGCATCCACTCGCCCAACACCAGGACAACAGCAACAACTCCGCCACCCTCCCGATCACGCTGTCCCTGTTCGCCCTCGTGGTCGGCCTCGGCGCCGGGTTCACCGCAGGTCTGGCGCTGCGCCGCGCCCGCCCAGCCCCCGCAGGCAGCGCCAGCTAACGGCACGCCGCGGACCGGGGGCGGGCCGGTCACCAACACGACCGGCCCGCCCCCGCGCCCGAACCGCTCCCGCTGAACCAACATCGTCCCCGCCACTTGCGACCTGTTGGGCAACCCAGCGGCAGCGACTGGCCAGCCACATCAGCAAAGCATGCGGGTACCTCTGTCGAAGGACGTGCTTCGGGGAACCTGTCCGTTGCGGCTGGGTCCTGTCGTCGCCGGCGCGACTGCCCGCCGCCCGCTGGGTGGCAAGCGTCACCAGAAGGTGCATGCGAGCGACTCCTCGCCGCAGTTACCGTCGGCTCATGGCCAGTAGCAACCCCCCGCCGCGGCGTGATCTGGACGGCTACGGGTCCGAGGCGAGGACGCGGATCGCTGCGGCGGCCCGAGACCTCTTCGCGGCGCAGGGGTACGACCAGACCACCGTCGAGGCGATCGCGGAACGGGCCGGGGTGGCCCGGCGCACGTTCTTCCGGCACTTCCGCTCCAAGGACGACGCGATCTTCCCCGATCACGCCCGGATCGCCCAGCTCGTCGAATCCCACCTCGCGGCGCTGCACGACGTCCCGCCGCTCACCGCACTGGCGAGCGGTATCCGGATGGTGTTCCGGAGCTACGTCGACGACCCGGTGGTCTCGGTGGAGCGGTACCGGCTCACCCGATCCTCGCCGGCACTGCGGGACCGGGAGATCGCCAGCGTCTCCCGCTACACCCGGCTGTTCGCCCGCTACCTGGGGGGGCGGTTCGGTGACACCCCGGAGGGGGCACTGCTGGCGGAGGTCGTCGCGGCGTCGTACGTGGCGGCGCACAACTTCGTGCTGCGCGACTGGCTCCGCAACGCCGGGCACGGCGACCCGACGCCCGCCCTCGAGGCCGCCTTCGAGACCGTCGCCTCGCGATTGCGGCCGGATCATTCACTCGTCCCCGCGGCCGGCGACCCCGCCCCGGAGGGCGCACGCGTCGCGGCCGGTGCGGCGACGTCGGTCGCGGCCGCGGCACCCGAAGGGGAGGAGGTCGTGGTCGCCGTGTTCCGGTCCGGGGAGTCGATGGACGACGTCGTGCAGCGGATCTCGCGCTCGCTCTGACGTCTCGCCCTCGCCCTGACGTCGGTCTCCCCGCGGTCGCCGTCCTGGTGATCCTTCGCGCCGTTCTGATCCTCGACGTCGAGCGCGGCTACCCCTTGCGTGCGGCATCCAGTGCCATCATGATGGCACTGAGTGCCGCGCAGGCCGGGCTCAACGGGGATCCGGGCGGAGGCACGGGAGCGGAGACTGCGAGATGACACTGACCCGCACCCTCGAGTACGGTCCGGTGACCACCACGACCGCGCGTCGCGGTGCCAGGCCACCCCGGCAGCGGGAGCTCTTCGTCGTCGCGACGCACAAGGTGCGGGACCGTGCCGGCGGAGCGCCGAACCAATGGCTCCCGTACGGGACCGAGCACGCGTGGGAGCCCGGGACCCGCCGCACCCTGTGCGGTGAGTGGATCACCGGCTGGGCGGTCTTCTGGGACCGGCACTTCAGTGCCCGGCCTTCCGCCGCCTGCCCCGCGTGTGTCGAGGCGACGCTCCCGGAGGCCTCTCGGCGTCGCCTGGACCATTTCGACGACGGCGAGC
>DATDMG010000374.1:0-13887 GCA_036518955.1 Kineosporiaceae bacterium | reverse complement strand
CGCTGGAGCGGGGCGTCCCACGGGCGAACCTCCCGGTCCGTTCCGCGGACGGCGCGGACCTCGGCTGCACCACCTCTGGCACCTTCTCGCCCACCCTGAAGCAGGGCATCGCGCTCGCCCTGCTCGATCGATCCGTCGTGGAGGGCGCCGAGGTGCTCGTCGACGTCCGTGGCCGGGCCCTCCCCTGCCGGGTCGTGAAGCCGCCGTTCGTGCAGGTCCAAACCCGATCGCGCTGATCGCCCCGGCCGGGTCCGTCGATCGAGCGGTGCACGTGACCGGCGCCCGGCTTGATCACCCCGAGGGTGCGCCGGGAGCGGGGCGTACGCACGGTGAAGAGGGGTCCTGCCGAACGACGGGTGAGAGGCGCTGGCCGCGGTGCGAAGGCGGCGAAGGAACATCAGCTCGTCGGGCTGATCTACGTGATCATCGGGCTTGTGGTGGCCTGGCAGCACGGCTCCATCACGGTGCCGGCCGACCTGCCCACCGACACCACCGTCCCCTGGTGGGGCAACCGCACCCCGCACCACGAGTTCTCCTGAGCCCTTGGCCGAACCGCTCGTGCGCACGTCCGCGCGGACCCCGACCGCGAACGGGGGCCGATGAGCTACGACCGAGGGCCCGGGCCGGTAGCGGGGCCGGGAGCGGACGGCGGTGCGGGGTCAGGCCGGAACGACGGCCAGGACGACGAGCGTCCCGGTGGTGGCGGCCTCGACGCATGCCCCGAGCACGTCACCGGTGACGCCACCGAGCCGCCGGGTGGTCCGCGCCAGCAGGACGCCGGCCGCGGCCAGCCCGGTGAGAGCGGCCACGACGGCGCCCGGTCGGTGCACCAGCGCAGCGCAGCCCACCGCCGTGAGCCCGGCGACCAGGGCGGCGGCCTGCCGTGGCACGGTGCCGGCGACGGTCGCCCCCAGCCCGTCCGGTCGGGCCGCTGGGATCCCCCGTGCGCAGACGACCGGCAGGGCCGCCCGCCCTGCGACGACGCCCGCGAGGGCGGCGGCCGGCCCCAGCCGGTCCAGTGCCTGCGCCAGTGCCGTCACCTGTACCAGCAGCACCAGGACGAGGGTCGCGGCACCGGACGGACCGGTGTCGCCGCGGCGCATCACCGCCAGGGCGCGGTCGCGGTCGTAGGCCGAGGCGAGCCCGTCGGCCGTGTCGGCGAGACCGTCGAGATGAAGGCCCCGCGTCAGCAGGGCGACGAGCCCGACGGCCAGACCCGCGCACAGCGGCGCGGACCCCCCCAGCGCCGTCCCCGCCCACGCCACGGCGGCGGCCGCTGCCCCCGGGATCAGGCCCACCAGCGGTGCGAGCAGCATGGCCACCGCCGCGGTGGTGCGAGCCACCCGGCGCGGAGGCGGCACCGGGAGCGCGGTCAGGGTGCCGACCCCCAACCGCAGGCCGTCGACGAGGGTGTCCCATGCCGGGCCGCGCGTGTCGATCAACGATCGGGTCACAGCGTGTCGTCGTCCGGGTAGGGCTGGTCCTTCGGGCCGGCCGCGGCCGAGGTCAGCAGCATCGCGGCCTGGTCGAGGACGGCGAGCGCGGCGAGCGCGGCGGTACCGTCCTCAACGCTGATCCCCAGTTGGACGACGGCGGTCAGGCCGAGGGACCCCAGCGTCCGCTCGTGCATCGGCAGGTCGGTCTGCTGGGCAGCCTGCCACCACTCGTTCATCACGTACGACGTCCGGCGGGCGAGCAGGGCCGCCGCCGCGGCCCCGGCGCCGTCCAGGAGCGCGGGCGTGCGACGGACGGCTGCCTGCACGAGCAGGGCGGCGGCCGCGGCGAGTTGTGGGGCGCCGAGCACTCGGAGCAGGTCGCCCGGCCGCCCGCGCAGGCCGTGCAGGCGGCGCAACCGGTCGCGGAGTCCCACGACCTCGTCCATCCACTCCTCGTCCGACAGGCCTCGGTCGAGCGGCCAGCCGCTCGCCTCGACCGCATCCAGCCCCAGCAGCTCGGCGGCGACGGCTCGGGTGGCTGTCACGTCGGCGACGCTGACCACGATCAGCTCGACGCCACGGTCGGCCGCGTCGTCCGCGGTCGCCCGGCCCCACTCGAGCGCCTCGTCGACGTCACCCGACGGCAGGTCCACGACCGCGGCGCCGGGCCGGCGGCCCGCGACGCCCGGGGCCGCCCCGACCAGGAGTACCTGGCCCGGGGGCGCCGTGCGGGCGTCCCCGCGGACCCCGGCCCACCACACCGCCAGCTCCCCGAACCGGCCGAAGGCGGCGAGGCCGTCCGGACCGCTCACGACGTCCAGCGCCGCGCGGGCGTCGTCGGCCGCGAGCGTGTCCGGCTCGCCGGTCCCGGCGCCCATGGCGTCCAGGACGTCGGTCTGCAGGGCAGCGGTGCCGTTCTCCTCAGACACCGGGAACCTCCTGTTCCAGCGGGACGAGGCGGCCGGCCACCACGAGGAGCACGCGCTCGCTCTCGGCGGCCAGCCGCTGGGTCAGGGAGCCGAGCGCCTCCCGGAATCGGCGCCCGGACGCGGAATCCGGGACGACACCCCAGCCGGTCTCCTCACCGACGGCGACGACCTGGCGCGGGGTGTTCCGCCAGGCATCCACCAGGGCATCGGCCTCGGCGTCGAACCGGCCGCGCCAGCCCGGTGCCTCGTTCCAGGCGCCGCACCGGTCCAGCGCCAGCGCCACCCAGGTGCCGAGGGAGTCCAGCAGCACGGGGGCGCCGGGGGTGCCCAGGACGTCGATCACGTCGGTGCCCTCGATCGTCCGCCACCATGACGGCCGTCGTTGCCGGTGGGCCATCACCCGGGCGGTCCAGTCCGGGTCGTCAGCGGAGGGCGGCGGTCCGGTCGCGACGTAATCGACCGTGGGCTCGGAGGCGAGCAGGGTCTCCGCGGCAACCGACTTGCCGGACGACGCGGGGCCCAGGACCAGCGAGCGGGCGAGCAGGGGTGGCGGCGGGACCGAGTGCGCCGGCCCCAGCCGGGAACCGTCGCGCGCGATCCGGACGCCCCACTCGGCGAGTGTCGGAGCCAGCCGCGTCGGTTCCAGGACGTGGTCGAAGCCGATCGCCACGACGTCGCAGCCGGGTGCGAGGGCGTCCACGGCGCGGAGCCTGGCCAGCGCATGCCCCAGGCTGAGTGGCCCCTCGGCCGGCCCGACGGCCAGCACTGCGACCTCCAGTTCCGCCCCGGCCAGGGCGTCGACGGTCTGCTCCGGCAGGTGCCCGGCGCCTGCGCACCACAGCACGGTGTGCGCGGGGCCTCCGGGCACACCGAGCACGAGCGCCACGCCCTCGTCGCCGGCAGGAAGCCCGATCATGCGCATCCCGGAGCGGTCGACCGCGTCGCCCGCGCGAACCGGCTGCGGCGGACCGTCCCCGAACCAGACCGCCACCGGGCCGGCCCCGACGCCGCCGACCCGGACGGGTCCGACCTGCAGGCCGGCCGGGGCGACGGCCGGCCCCCCACCGGGCAGCCAGGAGCCTCGGCACGTGCGACAGCGGCACCCGGGCTCGGGCCATGCCGTGGCGGCACTGCCGAGGAGGACCGGCTCACGTGCGTCGGGATGGTCTGCCACGGGCCGAGGGTATCCAGCGGAGCTAACGTAGCCTGCATGAGCACCTTCACCTGGCGCTACGAGGGCGTCGACGGATCCCCGCTGTCGTCGTCCGGCCTGTCCGAGCCGATCTTCCCGAGCCAGGCGGACGCCGAGTCGTGGGTCGGGGAGTCGTGGCGGGAACTGCTGTCCGCCGGAGTCGAGCAGGTGAGCCTGCTCCGCGACGGCGAGGTGGTCTACGCCGCGATGAGCCTGCGCCCTCTGGAGTAGCGCCGCACGGTGCGCTGCGACGGCCCCGGCGCGGGGCCGCCCCGGTCCGTTCGCGGTTCAGGCGGGCCGCCCTCGCGGCGCGTGCCGGGCGGTCAGGTCGGGGTCTCGCTCGACGACGTCGCCCAGCGCCTCGTCGATCCTGGTCATCAGCTCCGGCGGGATCCGGACGCCGGTGGCCTTGACGTTCTCGTGCACCTGCTCCGGCCGGGAGGCGCCGATGATCGCCGCCGCGACGTTGTCGTTCTGCAGCACCCAGGCGACGGCGAGCTGGGCCAGGGACAGGCCGAGGTCGTCGGCGACCGGGCGCAGGCCCTGGACCCGCTGCAGGACGTCGTCGCGCAGGTAGCGCTGGATGAACGAGGCGCCCCCCTTCTGGTCCGTCGCCCGGGACCCGGTCGGCGCTGCCTGCCCGACCTGGTACTTGCCGGTGAGCACCCCCTGCGCGATCGGCGAGAACACGATCTGGGACAGGCCCAGTGCCCGGGACGTCGGCACCACCTCGCCCTCGATCACCCGCCAGAGCATCGAGTACTGCGGCTGGTTGGACACCAGGGGCACCCGCAGTTCGCGCGCCAGCGCGTGCCCGGCCCGGATCTGGTCCGCCGTCCACTCGCTGACCCCGATGTAGAGGGCCTTGCCCTGCCGGACGACGTCCGCGAAAGCCGCCATGGTCTCCTCCAGCGGCGTCTCGGGGTCGTAGCGGTGCGCCTGGTAGACGTCCACGTACTCGGTGCCCAGCCGGCGGAGCGAGCCGTGGATCGACTCGAGGATGTGCTTGCGGGACAGGCCGCGGTCGTTGGGGCCGGGCCCGGTCGGCCAGTAGACCTTGGTGAGGATCTCCAGCCCCTCCCGGCGCTGCCCGGCGAGCGCCGCGCCCAGCACCGCCTCGGCGGCGGTGCCGGCGTACGCATCGGCGGTGTCGAACGTGGTGACGCCCGCGTCGAGTGCCGCCCGAACGCAGCTGGTGGCCACCTCGTCGTCCACCTGTGAGCCGTGCGTCAGCCAGTTGCCGTAGATGATTTCGCTGATCTTCAGGCCGCTGCGGCCCAGGTAGCGGTACTCCATGCCGTGACCGTAGGCCAACGGCGGCCGGTGGGCGAGGTCAGCTCGGGTACCGGCCCCGCTCGACCTGAGGGCGCGGGAGCCGGGTGCGGCGCATCTGGAGCGAGCGCATCATCGCGTAGCCGCCCACGCCACGGGCCTTGTCGCCGAACTTCTCGGTGGTCAGGCGCGCCACCCTGCGGCGCAGCAGGTACGAGTCCACGGCGATCACCAGGACGACGAGGTAGAGCCCGATCAACGAGGCCAGCTTCATCGCCGGAATGTTGATCATGCCGATGACCAGCACCAGCACCGCGGCCGGCAAGAGGTACTCGCCGAGGTTCCGGCGGGCGTCGACGTAGTCCCGGGCGAACCGACGGGCCGGGCCCTGGTCTCGGGCCGGCAGGTAGCGCTCATCACCGGTGATCATGGCTTCTCGGGTGCGGGCACGCTCGGTCGCCGTCACCTCCCGCTGCGCCGCCCGCGCCGCCTTCTTCTCCTCCTTGGTGGCACCCGGGCGCAGCCGGGGGCTGCCGACCACCGGGCGTCGGTTGCGCGCCTCGGCCTCCCGGCGGCTCGGGGTCGGGCGCCCCTTGCCGCCGACCTTCGCGGAGGGCGTAGCGGGCAGCGCGGTCGTCTGGGTGGTCCTCGAGCGTCCGAACACGACCTCAGGGTACGGCGTCCGCGCACGTCGCGAGCAGGACGGACGGTGCGACCGGCGGACCGGCGGCCCGCGGGTCGCCCGGCCTTCCGGCCGCATAGTCTCTGGACATGACCGTTGCCGCCGGGACCGTCCCGCTGCCTCCTCCGGACGTCGACCGCCTCCGGGCCCGGATCGACCTGGTCTGGCCCGATCTGCGCGCGGACCTGGAGGCGCTGATCCGGATCCCGAGCGTTTCCGCGGCAGCGTTCGACCAGCGGCCGGTGGCCGAGTCCGCGGCGGCCGTCGCCGCCCTGCTGACCGCGGCCGGGATGCCGGACGTGGAGATCCTCCGGGCCGGCGGCGCCCCGGCCGTGGTGGGCCACCGGCCGGCCCCGGACGGCGCCCCGACGGTGCTCCTGTACGCCCACCACGACGTCCAGCCGCCCGGCGACCCGACGCTGTGGCGGACCCCCGCCTTCGAGCCTGCGGAGCGGGAGGGGCGACTCTACGGCCGTGGCTCGGCCGACGACAAGGCCGGGATCGTCGTCCACCTGGCAGCCTTGCGTGCTCTCGCGGACGAGCTCGGCGTCGGGGTCACCGTCTTCGTGGAGGGCGAGGAGGAGATCGGCTCCCCGACGTTCGAGGCCTTCCTGCACGCGCACCGGGAGCGGCTCGCCGCCGACGTGATCGTGGTGGCGGACTCGGGCAACTGGCGCGTCGGTGTCCCGGCCCTGACGTCGAGCCTCCGCGGCCTGGTGGACGGCGTGATCGAGGTGCGTACGCTCGACCATGCCGTCCACTCCGGGATGTTCGGCGGTGCGGTTCCGGATGCGATGACCGCCGCGCTGCGCCTGCTGTCGACGCTGTGGGACGACGACGGCGCCGTGGCGGTGGCCGGGCTGGTGTCCGGCGAGGCCGATGACCTCGGCTACGCCGAGGAGACGCTGCGCGCCGACGCCGGCGTGCTGGAGGGGGTTGCGCTGATCGGGCGTGGTGGGCTGGAGTCCCGGATGTGGACCCGCCCCGCGCTGACCGTGACCGGTGTCGACGCGCCGTCCGTCGCGGAGGCCACCAACACCCTGCTGCCGGTGGTCCGGGCCAAGTTCTCGCTGCGCCTGGCCCCCGGGCAGGACCCCAAGGCGGCGTTCGAGGCCGTCCGGGAGCACCTGGCCGCTCGGGCTCCGTGGGGCGCACACGTCCAGGTCGCACTCGGCGAGTCCGGCCAGCCGTGGTCCGGGGAGGTCGGGGGAGCGACGTACGACGTCGCCCGCTGGGCCCTGCACCAGGCGTGGGGGCACCCCCCGGTGCACATCGGCGTCGGCGGCTCGATCCCCTTCATCGCCGCCCTGCAGGAGGTGTACCCGGCGGCCACCGTGCTGGTCACCGGCGTGGAGGACCCGGACACCCGGGCCCACGGCACGGACGAGTCGGTCGACCTGGGCGAGCTGCGGCGGGCCTGCCTGGCCGAGACGCTCCTGCTCGCGGCCCTCGGCCGGCGTTGACGGCGCGTGACGCGTGCGCGTCCTGATCGCCCCCGACTGCTTCACCGGAACGCTGACGGCCGGCCAGGCGGCCGCCGCGATCGCCGAGGGCTGGCGCCGACAGGCGCCGCACGACGAGGTCGAGCTGTGCCCGCTGTCGGACGGCGGACCCGGCTTCATCGACGTCCTGCGGTCCAGTCTCGACGCCCGGACCAGCGCGGTGATGGTCACCGGCCCGCTGGGCGAGCCGGCTCCGGCAGCGATCGTGCTCGCCGAGGCCGAGGACGGCGTCCTGACCGGCTACCTGGAATCCGCGCAGGCGTGCGGGCTGCACCTGGTCCCTGCCGGCCGGCGCGACCCGGGCCGTACCAGTACGGCCGGGGTCGCCGCCCTGCTGGAGGCGGCGCGGGACGCCGGCGCCGGCCGGGTGGTGATCGGCCTGGGCGGTTCCGGGACGAACGATGCGGGGGCGGGGTTGCTCGCCGCGCTGGCGGTGGGCGCGGGCGTGGACGTCCCCGCACCGGTGCGGGAGCGGCTTGCCGGCGGCGGCGCGGCGCTGGCCGGGGTCACCTCCGCCGAGCTGGCCTGGCTGTGCGCTGTCCGGGACAGTTGGGCGGGCGTCGATCTGCTGGTGGCCACGGACGTCGACGTCCCTCTCCTCGGCCTGCGGGGCGCCAGCGCGGGCTTCGCCGCGCAGAAGGGCGCCACCCCGGAACAGGCCCAGGAACTGGAACGCTGCCTCGCCGACTTCGCGGTCGCTGCGCTGGACGTGCTGGGCCTGGAGCGGCGGGCGAGCGCGCGACCGGGAGCCGGTGCCGCCGGTGGGTTGGGGTTCGGGCTGCTCCTGCTCGGGGGGCGCCGGGTGCCCGGGGCCCAGGCCGTGCTGGAGGCTGTCCGATTCGCCGAGCGGGTACGGCACAACGACCTGGTGATCACCGGTGAGGGCCGGTTCGACTGGCAGTCGCTGCGGGGCAAGGTGGTCGCGGCGGTGGCCCGGCAGGGTCTCGAGATCGGTCGGCCGGTGGTCGTGGTGGCGGGCCAGGTGGAGGTGGGACGCCGGGAGGCCCTGGCCATCGGGGTGGAGTCCGCCTACCCCGTGGCCCGGACGCCCGGTGAGGTCACGATGGCGCTGGCCGACCCGTACCGCAGCCTCGCCGACCGCGCCGCCCGGGTAGCCCGGACCTGGTCCCGGTCGCCCGGCTGAGCTGCCCGGCCGAGGATGGCCCTACCCTGGAGTGGCATACCCACGAGTCGGCATGCGGGAATGGACGGCCCGGGCACCACGCTGTAGCAACCGGGCCGGCAGCGGCCGCACCCGCAGTTCCCGCGGATACGGAGATGACATCCATGACCGTTCAGGACCAGCCGGGCCAGGTGGCCACCGAGGCGAAGAGCCACGGAGTCGTGCTGACCGACGTCGCCGCCGCCAAGGTGAAGAGCCTGCTGGCGCAGGAGGGCCGTGACGACCTGCGGCTTCGCGTCCAGGTACAGGCCGGCGGCTGCTCCGGTTTCGTCTACCAGCTCTACTTCGACGAGCGGACGCTGGACGGCGACCGCATCCGCGAGTTCAGCGGCGTCGAGGTCGTGGTGGACCGGATGAGCGTGCCCATGCTCGACGGTGCCACGATCGACTTCGCGGACAGCATCGAGAAACAGGGCTTCACGATCGACAACCCGAACGCGAGCGGCAGCTGCGCGTGCGGCGACAGCTTCCACTGATCGACCCATCGACGGGGGCGAACGCGTCCTGATCTTCACTCGCTTGTGATCATGCAGTTCTTCCGGGGCCACCGAGCCGCGGCGGGACTGCATGATCGTTTCTGGGTTGGTCCGTTCCCGGCGGGGATCGACCCGACCGACAGGCCGGGTATCGTGTGCCGTCGTGCGTATCGCGGTCACCGGGTCCATCGCCACCGACCACCTGATGGTCTTCGACGGCGTCTTCTCCGACAGCCTGGTTGTCGAGCAGCTCGACAAGGTGGCGTTGTCGTTCCTCGTCCAGGATCTGCAGATCCGCCGCGGGGGGGTGGCGGCCAACATCTCGTTCGGGTTGGCCAACCTCGGGCTGAACCCGCTGTTGATCGGTGCGGTGGGTGAGGATTTCGCCGAGTACCGGTCCTGGCTGGAGCGGCACGGCGTGGACTGCACGTTCGTGCACGTCTCCGAACTGCTGCACACGTCCCGGTTCATCTGCACCACCGACCGCCACCAGGCCCAGATCGCCTCGTTCTACGCCGGGGCGATGAGCGAGGCCCGGCAGATCGAGCTCGCGCCCGCCCAGGCCGCGGGTCCGCTGGAGTTGGTCGTGATCAGCCCCAACGACCCGGAGGCGATGCTCCGCCACACCGAGGAGTGCCGGTCCCGGAACATTCCGTTCGCCGCCGACCCCTCCCAGCAGCTCGCCTGGTCGGAGGGTCCGCAGATCCGCGACCTGATCGACGGCGCGGCGTTCCTGTTCACGAACGACTACGAGGCGGCGCTGATCAGCCAGAAGACCGGCTGGTCGGCCGACGAGGTGCTGGCCCGGGTGAGGACCCGGGTGACCACTCACGGCAAGGACGGCGTGGTCGTCGAGCGCGCGGACGGGGACGTCGTCCGGGTGCCGGCGGTCCGCACCGAGAAGATCGCCGACCCGACCGGCGTGGGCGACGGCTTCCGGGCCGGGTTCATGGCGGCACTCTCCTGGGGCCTGCCGAACGAGCGTTGCGCCCAGGTGGGGTGCACGCTCGCCACCCTGGTGCTCGAGACGGTCGGGACCCAGGAGTACGACCTGCGGCGGCTGGCGTTTCTCGACCGGCTGGCCCACGCGTACGGCGACGGCGCGGCGGCCGAGGTCGAGCCGCATCTGAAGACCTTGCACCCCTGAGCAGGTGTCCTGGGTGACGTGGCCGCGCGAACCTGCGCCGTCCCGGTACCACTTCGAGGTCGCCGGCGCGGAGGCGGGGGAGGACCTGGTCGGGGTCGGCGCGGACCTGGAGCCGGGCACGCTGCTCGCCGCGTACCGCAGTGGGCTGTTCCCGATGGGGCTGGGGCGCAACGGTCGGGGACCGGTGGGCTGGTGGTCGCCCGATCCGCGGGGGGTGCTGCCGCTGGACGGACTGCGGGTGAGCCGCTCGCTGCGCCGCTCCTGCTCCCGGTTCGAGGTCCGGATCGACACGGCGTTCCCGGAGGTCATGGCGGCCTGCGCGGACCCGTCGCGGAGCGGTCGCTGGATCACCGACACGATCAGCCGGGCCTACCAGGTCCTCTTCGACCTCGGCTGGGCACATTCGGTGGAGTGCTGGCGGAACGACCGGCTCGCCGGCGGCCTGTACGGGGTGGGGATCGGTGGACTGTTCGCCGGGGAGTCGATGTTCCACCGCGAGACGGATGCCTCGAAGGCGGCCCTGGTGGCACTCGTCGACCTGCTGTCCGAGGACGGCGACCCGCGCCGGCTGCTCGACGTCCAGTGGCGCACCCCGCACCTGGCGAGCCTCGGGGCCGTCGAGATCTCCCGAGGGCGGTACCTCGAGCTGCTGACCGTCGCGCTGGAAGGTCCGACCCCCGCTGGATGGGCCCGGCGGGGCAGGCGAGTAGGCTGAGCCGGGGCCGCGGGGAGACAACCGCAGCTCCGGGTGCTGCGCGGGCTCTCGAATAAGGATCATCCCTTGTCGTGGTCGTGACCACCTCGTTACCGAATTGCTGCAACGTGTGCGGTGCGCCACGCCAGGATGGCGAACTCCACCCCCGTATCCGCGACACGGCAGGCGGTACTGTTCTCTCGTTCGACGTCCGTGCATCGGCCGGCACGAGCCGGGCCACGACAGGAGTGGGAAGGCTACCGTTGCGTTCGCACGAAGAAGGTCGCGGAAAAGGCGGCCGTAGCCGCCGGGCGGTCGTTCCGGCCCTCGTTCTGCCGGGCGTACTCCTCCTGTCGGGCTGCAGCAAGGAGGCCCAGCTCGGCTTCCTGGGGACGCCCGACCGGAACACCACCAACCAGACCGCGCGGATCATCGACCTGTGGAACGGGTCCTGGGTCGCGGCTCTGGCGGTGGGCGCCCTGGTATGGGGCCTGATGATCTGGTGCATGATCGTATATCGGCGCCGCAAGGATGACCACCGGCTTCCCCCGCAGGTGCGGTACAACATTCCGCTCGAGATCCTCTACATCGTCGTCCCGATCATGATGGTGGCTGCGCTCTTCATCAAGACGGCGGACGCTCAAGCGAAGATCATTGACATCTCGGCGAAGCCCGACCTGACGATCAATGTCGTGGGCAAGCAATGGTCCTGGGACTTCAACTACCGGGATGCGAACGTGTACGAGACGGGCATCCAGGGCGAGCTCGACGGCAAGCGTGGCGTCGAGGCCCAACTCCCGACGCTGTACCTTCCGGTGAACAAGCGGGTGGAATTCATCGTCACCTCACGCGACGTGATCCACGCGTTCTGGATACCCGCCACGCTGTTCAAGATCGACGCCATTCCTGGAGTCGAGAACAAGTACCAGATGGTTCCCCAGGTCACCGGGACCTTCAAGGGCAAGTGCAGTGAGCTCTGCGGGGAGTTCCACTCCGAGATGCTGTTCAACGTCGCCGTCGTGAGTCAGGCCGAGTTCGACCAGCACATGGCGGACCTGCGGGCCAAGGGCCACGTCGGCCAGCTCGACACGAACCTCGGCCGCAGCAAGACCCCGCCGGGGGGTGCCGTCCCCTTCAACGGGGGTGCCGTCCCGACCGAGTCCCCCGCCGCTTCTACCGGAACCGGGAACAGCTGATGACGACCGCCAGTGAGCCGCGGACCCTGACCGCGCCGAAGGCGCGCAGCAAGGGTGCAACCATCGCCAAGTGGCTGTCCACCACCGACCACAAGGTCATCGGCAACCTGTACCTCATCACGGCGATGATCTTCTTCTTCGTGGGTGGGCTGCTCGCCCTGCTCATCCGGCTGGAGCTGTTCAAGCCAGGGATGCAGATCCTGCAGTCGAAGGAGCAGTACAACCAGCTGTTCACCATGCACGGTCTGATCATGCTGCTGCTCTTCGCCACGCCCGCGTTCTCCGGCTGGGCGAATGCGATCATGCCGCTGCAGATCGGCGCGCCCGACGTGGCGTTCCCGCGCCTGAACATGTTCGCCTACTGGCTGTACGCCCTCGGTGGCGTGATCGCGGCGTCCAGCCTGCTGGTCCCGCAGGGTCCGGCGTCCTTCGGCTGGTACATGTACTCGCCGCTGACCAACTCCGTGTTCTCACCCGGGCTCGGGGCGGACCTCGGCATCGTCGGCCTGGCGATGGGTGGTTTCGGCACCATTCTCGGCGCCGTCAACTTCATCACCACGATCGTGTGCATGCGTGCGCCGGGTATGACGATGTTCCGGATGCCGATCTTCAGCTGGAACATCCTGATCACCAGTGTGCTGGCCATCATGGTGTTCCCGCCGCTGGCTGTCGCGCTGTTCGGCCTGATGGCGGACCGCAAACTCGGCGCCCAGCTCTTCGAGCCGCAGAACGGCGGGCCGATCCTCTGGGAGCACCTGTTCTGGTTCTTCGGCCACCCCGAGGTCTACATTCTGGCGCTGCCGTTCTTCGGCATCGTCTCGGAGATCTTCCCGGTGTTCAGCCGCAAGCCGATCTTTGGGTACAAGGGTCTCGTCTTCGCGACGATCGCGATCGCCGGCCTGTCGGTGGCGGTGTGGGCGCACCACATGTACACGACCGGCCAGGTGAACCTGCCGTTCTTCGCCTTCATGACGATGCTCATCGCGGTGCCCACCGGGGTGAAGTTCTTCAACTGGATCGGCACGATGTGGGGCGGGTCACTCACGTTCGAGACGCCGATCCTGTGGACGTTGGGCTTCCTCGCGACGTTCCTGTTCGGTGGGGTGACGGGCATCATCCTGTCCACGCCCGCGCTCGACTTCCAGCTTTCCGACAGCTACTTCGTGGTGGCGCACTTCCATTACACGATCTTCGGCACCGTCGTGTTCGCGATGTTCGCCGGCTTCTACTTCTGGTGGCCCAAGCTCACCGGAAAGATGCTCAACGAGACCCTGGGCAAGTGGCACTTCTGGACGACGTTCATCGGCTTCCACACGACGTTCCTGATCCAGCACTGGTACGGGATGCAGGGGGCCCCCCGGCGGTACGCCGACTACATGCCGGAGGACGGCATCACGACCATGCAGCAGATCTCGACCGTCGGTGCCCTCATCCTGGCTGTCTCGATGCTGTTCTTCGTCTGGAACGTCATCGTGACCGCACGGAACGCTCCGCTGGTCGAGGTTGACGACCCGTGGGGCTACGGCGCCTCGCTGGAGTGGGCGACGTCATGTCCGCCGCCCAGGCACAACTTCACCCGGCTGCCGCGCATCCGGTCCGAGCGGCCGGCGTTCGACCTGCACCATCCCGAGGCGGCCTCCGCGGGGGCCGTCCCGTCCGACGACTCCGTCGTGGCCAAGGCCCTCGGCGGGCCCGACGTGGCGACCCGCTGACCGGGAAGGATCGAGTCCATGAAGGTCGAGAGCTGGCTGTTCGGGGCGGGAGCCTTCTTCTTCGCACCGATCGGCATCGTCTACGGCTTCGTCACCAGGTGGCGGGAGCCGCTCGGCGTCACGGGGATCCTGCTCACTGCCGCGCTCTCCTTGATGATCGCCACGTACTTCTGGATCACGTCCCGCAGGATCGGGATCCGTCCGGAGGACGACCCCGAGGCGGAGATTTCGGAGGGTGCCGGGGAGGTCGGGCACTTCTCGCCCTACTCGTGGACACCGCTGTGGCTGGGGTTGGCCTGCGCGCTCATCTTCGCCGGCCTGGCGGTCGGGGCGTGGCTCTTCCTGATCGGGTTGGTGGCGGCCGCGTTGGCCGTCGTCCTCTGGGTGTTCGAGTACTACCGCGGGGAGCACGCGCACTGAGGCCTCCGCGGCCCGAGGTCCGGGGTGACGCGCAGCGCGTCACCCC
>DATDMG010000373.1:0-3884 GCA_036518955.1 Kineosporiaceae bacterium | reverse complement strand
GTTGCGCGTCGAGCCCGACGACGTGGGTGGGCGGGTCGGGCAGCCGGGACACCAGCCGGTGCAGGGCGCCGTTGTGGTCCACGACGGTGCCGTCCGGGCCGATCACCAGGACCGCGTCACCGACCTGCTCGAGCACCAGCTGGCGGGCGATCGGCACGATCCGCAACAGCCCCTGCCGGAAGACCGCGTAGCTCATCATCAGGGCACTGATCACGAACAGGGACGGGGTGTCGCCGACGTCCCGCCCGGCGGCCAGGAACGAGACGGTGACCGCGTTGCCCACCAATGGCACCAGCTGGGCGACCAGCATGCTGGCCAGCTGGCGTCGGTACAGCGCAGGGCCATGGCGCCAGGTGCGCACCAGCAGACAGGCGCCGGCGATCATCAGGAGGTAGCAGTATCCGGTGTGGCACCAGAAGGCGACGCCCAGCTCGGCGCGCGCGAGCGGCGGCGTCCCGGTGAACCGAAGGCTCGCGAGCAGCAGGTGGTGCCAGCGGTTCGAGGCCCCGAGGGCGGCCACGGTCAACGGCTCCACGGCGAGCAGGACGGCGCCTCGCCGGCCCGGCGCCCAGGTGCGGGTGCGCAACTGCAGGCACAGGATCAGCACCCCGGTGGCCGTGGCGGCGGCCACCGCTGGTACCGCCAGCCAGCTGCACTCGATCACGGTGCGGGACGTCGAGACGCTGGCGAGGGTTACCAGCGCCGTCCAGGCCGCCAGGGCGACCATCTCCGCCGCCAGCGTCACGGCGAACTGCGTGGTCGCCCGCCGCCGCCAGGCGACCACCGCCACCCCGAGGGTGATCAGCAACCCCAGCAGGTGCACCGGGAGCACCGGGTCCCACCTCACCATGCGGCTGCCCCCTGCCGGGCCCGGTGGTCGGTTCGGGACGTCGAGCCCATGTGCCTTCCTCCCGGCCGGTGCGCACGTGTGCTGGACGCTACCCGTCCTACGAGGGTAGCTACGAGTAGTGAGGTCCTGAGGCTACGGGCCAACCTTTGGTGCGTTCACCATTACTCCCTGTTGTCTAGCGGCCGGCCGCCCGCTGGCCGCGGGGCCGGCGACCGCGGATCGTCCGCATCAGCCCGGCTGCCCCCACGGCGCCGGCGACCAGCACGCGCAGGATCGTGAGCTCGGGGTCCTGCCAGCTGGCGGACCAGCCGTACCCGGTGACCCCGGGCCAGGCCAGCACCCCCACGACGATGGCGGGCACGCCTCGCGGCTCCGGGCCGGTCGAGCACCGGCAGGGCCCAGGACGGGCGTGTTCACTGTGGGTGCTTGACTTCCCGCGGATTGTGGTGCCGCCGCCGGGGGGATGTCACGGTCTGTCGCGGCATCCGGGGACGAATGGCACGGAGGTAGTTGGGGCGGCTGTCCCGGGATGAGATCACCGGGACGCCCGCGGGGGCGGGTCCGGAAGGCATCGAGCCGGGCGTTCGGGCGGTGGATGACGTGATCCAGGGCGCGCCGGCGCCGGCGTTCGCGCAGCGGCGCTCGGCCGAACCCCGGTGCATCGGCATCCTGCTTGGCGGAGCCACTACTCGATCCGACCGTGAACGTGCCCGGGCTCAGGAGCATCTGTCGTTGTTGATCCCGCTCCTTGCCGCCGAGTTCATGGGGTTGTGCAAGGGGCCATTATTGTCACCGAGTGGTCCCTGCAGATGGGTCGTGAAGGCCTTCCCGTAGCCGTCCACATCCTGCAGGAACTCATCGATGTACTGGCTCAACAGCATGCATAGTTTCGGATGGCCATTTCTGATCGCGACTCCATAGCGCTGAAGATCACCCGGGTTTCCTTCAGGGGTCACCGTGTTCCCCTCAGGGGGAAGGGTGGGGTTGACCAGCGTGTGCAAGGCCCTCCTCTTGCCGTCCTTGCCGACCACCAGGTCGCCTGTTGCCCACGCCGTGTCGGGATAGCGGTAGCCTTGGGCGTCGCCCAGGGCCGCTGCGGGACTGGCCAGTCGTACGATGCTCCAATCGGTCGCCACGTAGGCGACGGAGTCTCCAGGAGTATTGAATTTCGTGAGACAGTTGGTTATTCCATCCTTCTGGTATCCGGCGACCTTGCCGCGATGTGCGGTGATGAAATTTGTTGCGTTGCGATCGGCAGTTGTTCCCGATTCCAGACATAGTTGCGCCATGCTAAGGTTGAAATCCTTGGAGTCCACCTTGGCCAGATTCGACCATATTCCGGTGCGGTCAAGGTAGTAGGGTCCGGCGAAGTCGACCGACTTGGCTCGCTCGCTCGTCATGCTGAAGGTGGCTATGACCATGTCCACCCGCTGATCTGTGGCCGTGGTGTCCAGTACTCCGACGGTCGTGTCATGGGACCATCTCTTGCCCTGATCGTCGATGTACTTCAAGGTCACGTCGGACTGCTTGTAGCCAAGCTTCTCCGCGAGGTAGAAGGCCAGGTCGACGTCGAACCCGCCGCCGTTGACGGACCACCCCGCCCTGTTGGCGGCGACGCCGATCACCAGGTGATTGCCCAGGTAGCCGGACGGAGAATCTTCATTCTTTTCCCAAGGGGTCCAGAAGACAATGGTGTAGACGACCAGGGCAAGTGTCGCGCTGACTGAAGAAAAGCATTGGATGACGACAGTCCTCCGGCTTGGAAAACGTCTGGCCTTCCTGCGGCCAGATGTCGTGGCGAAGAATCCGATCAAGGCTGTGAGGGCGGGCACGATATAACTCAGCGCCGCCGCTCCGTCTGTATAGTGTTCTTGGATCCGCACGGCCAGGGCGAACGTGCCGAGCACCGGAAGCAACCAGAGCGTAAAGCTGTATACTTTGGGCCACATTGCATGTCTCCTTGTTCTGGATCGGCGGCACCGCCGGACCCGATGCCTCGTGAAGCGGCCATTGCGGATGCGATCTGATCATCGCGAAACTATTGATAAACTGTCAACGGATCTACAAGCGAAGATCAAATCGATCACAATACTCGAGGCTTGTATTCAGGCACGTCTTTCTACCGCCGGTGGTGCCGGCTGCCGAGTCTCCCGGGGCCGGTGGTCGTGAGGCCGTGCTCGCGGACCCGATGAACCGGCGGCGAGGATGTGCGCCCCGTCGTGCTGCGCAGGTGGTTCCACCGGGGTGGTGTCCCGGGAGGCCCTCGGTGTGGTGGCCGCCAGGCTCTGACGGCTGCCGTCACTCCAGGTAGGAGTAACGCTCCTCGGCCCACGGGTTGCCGATGAGGTGGTAACCGCGTTCCTCCCAGAAGCCGCGGCGCAGAACGCTCAGATACTCCCAGCCGCGGAACCACTTGGGACTCTTGTGCGCGTACAGGTGCGGGACGACCAGCCGGACCGGGAACCCGTGCTCGGGTGGCAGCGCAGCTCCGTTCAGCCGGGTGGCCAGCAAAGTGGTGGGTTGCAGCAGGTCCGCGACACGGACGTTCGTGCTGTACCCGTACTCGGCGTAGGCCATCACCCCCACCGTGCCGGAGGGCGGGGGGAAGAGTTCCAGCAGCGCGGACGCCGGCACGCCCTCCCAGACGATCCCCTGCGCCGTCCACCCAGAGGCGCAGTGCAGGTCCACCTCGGTGCGCCGTTGGGGTAATTCGGCGAGTGCGGCGGCGGTCACCCGGCCGAGCTCCTGCGGGGGATCAGCCGGGTGCGTCCCGCTGGCCGTGAACACCATCGTCCATCGGTCGGGTGACGCCTGCGGTACCCGACCGTAGTGCTTCACCTTCAGCGCCGGAACCAGTCGTTGCCCCGGCGGCAGCACCCCGCCGCTACCCATTGCCGCGCATCGGTCACCTCGAAGACGTCGTCGCAGCGAGCGTACCCAAGCCCTTGCCGGTCCGGCTCATCGTCTTCGCACCGCGGTCGGCAACCGGCGGGGCCCCCAAGCCCGTCGAGCCCGGCGCGACGCGCGCGCCGGG
>DATDMG010000372.1:0-12024 GCA_036518955.1 Kineosporiaceae bacterium | reverse complement strand
CATGACCTGGCTGCGGCTGCGCCGGCCGGCGGGCCCAGTGATCGCCGTGGGCACCATGTCCCTGACGCTCTACGTCGCCCACGTCGCGGCGTACGCGCTGCTCCCCAAACCCATCACCACCTGGGGTCCACTGGCCGGATTCGTGGCGGGCGCCATCGTCTTCGCCACGGTGTGGTCACGGTTCTTCCGCCGCGGCCCCCTGGAGTACCTGATGCATCAGGCCACCCGGGCGGCCAGGCGGATCCGCTGAGGCTCAGGAGCGGGATGCGGCAGCACGGGGGCGTCTGCCGGCGCCCCCGGCGGGGCCGGGTACTCGGCGCGGTGACGCCGGTAGGGTGCCGACCCGAAGCTGAGGTGCCATTCGCCGAGGGTCAGGTCCCAGGAACGCCGGCCTGCGCAGCCACCTGATCGCCCCCCGTCGGCATGCCGGGGCCGCTCAGCGTCGCGGCGCTGCGGCCCGCGTGTTGTCGGTGCGACCGCTGCCCGTCCCACCATCGACGGCGCTGCGCGCGGACCCGCTGGCCGAGGCGATCCTCCAGGGACGCATGCGCGCATCGGTGCGTCTGATGGACGTCAACGCCTTGCTGCGCCCTCCGGGGCCCTCCGCCGCCGGTCCGGACGGACGATCAGACGATGTCGACACGTACACAGGGTCTCCGATCCCCACCCCAGCCAGGAACCCTGGCACTCACACGAGGTGGCTCACACCCATCCTGACCAAGAGGGATCGTCCTGTGGTTACCTCGACCGCATGGCAACGGTGGAAGTGTCCCGACGGATCGCGGCTGACCCCGGCCGGCTCTACCTGATGATTGCCGAGGTCACGCAGATGGACCGGTGGAGCCCGGAGTCTGCGGGTGCGCGCTGGGTGCGTGGCCAACCCGGCGAGATCGGGTCTCGGTTCCGGGGACGCAACCGGAACGGTCTGTTCCGATGGAGCACGACCTGCACCGTGACGGCGGCCGAGCCGGGCCGCCGGTTCGGCTTCGCGGTGACCTGGCTAGGGATGCCCGTCTCGGACTGGGCGTTCGACTTCATCCCGTCCGAGGTCGGTGGCGCCGAGGTGGGCTGTCAGGTGCGGGAATCCACGACGGATCGCCGGTCCCGGTTGCTGCGCATCATCACCCCGCTCGGTACCGGGGTGCCGCGCCGGACCGAGCACAATCGGCGGACCATGGAGCAGACCCTGGCGGCCCTCGACCGGGCCGCCACCGCGGCTGGTTGAACCACGACCTCGGGGCCTGGCCGAACGCTCATCTGCCGCAAGCCCTGCACCTGCGGCGCGGTTCGTCCGTGACCGACTGAGCGTGCCTGTCATCGCGCCGGCTCCTCCACGGCAGCTGTAGTTCGTGATGGTGCGGGCATCACTGCGGGTAAAGGGCGTGTCGGGCGGCATGGGGGACGGCCGTCGTGATCATGATGAACTGTGAGGAAACACCCTGACACGACGACCGTCCCCTCGACCGTAGCCCACCTCGATCACCTCGCGCCGCTGGACAGCCTGAAGGCATCGGGTCGCCGGCCTGTTCGGCGGCAGCGAGCCCCGCAGCCCCGGGCGGTCTGGGACGCCGACGCCGTGGCCGCCGTGGCCCGCTGGATCCTGGAACGCCTGAACGGCCCGGCGATGCTGGCCGTAGATGAGACCGGTGACGCGAAGTCGTCCACCGACTCGGTGGGGGCCGCGCAGCAGTACTCCCGGGCCCTCGGCGGCGTCGGGTGCTGCCAGGTGGCGGAGCACCTGTCGCTGGCCACCCCCGGCCGGGCATGCCGTGATCGGGCGCAGCCTGTACCTGGGTGAAGGCTGGGCCGCTGACGAGAGCGCCGCACCCTGGCCGGGGTCCCGGTAGGATTCCTCCGTCGCCTACGTCGAAGCCCGCACCTCGTCGCTGGACACGACCCCCGTCTGCCCGTCGGGGGCGTTCGTTCCATCTCCTGGGGTTTGGGGATCCAACTCATGGGGTTTGGAGATCCGAACAAGCCCTCAGTGGCTCGCCACGGCCGCGGGCGGCCCGTCGGTCGGGCGGTCGTGGGAGGGGCCGGTCACGACGGCGACCGCGATCGTCGCGACGACGAGCACGGCCGTCCCGGTGAGTGCCGCGACGTTCATCCCGTGGACCAGCGCGACGGCGTCATGGGTGGCGCCGTGCGCCCCGGCGGCCCGGCCGGCGATGGTGCCCAGCAGCGCCGTCCCGAGCGAGGCGCCGATCTGCTGGGAGGTCATCACCATGGCTCCGGCCACGGCGGTGTCAGGACCGGCGCCGGCCGTCGCGGTGCTGTTCGCACTCACCAGGACGGCTCCGGCCCCTAGCCCGATGAGCACGAACACGGCCAGCACCGGCCAGAGGTAGCCACTGCCGGCGTATACCAGCGAGAGCAGCAGCTCACCGACCGCCGCACTGGCCAGCCCGGCCACCAGCGCCGGCCGGGGCCTGCCCCGGGCCAGCAGCGGGGTGGCCAGCCGGGTCCCGAGGAGTAGGCCCCCGGTCAGGGGTAGGAACCCCAGGCCGGCCAGCACGGGGGAGTACCCCAGGACGTTCTGCAGGTGGAAGGTGAGGAAGAACAGCGTGGAGAACATGCCCGCCGCCAGGGCCAGGACCGCCAGGTAGGACCCGCCCCGTCGACGGTGCCGGAGTACCCGCAACGGCAGCAGCGGCTGGGCGCTCCTGGCCTGCACGGCGACGAAGAGCGCGACCATCACGGCCCCGGCGGTCAGCGAGCCGACGGTCACCGCCGCCGTCCAGCCCTTGACCTGGGCCCGGTCGAAACCCAGGACCAGAGCCATCAAGCCGCCGGTGGCCAGGACCGCGCCGGTGACGTCGATCCGGGGACGGGGAACGGCCGGCCGGCTCTGGACGGCGGATCGCACGCACAGGGCCGAGGCGAGCGCGAAGGGCAGGTTGACGAGCATGCACCAGCGCCAGCTGAGGTAGCCGGTGAGCACGCCGCCGAGCAGGACGCCGAGCCCGGTCGAACTGCCCATCACGGTGCCGTAGACGCCGTAGGCGCGGGCCCGTTCCGCCGGCAGCCGGAACGTGGCCGCGATCGTCGCCAGCACCGACGGCGTCAGCAGCGCGCCGAACACTCCCTGCGCCGCCCGGGCGCCGAGGAACATCCCGGCGTTGACGGCGATCCCGCCGAGGGCCGAGGCTGCGGCGAAGCCTGCCAGCGCCAGGAGCAAGGCCCGGCGCCGGCCCATCAGGTCCGACAGGCGACCGCCGAGCAGCAGCAGGCCGCCGTAACAGAGGGTGAAGGCCGTGATGACCCACTGCCGCGCCGGGTCGGACAGGTGCAGCGCCTGCTGGGTCGACGGCAGCGCGATGTTCATGATCGTCGAGTCGATTCCGATCATGAGTTGAGCTGTCGCGACTCCGGCGAGCGCCGTCCACCGGCGTGGGACCTCCTGCGCGGGTCGCTGGGCCGGGGCCCGGCCGATGTGGGTCGACAAGGCGTACCCCCTTCGTGGATCCGGGCTCACTGGCCGGCTGCTCGGCGACTGCCGTCAGCGACCGGCGTCGGCCTCGACGGTCAGCTCCAGGTCCAGGTAGCGGGCCGCCATTCCCTTGGCGGCAGTGATCCCGAACGCGTACCGGTCGACGCGGGCGGTGGCTCGGGCCCGGAACCCGGTGGAGGTCGTCTGGAGCGACTCGACGGTCAGGGGCACCGGGGCGGAGACGCCGCGCACGGTCAGGTCACCGGTGACGGTCCAGCTGTTGTTCGCGTGCGACAGCCCGGTGGGCCGGTAGACGAAGTGCGGGTGGCGCACCACATCGAGGAACTTGGTCCCCTTCACGTCGCCGTCCCGCTTGGCGTGGCCGGAGTCGAACGAGGCAGCCGACAGGGTCACGACACCCGAGGCTGCGGACGCCTGAGGGTCGAGCGTGACGGTCCCCGACTCGACCTGCACGGTGCCCGCGACGCCGGCGAGTCCGAACAGGTGCCGGGTCCGGAACGCGGCCTTGGACCGGGCGGCGACGAGCGGGTAGGACCCGGGAGCCGGCACGTCGACCTGCTGGGCGCTGGAACTGGTGTTCGCCATGACAACCTCACTGTGTGGTGACGGGGTGGGCGCCCCTGGGATCAGGGGGTGATCGGAGTGGCGAGGCGGTCGGAGACCAGGTCCGCCGTCCTCAGGGTGAGGGCGTTGATGATGTTGAGGCTGGTGTGGGCCTCCCGCTCGTGGATCTCGAGCGTGTGCCGCGGCCCCCAAGCCCGGTGCAGGTCCCTCAGGGCCTCCACCGGGAAGATGTCGTCGAGCGCCCCGTGCAGGCTGACCACTTCGGTCTGTGGTGCGGGCCCGTCCGGGGTGAGGGCCATCGCGTCGAACTGCGGCTGCAGGTCCGCCTCGGCCGGGGCGAGGAACGCGAACCGGAAGTCCTCCTTGAGCCGCCGGGGCAGTCCGGCGAACTCCGAGATCTGCGGCCCCCCGCCGTGGTTGACGACGACCCGGAACGTGGTGCCGCTGGTAGCGGCCACCCGCAGCGCGACGTACCCCCCGAAGCTGATGCCGAGGAAGGCCATCCGGTGCTGGTCGAGCAGCGGGTTTTCGGTGACCCGCACGACGAGGTCGGCGACGACGGACTCCATCGCGACGAGCAGGGGCGTCTGGCCGGCTTGGATGCCCTGCCCGGGCCCGTCGAACAGGACGGCGGCCAGGCCCCGCTCCAGGAAGGGCTCGGCGAGGGCCAGCACCTCCACCTCGGTCATCGAGTCCAGGCCGTTGGACAGCACCACGGTCGCCAGGGGGCCGGCTGGGCGGACCCGCTGCGGTGGGAGCAGGACCCAGTACGGGACGGCGGCCCGGTCCGGGGTGGCCGGCAGCTGGCCCGCCACCAGGTCGAGGTCGGTGCCGGGAAGGCTGTCCAGGAAGCACTCCCGGATGCGCTGTCGGGCGGCCAGCTTGCGCTGCGGGTCCTCGAAGTCCATGAACTCGGCCCAGTGGTAGCAGGCGGCGGCGGAGCGGAGCGCGCGGGAGCGGCCCGCCGGTGTGCCGGAGTCGTCGGCCAGGAGGCGGTAGCGGTCCGCCTGCGCGGTCCAGCGCAGCCGCCACTCGTTCCAGAAGGCCGCCGACGACAGGTCCAGGTCGTCGGTGGGGAACCCGTCCAGGGCATGGGCGATGTCGCCCCAGTGGACCTGCGGGGCGTACCGGGAGTTGAGGAACAGCAGCCGGCCCACTAGGTATCCCAGGGCACCGTAGACCTCTTCGGTGACCCGCACCGGGCGCGGGCGCCCGGCGCGGGGTGACGCCGCGGGCCTGACGACGGGCGAGCTCACCGTGCCACCTCCGGCCGGTCGGCCTGGGCGGACGACAGGTCCAGCAGACGCCGGGGGTCGACGGCGGCTGCCACCTCACCGCGCCTGACCTTGCCGTTGGCACTCTCGGGGAAGGGCTGGGCGGTCACGTAGACCAGGTCCGGCCACTTCTCCCGGGCCAGGGTGCGCGCCAGCTCCCGGACCACGAGGCGGACGACGGCGTCGCCGTCCTGCTGGGCCAGCGGACCGCACAGCACGGCCACCGGCCGCTCCTGGTGGGTATCCGGTTGGGGGACGCCCACGAGCACCACGTCGTCGGCACCGGGCACGTTGGCCAGGACCGCCTCGATCTCTTCGGGGTAGATCCGGTGTCCGTTACCCGTCAGCAGGGCGCCCGCGCGCCGTCCCTTCAGCACCAGGTCGCCGTCGGGGCTCCAGCAGGCCAGGTCGCCGGTGCGCAGCCACGGGTCGGGGCCGCGCAGCGTGCCCGTCGCGACGTCAAGGTAGCCCTCCATCACCGCGCCGCGCACGAGCACCTCGCCGACGCCGTCCGGATGGCCCTCGGCCGGTTCCAGCCGGACCTCGACGGTGTCGTCCGGACGCCCGACGCAGTACACCTGCCCCAGGTGCCGGCCCTGTCGGTGAGCGGCCTCGTCGAGCCAGCAGAACGGGCCGTAGGTCTCGCTCAGCCCGTACCCCTGCACCCAGTCCCCGGGCAGCAGCCGGCGGCCCTCGGCGATCACTGCGCGCGGCACGGCCCCGCCACCGTAGGCGATCACTTCCAGACCGGACAGGTCGAGCGCCGCGGCGGCCGTGGCGGTGATGAACTGCTTGAGCGCGACCGGGCGCAGTTGCAGGTGGGTGATCCGGTGCTGCCGCACCCGGGCCGGCCAGGACGCCGGGTCGGCGGACCGGGGGAAGACCACCGTGGAACCCCGCAGCAGCCCGCCGAACGTGAAGATGACCCCGGTGGTGTTGTTCATCAGCCCGGTCATCAGGATCCGCGACTGCGGCGCGAACCGCAGCTGGCCGGAGATGCTGGCGATCTTGCGGGTGATCAGGGCCTCGGGGATGCTCATCCCCTTCGGCGCCCCGGTGGTGCCGCTGGAGAAGAGCACCAGGAAGCCGGGCACCGGCTCGGGGTGCAGCTCCTCCACCTCGGCGTCCGGAGCAGGCTCCGACGGCCGGGGCAGGCGCACCACCCGGACGCCGGCCCCGGCCAGCTCCGCCGCTCCCGCCGGATCGTGCCGGGCGTGCAGCACGAGGCCGGGCCGGGCCGTGCGGACGATGGCCAACCACTCCGGCAAGGCCGCGGAGTGCAGCCCGTAGGGCATGATCAGGTGCAGCCCGAGCGCGCTGGCGGCTGCCAGCACGACGGCGGCGTGCACGTCGTGGTCGAGCACCGCCAGGAGGCGTTCTCCCGGACGCACGCCGTGTGCCTGCAGGTCCACCACGCACCGAGCCACCTCATTGCGCAGCTGCCGCGCCGTCCACGAGTGCTCGCCGTCGACGAGGCGGACCCGCCGATCGTCGTCCGGGGCACGCATCGACACGATGTCGATGAGCTTGGCCGGCTCGTCGAGGGCGGGTGGTGAGCTGGTCGTTGCCGGAAGCGTCATGGGGTCCTCATGATCGTGGGCGGTCCGCCGTCCGTCTCGCGCGCCCGGCGCTGTTCGAGAGGCCGGGCCGGCCGTCGCGATCAGCGTGGTGCACCGGGCTCGAACTACGGTCGAAGCGGTCGCGAACCCGCGGCGGGGCCGCCCTGGACGACGACGCGCCGCACCCGGAGTTCGGCGCCCTGCCCGAACAGCCGGCTGCCGTCCCGGCTCTGCTCGTCGACGAAGGGGGGAGCGTGGCCGGTCCCCCGGACGGGGTCGACGTAGAACCCGTCGGCGGTGTTGAGCCGGACCAGCCCTGGGCCCCCGGTCACGGGGTGGACGGCGTCGAGCAGGGTGAACAGGCCGATCCCGTAGTTGATCTGCTGGGGCCGGACCGTCTCGGGGACGCCGCCGTGGTCGAGCACCAGGTGCCGCCGGTCCGGCAGATGGTCCCCGGGCCGGTCGGTGCCCAGCACCTCGCTCCCGTCGACGAGCCAGCTGACGCCGCCGGTGACTCTGTCGTACGTCACGGCCAGGTCGTGCCAGTCAGCCGGCTCGCGTGCCGCCACCGGGACCGCGTAGGAGAAGGAGGCGTACGGCCGCGACGCGGTGCGCGCGAACGGCAGCCGTTCGTAGAAGGCATAGAGCTGCCGGTCGGTGAGGAAGAAGCTGAAGACCAGGGACGTCTCGGGGTCGTAGCAGGTGACCGCCGCGGCCGCCAGCCGCAGGTCGGTGTGTGGGTCCTGGACGTGCGCACCGAACGGGTGCGCGTCGGTACCGCTGGTGCGCGCCGAGGCCGTCATCGAGACGGTGAGGCGGTGGCCGTCGGGAACGTCGAGCCCGCGATGGCCGCTGGAGGCGACGTGGCTGGCCTGGACGAGCCACTTGACGTGGTCGAGTGTGCCCGGCAGCCCGCCCTGGTCGCGGTCGGCAGGTGCGACGGAGCGGACGAACTGCGGCTGGCCGGTGGCGGGGTGCACCCCTGACGCGGCCACGTGCAACCCGTCCGGACCGGTGCTCACTCGGCCGTCGTCCGCGACGTGCGGGCCGGCCGACTGGTACGCCCAGCGCGCGGCGGGGCCGGTCAGGAGCAGCCCCTCACGGAAGTCCTCCTGGACGCTCCACGTCGCCGTCGCGTCGAGCCGGGGGACGGACACGGGACACCACCTTTCGCACACCGGGTCGCTGCGGGCCGGCACGATCATCACCATGGCCGGCGGACCCCACCCGGCTGGACGACGGCCAGCAGCAGAACCGGAGAGCCGTCCGTTTCGCGATCGATGCTAACCGGAAACCTCTCCGGATTCAATCAGCAACTGCCCTGGGCAGTGGCGGGAGGGTCGGGGTATAGCTTGTCCAGTCCCCGCCGTGCGGCCGGCGATGCGGGCCCGGTGGGGCGAGGGTGCGTCCGACGTCCCAGCGTGCGCACACTGGGTCGGGCACACGCCCCCGAGGAGAGGAGCCGCCGTGGCCGACGACCCGCAGGCATCGCGCCTGCGCCTGCCGCTGGTCCAGTCCGTGCCCTCCGAGCGCGCCGACGCCGCCTGCAACCGGGCGAAGATCATCGAAGCCGCGTCACGGTTGGTGGCCGCGAAGGGGTGCGCGGCGCTCTCCCTGGACGAGGTCGCGAAGGAGGCACGTCTCGGCGTGGGGACGGTGTACCGGCGGTTCGGCGGTCGGGCCAGCCTGCTGTACACCCTGCTGCACGAGCACGAGCAGGAGTTCCAGCGGGCCTTCCTCAGCGGGCCTCCTCCGCTCGGGCCCGGCGCGGCTCCCGACGAGCGGATCCGGGCGTTCTTGCACGCCCTGGTCGACTACACCAGCACCCACATCAACCTGCTGCTGGAGGCCGAGTCCAGTTCGCCGGCCGCACGGATCACCAGTGGGCCGTACCGGTTCTACCGCTGGCACCTGGCGATCCTGATCGAGCAGGTGCGCCCCGCCGCCGACGCCAACTATCTCGCCGACGCGCTGTTGGCCCCCTTGTCGGCGACGCTGATCTCCCACCAGCTCGGCAGCCTCGCAGCGACGACGGACAGCATCAAGGCGGGCATGGACGACCTGCTGGGGTGGTCCACGGTCGGTTCACCCCGCCCGGCTTCCTGACCCGCCCGGCTTCCTGACCGCAGAGACCGGGCGCGCGGGCGCCGAGCGCGGCGCCGCCGGCCGGGATTCCTTCTCACGGGCCATTCATGCCTGTGGCGGCCACCCCGCATCGGGGGCAGCCGCCGACGGACCGAGCAGCAGCGGACGAGCGTCACCGCGCGGGCGACGTCCGCAGGAAGGCCGGGATCACCGCGAGCCCGACGATGAGGTGCATCCCGCCCAGCAGGAGGCGGTTGCCCGTGGTGATACCGGGCTGGGCCCACGGCAGCCCGGCGATGAGCACGACGATCGCCAGCACGCCCCAGATGACGGCGGCGCGGCGCGGCGCCACCCGCTCCAGCAGGGCCAGCACCCCCCAGCCCACCAGTGGCGCCACGAGCGAGGCGCCGATCACCGACGGCAGGTCGACGGAGTGGGCCGGCTGCCCCATCACCTCGGGAACCTTCAGGTCGTAGCCAGCGATCTTGGTGACCACCAGCAGGTAGCAGAGATTGAGGGCGAGGCCCGCCAGCACCGCGGCGAACCGCACCTTCCGGCGCCCGGCCGCCAGCTGGGTGCCGGACGAGCCGGAGAAGGTGCTCGAGGAGGTCGTGGAGTATGACATGACGCGGTGACCCTTCCGAGAGGGACGTCCGGGGGACGTCCGAGGTGGGCGAGGGGCGGCGTCGGGTCCGCCCCTCGCCGGAGGAGCCGGCCAGGCCGGTCAGGCGGCCTGGCCGAGGTGGGCGGCGATGTTTGCCAGGCGAAACCCCTGGTAGCGGGCGGCTGCCAGGGCCGCGTCGTCGACCGGGTTGTGCTGCGACACGTGAACGGTGCCGTACGGGTTTCCGCCAGCGGCGAAGACGGCCGGGTCGGTGTAGCCGGGCGGTACGATGATGGCCCCCCAGTGGTACATCGAGTTGTACAGCGCCAGCAGCGTCGACTCGTTGCCGCCGTGCCGGTTGGCGGCGCTGGCGAACGCCGTGACGGCCTTGCCGGCCAGGGCGCCCTGCATCCACAGGCCCCCGGCGGTGTCCAGGAACTGCTTCAGCTGCCCCGCGACGTTGCCGAACCGCGACGGCGTGCCGAACGCGTAGGCGTCGGCCCACGTCAGGTCGTCCAGCGTCGCCACCGGCACCGAGTCGGTCGCGTTCAGGTGAGCGCGCCAGGCGGGGTTGGAATCGATGGCCGTGGCGGGAGCCAGTTCGGCGACCCGGCGCAGTCGTACCTCGGCGCCCGCCTTGAGCGCGCCCTCCTCCACGGCCTTGGCTAGTGCGTGCACCGTCCCCGTGGCGGAGTAGTACACGACAGCAACCTTGACACTCATGACGAACCCTTTCAGCTGGACGACGGGACGGCGCCGGGCCGCACGCACCCGGCCGCGGCGGGCACGGGAGGACGGCGAGACGCCGGGTTGGACGGCAGGCCCGGGGGCGCCCGCTCGGGACTCGACAGGGGGGAACAGCACGCAGCGACGTGGCGGAGAGTTCTCCGCTTATTTCAAGAAGGCTATCCGGAGAGCTCTCCGTTGGCAATGAGGCTATCCGGAGAGCTCTCCGCTGACAACCGCGTCGGAGGGTGTCGGGGGTGACGCGGCCCTCGCGGCGCAGCTCGATCACCCGGGCCCGGGCCCGGGCGCGGTCCTCGGCCGGTGCCGACTTCGGGCCGGGCCGGCCGGGAGGGAGGGGCGAACAACTCCTGCCGTCCGGCCCGGTGGTCCCGCGGCAGCGAGGCCATCGCCGAGCGGGTGTACCCGAACCCGAACCGCTCGGCCACCTGGGCGATCGAGGCTCCGCCGCCGACGTAGGCCCGCTACGCCTCGTACCGGCGGTGGTTGGTCCCGGCAGGCGCGGCGAACGTACTCCCAGCCAGGCCGTGGGGTCGAGCCGCTGTCACACCGCAGGTCCGTCGGGCCGGCCCGACGATGATCAGACGGGCTGCCCCGGGCCTGTCACCGTCGTGCCGGATGGTCATTCTGTCCCAATTGGTCGTTTATATCTCCATATGTAGCGGGCACTGCTGGTGCTGATTCGCCCAGGAATCCATCATGAGGGCGGAAGTCGTCCTGGTGCGGCTACTGATCATCTGGGGGCCGGCGGTCGGACTCGGCTCGCGCGGAAGCGCCATCGGTAGGGTACGATCATGGGTACGGTACAAGTGATACATTTTACCTGGATGCGCCACTCCCCGGGGGGGAAGGACAGGGGGCTCCCATGCTGTTTAAGGTCCTCGGACCTTTGGAGATACAGACCGACGACGGGAGGGTGCTGCCACTCCAATCATCCAAGATGACTCAGGTCATCGCTCTGCTTCTGATGCGGCGGCGAGAGATCGTCAGTGCGGACGCACTGGTCGAGGAATTGTGGAACCAGCGGCCGCCGCGAAGCGCGAGTTCGACCCTGCAGACCTACGTCTACCATGCCCGGCAGATGTTCCAGCGGGAGGGAATCGCCGCGGCGTCACCCGGAGGGCGCGAATTCATCCTCAGGCGGTCACCTGGGTACTCCATCCTGGTCGACGACGACGAGGTGGACGCGTGGATCGCCGAGTCGGCCACCGGATCCGCGACCCGGGCCTTGGAGGAACATGAGCCAGCCACCGCGTTGGCGAGCGCGGACGCCGCCCTCAAACTCTGGCGCGGGCCGGCTCTGGCCAACGTCCCGGCCGGCATGGCGCTCAACGCTCACGCCACCCACCTGGCCGAGACACGACTGCACCTGATGACCTTGCGGGTGGAGGCGCTGCGCCAGTTGGGCCGGCACAAGGTCCTGATCCCGGAACTCTACTCGCTGGTCCACGCCCATCCGCTCAACGAGTACCTCTACAGCCAGCTCATCGAGTCGCTCTACCGTTGCGGTCGCCGCGCCGAGGCACTCAAGGCCTACCGGCAACTGCGCAGCATTCTCGACATGGAACTGGGCGTCGAACCGGCCCCGGAGGTGCAGCGTCTGCACCTCGACGTGCTCAACGCCGGTTGGGGTTGAGCAGGGCCCGAAACAAGCAGGGCCCGAACGAGCAGGTCCGCGACGAGGCGCCGCGGACGGTTCCTCGAGCCGGCGGAGTGCTGAGCCGGCGAGCAGCGGAACCGTCC
>DATDMG010000371.1:0-8789 GCA_036518955.1 Kineosporiaceae bacterium | reverse complement strand
ATGAACATCGGCAGTCCCGACGAGTGGCCGGTGGAGGACCTGGCCCGGCTGGTGATCCGGCTCGTCGGCAGGCAGGTCGGGATCCGGTTCGTCGACCGCCCGGCGGACGACCCGAGGGTCCGGCAGCCGGACATCACGCTGGCCGGGCAGGAGTTGGGCTGGAAGCCGACGACGTCGGTGCAGGACGGGCTCGCCGCCACCATCGCCTGGTTCAGACGGCATCCTGGACTGCTGGGCTGATCGGCCGCGACCGGGCGGGCAGCCGAGGGATCGCGGTGGCGGTCCCGAGCACGGCCAGCAGGCAGCCGCCCGCCAGCGCGGTGCCGACGACATCGGTGACGCTGTCGTGCAGCCGCCAGGCGACCGCGGCCCACACCGCCGCGGCGACCAGGCACGTGGCGGCGCCCCAGCGGGCGGCCCCGGCCGCCAGGTGGGCGTAGACCAGCACCTGGACGACGGCGAGCACCGCCCCGAGCCCGGCGAAGAGCGCCAGGTGCGGTGCGAGCGGCAGGTACGCCGACCCGAAGAGTGAGCGCAGGGCCGGCCGGGCGAGCGCGGCGCAGGTACCCACGGCCACCAGCCCGGCACTGGCGGTGAGCACGAGACCGCGGACGACGGCCGTGCGGCGCCGGTGCGGCAGGGCCATCCCCGGGTACAGCAGGGTGGCCAGGAACTGCGGGCCCCAGAACGCCGCCTTCCCGAACAGGGAGCCGATGGCGTACAGGCCCGAGACGTCCCGCGGCAGGTAGTGCCGGGCCAGCAGCACGTCGAGGTTGAGCAGCAGGAACAGCCCCGCCATCGAGAACGTGGACGCGAGCACCTCGCGGCCCGGTGCGCCGCCGCCGGCCGCGGCGACTCCGGCCAGGCCGCGCAGGCTGCCGCCGGGCAGCGCCCGAACGGTGAGCGCCGTGGTCACCGCGGTGGTGAGGACGGCCGCCCCGCAGGTGGCAGCCATCACCCCGGTCTGGCCGCCGCCCGAGGCGGCCCCCAGCGCCCCTGCGGCGAGCCGCGACCCGCCCGATACCAGGTAGGTGACCGCCAGCGCCGGAAACCGCTCCCGGCCCTGCAGGATCCCCTGCCCGAGCGACGAGCCGGCGCACGCCGCGACGACCCCGGCCGAGAGGTAGGCGGGCCCCTGGCCGTCGAGGTGCAGGAAGGTCGCCAGCGGAGCGGCCCCCGCGACGATCGCCACCCCGAGCCCGGCCCCGATCAGCACGGCCACCCGGGTCAGCGCGGCGGCCGCCGCGGCCAGCGCCGGTCCGGGATCGTCGGCGCAGCTCGCCCGGGCGGTGGCCCGGGCGGCGACCAGTTGCAGCGCCAGCGGCGGGACGGCAGCGATCAGGGTGAGGTTGAGCAGGGCCGCGATCGCCCCGAACTCGCCCGGACCGAGCGCCCGGCTCACCACCAGGGTGAAGCCGTACCCGCACAGGTTGGCCAGCGTGGTGGTCACCGCGAGCAGCACGCCCGACCACGCCAGGGACGACCCGGCCGCTCCTCCTGGCGCGCGCTCCGGCCGGGTCACCGTCACCTCCGCCCGTCGACACGCCCCGACCTCGGGGCCGGCACGGCGCCGTGTCGCGCCGTCCGCGGAGGTCTCGGGCAGACTGCTCGGCGACGATAGCCGGTCCAGGGTAAGGGGAGGGGTGGACGAGGATGTCCCACCCGGTGGACGCCGGGGCCGCCGCCGTCCCCACGACCGGACCCTGGCGGCCCGGTGACGCGGACCGTCGCCAGGACGTCCCGGCGGCTGGGTCGCCGGGATCCGTGCCGGGCCGGCCCGGGGGGAGCGCCGAGCGCCGGCTGCTGGTCGCCCTGGCGGTCGCCGCCCTGGCCGTCGTGCTGTCGCCGGCGCCCGGGGTGCTGCTGTTCGACACCAAGCCGGAGGTGTTCCTCGCCCCCTGGCGCACGCTGGCCCACAGCTTCTCGGCCTGGCAGGACAGCCCCTACCTGGGCGGTCCCAACTTCAACGTGGGGCTGGCGCCCGTCACGCTCGTCACCGGCCTGCTGGACGTCGTCGGCATCCGGCCGTGGCTGATCGCCCGGCTCTGGCGGGCCGGTCTCGTCGTCCTCGCCGGGGCGGGGGCGCGGCGGCTCTACGCCGACCTGACCGCCGGTACTCCGGCGGACACCCCGACCGGCCGGGTGGTCACCGCGGTCGCCTACGCCGCCAACCCCTACCTGCTGCTCGGCGGCGCCACCACCCCGACGATGCTCCCGTACGCGCTGCTGCCGTGGTTCCTGGCGAGCCTGCGGCGGGGCTTCGCCGAACCGCGGGGCTGGGTGCACCCGGCCCGCGCCGCGCTCTGGATGGCCGCGATGACCGGGATGAACGCCGGCGTCGTGCCGCTGCTGCAGCTCGTCGCGCTGCCCGCGCTCCTGCTGGACGCGCGGATCCGCGAGCGCCGTCGCTGGCCGCACCTGCTGCGCGTGACCGCCCGCGCACTGGCACTGGCCGGGCTGCTGTCCCTGTACTGGCTGGTGCCCGCGATCACCGCGCTCGGGCTCGGCTCGGCGATCGCCGGGACGACGGAGAGCCTGTCCGCGATCAACGCCGGCAACTCCGCCGCGGAGGTGCTCCGCGGGCTGGGGTTCTGGCCGTTGTACGGGGCGGACCCCGGGGGCCCGTTCCTGCCGGACCTGGTCGCGTTCGTGACGTCCCCGCCGATCATCGTGGCGAGCTTCGCCGGCCCGGTGGCGGCGGCCGCCGGGGCCGCGGTCTCCCGGTCCCGGGTGCGGCTGCTCGGGGTGCTGCTGCTGGCGTTCGCCGTCCCGATCATGGTGGGGATGCACCCGCCCGACGCGCCCACGCCGTTCGGCCGGCTGCTCGGCCTGGCGTTCGAGCGGGTCCCGGGTGCGGTCGCGTTCCGGACCACGAACAAGGCGGGCGCCGTCCTCGAGCTAGGTCTCGGACTCCTCGTCGGGCTGGGCGCCGCCGCGTTCGCCACTCGGCTGCCCGGGCGACGGGCCCGGGTGTCCGCGGGCTCGGCGGCAGCGTTGGTGGCCGCGCTCGGGGTGGCGCCGGCGTTCGGTGGCGGCTTGTTCAGCCTCCGCGCGCCGGTCCCCGGGTACTGGCGCGAGGCGGCCGGCGACCTGGACGACGCCGGCAGCGCCACCCGGGTGCTGTTCGTCCCCGGGGACGTCCAGGCCCAGTACCGCTGGGGCTACCGGGTGCCGGACGATCTCGGCAACGCCCTGTTCAGCCGGCCCACCGTGGTCCGCACCACGGTTCCCAACGGCACCGCGGGGAGTGCGGACCTGCTGGCGGGAGTCGACCTGCGGCTGCAGGACGGCGACCTGCCGCGCGGCGCGCTCTCCGCGCTCGCCCGGTACGTGGGCGCCGGCGACGTGCTGGTCCGCAACGACGTCCGGTGGGAGCCCGCGGGCGGTGCCCGGCCGGCGACCGTCGCCGCGGCCGCCGCCGTCGACCCGGGGCTGCGCCTGGTGCGCACCTATGGTGGCCCCGGCATGTACACCGCCGAGAGTACCGCGACGGCTGCCGACCGTGCCGACGCCGCCCTGCCGCCACTGCAGCGGTACGCGGTGGCCGGCGCGCGCCCCCCGGCCGGGCAGGCGAGCGCCTCCGGCGCGGTGATCCTGGACGGCGACGGCGCGGCGCTCCCGGATCTCGCCGCCGCTGGCCTGCTCGGCGGGGACCCGGCCCTGCTCGAGGCCGGCGCGCTCACCCCGGCGGCCCTGCGCCAGGCCCTGGCGGACGGCGCGCGGATCGTGCTCACCGACACCAACGGGCGCCGGGAGTGGGCCACCGGGCGGCTGGCGAACGGCACCGGGGCGCTCGCGCCCGCGGGGACGGACGTCACCCCCAGCCGCGTCCTGTACGGGCCGGACCGGCAGACCGTCGCCGTCCAGGACGGCAACGCCAGCGTCACCACCACCGGTCGCGGAATGATCTTCGGTCCGTGGTCCACCGGTGATCCCCTGCTCGCCTTCGACGGGGACGTGACCACGGCGTGGGAGGTCGGGAACCTCGGCACCGGGGCGGGCAACGCCCTCGTCGTGCACACCCGGGGCGTCCTCGACGTCCCGCAGGTGACGCTCCGGCTCCCGGCGGGCCCGGGCCCGCGGGTGAGCCGGGTGCGGATCACCGTGAGCGGCGGCGGCCCGCGGTTCACCCGGGAGGCAGATCTCCCGGCGTCCCCCGCGGAGCCGCTGACCGTGCACCTGGGCACCGGTCAGGCGCCCGCCCGCGGGGACACCGTGACGATCGAGATCCTGGCCACCGCCGGCATCGGGTACGGGCCGGTCGGCTTCGCGGAGGTGGGCATTCCGGGCGTGCGGGTCGCCAAGGTCGCCCGCCTGCCGGTCGCGCTCGCGGCCGAACTGGCGGGCCTGGACGCCGTCGGCCGCGCCACCCTGGCGGCGACCCCGGTCGACGTGCTGCTCCACCGCTCCCTCGGCGCGCCCGGTGATCCCACGGACGACGAGGAGCCGAGGCTCGCCCGCGACCTGACCCTGCCGGACCGGCGCGGTTTCACGATCAGCGGGAGCGTCCGGCTCGCGGCGAGCGTCCCGGACGACCAGCTCGACGAGCTCGCGGCGTCCGCACCGGGGGAGACGGTCCCGCCGCCCGCGGTGGTGGCGACGTCCTCGTCCCGCCTGCTCGGGAACCCTGACCTGCGCGCCTCCCGCGCCGTGGACGCCGTGCGGCCGGGGGTCCCCAACCTGGCCACCGGGTGGCGCCCGGCGGAGCCGGTGGTGGGGGAGTGGCTGCAGGTCCGGTTCCCGCGCCGGCAGATCGACCACTTCACGGTGACCCAGACCGGCACCGGTGGGGCGGAGTCGGCCCTGGCCACGCGGGCTCGGGTGACCATCGACGGCGGCGCGCCCGTCGACGTCACGCTCGCGGCCGGGACGACGCGGGTGGTGCTGCACCCGACCATCGCCTCGGTGATCCGGCTGACCCTGTTGGACCGGGTGGGCTCCGGCACCGTGCAGATCACCGACCTCGGCATCCCGGGGGTCACGCCGGTGGTGGTGCCCTCGGGTTCCCCGGCCCGCACCGGGTCCGGGTCGGCCGGCCCGGCCGGGGTCCCCGGCTGCCGGACGATCGCCTCGATCGACGGGCGCCCGCTGGCAGCCGCCGTGCAGGGCACGGTGGCCGATCTGCTGACGGGACGTGCCGTGCCGTTCACCGGCTGTCGTGGTGCGTCCGCGGTCCTCGAGGCCGGGTCACACGCCGTCCGGCCGGTGGCGGACTGGGTGGTCGACGACCTCGACCTGGCGGGTGCGGGGTCCGCCGCGGCACCGCGGGCGGTGCGGGTCGGCGTCCAGCTGCTGTCCCGGGACGACACCGCGGTCACCCTCCGGACGGCGGCCACCGGCACCCCGTACTACGTCGTCGCGGGTACCGGGTACGACCCGTCCTGGCGGGCCAGTGCCGACGGGGTGGACCTGGGGGCCCCCGTCCTGGTCGACGGGTACAGCGCCGGGTGGCGGGTCGCGGACGGCGGTGGCCACGTCGTCCGGATCACCTACCGGCCCCAGCGTGCGTTCGTCGCCGCGGCCTGGGCCGGTGGCGCCGCCCTGCTGGTGTGCCTGCTGACGGCGGCGGGACTGCGGTCCCGTCCCCGGTTGGCCCGCCGGGCCCGGGCGCCTGACGGGCGGTGGCTCACCCGGTTGCGCGCGATCGTGCGCAACCGCGGGGAGGACGGGTCGTAGGAGTGGTTGGATGTGCTGCTCGCGCCCGTCCACGGTGGCACAGGGGGTTCGGTGATGGTGCGGCTGCGGAGGTGGCTGCCGGCCCGGGGTCGGCAGGGTGCCGGCTGGGCGGCGTCGGCCGTCCTCGTCTGGGCCGTCGCCGGACCGCTGGTCGGCGCCTTCTGGTGCGCCGTCGGCGCCTGGCACCTGCTCCGGCCACCGCCGCCCCGGATCCTGATCGGTGCGTCGGCCTGGCTGTTCGGGCTCGTCCCGGTGCTGTGGGTGGCCGGCAACGCGTCCCGGCTGGGTGAGGTCTCCACCCGGCTGGTGCTCGACAACCAGGCCCCCGGGCCGGTCGCCGCCGCGGCCCTCGCCCTGCTGGTGACCGGCGTCTGCCGCGACGTCCGGAGTCTGCCGGACGACCTGGCCGGCCCGCCCGTGCCGCCTGGACCCGCCGGACGCCGCCCCGGTGATCCCGGACCCACCCCGGACCCACCCCTGACCCGCCCTGACCCGCCCTGACCCGCCCTGACCCGGAGGAGAAGCCCGTGACCGGTCCCGGTGTGTCCGTCGTCGTCCCGACGAAGAACGTGGGGCGGACGCTGCGCCGCTGCCTGGAATCCGTACGTGACCAGGACCATGATCCGATCGAGCTGGTCGTGGTCGACAACTTCAGCACCGACGACACGTTCGAGATCGCCGAGGAGTTCGCCGACCTCGCCGTCCGACTCGGCCCCGAGCGCAGCGCCCAGCGCAACGCCGGCATCGAGCGGTGCACCGGCGAATGGATCCTCTACATCGATGCCGACATGGTGCTCGAGCCGAACGTGGTGAGCAGCGCCGTCGCCACCGCGCTGGCCGAGCAGGCGGACGGCGTCTTCATCCCCGAGGACAGCTTCGGCCCCGGTTTCTGGACGGCGTGCCGCGCCCTGGAGCGGCGTTGCTGTGCCGGCGAGCCGATGATCGAGGCGCCTCGCCTGGTGCACCGGCGCGTCTTCGAGGCGACCGGCGGCTTCGTCCCCGACGTCGCCGGTCAGGAGGACGCCGAACTGCGGATGCGGATGCTCCGCGGGGGTTACCGGCTGGCCCGCAGCGCCGGGGTGATCCATCACGACGAGGGGCGGCTGACGTTCCTGGGGGTGATGCGCAAGCGCCTGTACTACGGCCGGAGCATCCCCGCCTACGCCGCCGGGCAGCCAGGGGCGGTGGCGGGGCAGGGTGTCGCGACGTTGCGCGCCCTGGCGCGCAACCACCGGTTGCTGGCCGCCGACCCGGTCCACGCCGCCGGGGTGCTGGTGCTGCGGGCCTCGGAGGCGGTCGCCTATGCGGCCGGCGCCGCGCTCGCCGTGCGGGCGGCTCGGACCGCGCGCGCCGCGGGGCAGGCGGTGGCCCGGTGACCGCCCCGCGGGTGGTCGGCCCGGCCCGCCTGCGCCGCGCCGGGTCCCTGGTGACCGCGCTGCTCACGCTGGCCGCGCTGGAGAGCTGGCTGACCCCGTTCGTCACCCCGGGCGGCCAGGGCTACCCGTTCGGCTGCGGGTCGCTGGCGCACCCCAACGGCAGCGCGCTGGCCCGGCAGGTGTGCGAGGTCGCGACCCAGGCGCGTGACGTCCGGACACTCGCCCTGCTCCTCGCGGCGGCGGCGGTGGCGGTGGTCACCGCCACCTTCCCGGCGCGCCGGCCCTCCTGGGCGGTCGGGGCGCTGGCCGCGATCCCGGTGCTGGCCGTCGGTCTGCTGCTGCTGCTGTCCCCGCTGCAGGTGAACGGGGCCGACGGCGGCACGGTCTCCTGCGGCCGGCCGGTCGCGCCGGCCAGGGACTCGTTCGCCGGCGGGCTCTGTTCGGACGTCCCCGGCGCCCGCCTGGGTGAGGGGATCGCGCTGGTGGGGGCGGCGGCGCTGCTCGCGGTGGGGTTGCCATGGATCATGTGGCGTGGTCCCGGGATGTTCCCGCGGCCGGGCCGCCGCCCGGGCGGCGACCCCGCGGCGACCGTGATCGACCTGCGGGACGACGCCCGGCCCGGCGCCGCTCCGGCGCCCGGTGCCCCGGCGCCCGGTGCCCCGGCGCCCGGTGCCGCCCCGGCCGACGCTCCCGGGTCCCCACCCGGTGCCGGTGGCTCGTCGTCCGGCCGGCCGGTGACCGCGGGGTCGAGGAGCGCCGGTCCGGTGGGGGCCGGGACCGCCGAGATCCCGCTGCCCGCCGCGGTCCGAGAGCCCGACGTGCCGTGAGCCTGCCCGAGTACTACCGGGAGAACGTCACGTACATCTCCCGGACGGATGTCCGGCTGGCCACGATCGTGGACCTGGTGGCCGGCCTGGCGCCGTCCGCCACGCTCGACCTGGCGTGCGGCCGCGGGTACCTGCTGGACCTGCTCGCCGACCGCGGCCTGACCGGCCTGGCCGGGGTCGACGTCTTCGACGACGTCGGCAGCCCGCGGTGGGCCTACGCCGTCGCCGACGTCACCGGCCCGCTGCCGTTCGCCACCGGCCACTTCGACTGCGTGGTCGCGGGCGAGATCATCGAGCACGTCCCGCACCCGGACGCGCTGCTGCGCGAGATCCGCCGGGTGCTGCGACCCGGTGGCCACCTGGTGCTGTCCACCCCGAACCTGGTGTCGTGGGCGAACCGGATCCTGGTGCCGTTCGGGGTGCAGCCGCTGGCGACCGAGACGAGCAGCGAGATCGCGCTCGGTCGGTTCCTGCCGGTGCTGGGCCAGGGGAACCAGGTGCAGGGGCACCTGAAGGTGTTCACCTGGCGGGCCCTCACGGAGATCCACGCGCGGTACGGGTTCCGGGTCCGGCGACGGATCGGGGTGCCGGCGTTCTTCCCGTGGCCGGTCAGCCTGGTCGACCGGTTCTTCGCCCGGATCGTGCCGCTCGCCTCGGGGCTGATCTACGTCTCGACGGCGCCGACCGGCGGGTGGCCGACCCCGCCGGCGGGCCGCCGGCGGGAGGGGTGAAGGTCGCGCCCGGTGTGGCTGGCGAGCCGGTGAGGCCGGCGGGCCCGGCTCCGCCGGCGGCCCCGGCTCCGCCGGCGGGCCGCCGCGGCGCCGGCGTGCTGCTCGCCGCGGCGGTCACGCTGGCCGTGCTCGGGCCGGTACTGCTCCGGCGCGGCTTCGTGTTGTCCTACGACCTGGTC
>DATDMG010000370.1:0-5944 GCA_036518955.1 Kineosporiaceae bacterium | reverse complement strand
CAGCCGGCGCGCGGTCATGTTCGACACCCACTTCGCCACCGAGGTCCGGGAGACGTCCGGGCTGGTCCCGATCGTGGGTGCGTTGGGGTCGGGCAAGTCCGTGCTGGCCGGGTTGATCACGTACGAGGCGGTACGGCGCGGCATCCAGTCCGTCGTCCTCGACCCGTCCGGGCCGATGGCCCACCTGACGACCATGCCGGAACTCACCGGGCAGGGCCGCCACATCGACCTGACGACGGCGCTGCCGGGCACGCTCAACCCGTACGCCGTCGTCCCCGAGCCGCGGCCGGCCGACTACCCGGACGCCGACGCGCTCGGCGAGGCGCGCGCGCTGGCCACCCAGGACCGCAAGATGCTCGCCCTGGACGTCGCGACCATGCTGCTCCCCCCGGGCCTGGCGGTGATGCCCCGGACCAGGCTGCTGCTCACCGAGGCGGTCCGGGCCACCCGCGGGGCGCCGATGACGAGCCTGTGGAGCGTCGTCGAGCTGCTCGAGGCGCAGGGCGAGGACGACGCCAGCGACATCGCGGCCTACCTGCGGGACATGGCGGAGCTGCCGCTGGCGCGGCTGTTCTTCCCCACCGGGCCGGTCGGTGACCCGACCGGCGTCGGCGAGGACGCGCTCACCGTGCTGACCATGCCGGGCCTGATCCTCCCCCCGCCGGGGGTCAGCCGGGACCACTGGTCGACGAGCGAGCAGCTCGCCGTCCCGCTGCTGCACCTGGCCTGCTGGTACGCCACCCGGGCGATCTACGGTCGGCCGCGCGCCGAGCGGAAGCTCATCGCGCTCGACGAGACGCACTTCCTCGCCGACTGGGGAGCCGGTCGCTCGCTGTTCACGCGCCTCGGCCGGGACTCGCGGAAGTGGAACACCTGCGTGCTGGCGGCGTCCCAGAACCCGTCGGACGTGCTCGGCATGGAGGTGTCCAACTTCATCTCGTCCGCATTCGTGGGGCGCATCGAGGACGACGAGGTGGCGTCTGACGCGTTGCGGATGCTGCGCATCCCCGCGGGCGTCGGGTACGAGTCGGTGCTGTCGCGGTTGTCCCCGCGCGGGGCTCCGGGCGAGCGGTCCAAGATCCGGGAGTTCGTCATGCGCGACGTGGACGGCAATGTTGATCGGATGCGGGTGGACCTCGACCACCTGCCGGAGTTGCTGGCCGCGCTCGACACCACGGCCCGACCGGACGAGCGGGAGGACCTCTTCCCGGCGCCCGTCGGCCGTCCCGAGTGGGAGCGGCCCGCACTGCCCGCGGGCCGGCGCTCCGCCGCCGCGGCCGGGTGGGCGCGGCGGGTCGGCCAGCCTGCGCCGCCGAGCGCCGGACCGGGCCGTGACCAGCACCTCGACCATGGTGCGGAACCACCCCAGGAGCAGCCGCCGGCCGACGGCGCAGACGTTCGGGACGGCGACGGCGTGTCCCCCGGGTCGGACGGGCAGGGGGTGCACGTTGCATGACGCCCAGCGGCAGATGGAGGCGCTCGGCCGTCGTCCTGGTGACGTTCATGGTGGCGTTCGTGGGGATCACGCTCGCGGGGGTGGCTCTCCCGTCGACGGCGTCGGCGATCCCCGGTGTGTCGGACTGCAAGGACGCGCCGACCCCTGAGGTCCCCGGCCGCGGCGTCGAGGCGTTCTTCGAGCCGGCGCCGGCCGCGCCGCCGACCGCCGGGGACCCGTTCGCGGCGGGGTCCACGACGTCCATCCACGAGCAGTACGGGTATGCCGGGCTGCGCTGGAGCACCTACGACCTGGGGTGTGCCGGCTCGCCGGAGGCGAGCGTCGGGACGACGGTCTCGAACTGGCTGTTCACGATCCCCAAGGCGGTCGTGGCGGCCACCGGCGCGATGCTCGGCGCGGCGTTCGAGCCGCAGTTCCTGAGCGTGTTCGACCCGCTGATCACCACGGTCACGGACGCTCTGCGACGCAGCGTCTTCGACCAGTGGGCCGGCCTGGTGCTGGCTGCGTCGGGCTTCTTCATCGTGTGGCGGGCGCGCCGGGCGTCGCTGCGCGGAGCCGCCGCCGCTGTCGGCTGGGCGCTCCTGGTGATGGTCGTCGCGACGGTCGTGTTCCGCTGGCCGCTGGCCGCCGGCAAGGGCGCCGACGCGACCGTGACGACGACGATGTCGGCCGTGACGGCCGCGCTCGACGAGCACGACAGCACCGGCCGCACCTCGACCGGAACGATGGCCGCCAACAACCTGCACGACGCGCTGCTGTACCAGGTCTGGCTCGGTGGGGAGTTCGGCGACGCCAACTCGGTGACGGCGCGCAAGTACGGTGCCCAGCTCTTCGACGCACAGGCGCTGACCTGGGCGCAGGGGGCCACGCTGGCGCAGGACCCGGCGGCCGGGCAGAAGATCATAGAAGCCAAGAAGGCGAAGTTCCAGCAGGTCGCCGACCACGTCAAGGCGGAGGACCCGGACGCCTACGAGTACCTCGTCGGCCGCCGCAGCGACGCCCGGATCGGCTTCGCCGCGCTGTCCCTGTTCGCCGTCGTCTGCGCGGTGCCGTTCCTGCTCACGGCGGCCCTGCTCATCGTGGGTGCCCTGGTGATCACCAGGTTCGCGGTCATGCTGTTCCCGGCGATCGCCACCCTCGGGCTGTTCCCGACCATGCGCAACCTGGTCGTCGGGATAGGCAACACGGTGGCCGCGGCGCTCATCAACGCGATCGTGTTCGGCCTCGGCAGCGCGGTGATGGTAAAGGCTTTCGGCGTCATCATGGCGCCCGGGTCGGGGCTGCCCTCCTGGCTGGTGGTGGCGCTCGTCCTGCTGCTGACGGTGGTGATGTGGGTCGCCCTGCGCCCGTTCCATCGGCTCACCGCGATGGCGTCGCCGGGCCGGAACACGTTCGCGGACGCCGCGGGCGCGCTCGGGACGGTGGGCCGGGGCCTGGGACGGATGAGCGGGCGGCTGGTCGGCACCGCGGCCGGCGTCCTGGTCGGGGAGAGCGCCGCGAACTCCCGTCGGGACGAGCGGGACAAGGACGCCGCGAAGGGCGAGCAGGTCCCGCGGGCCGAGGCCGATCGGCGCGCCGGGGAGGAGGGTGCCCGCGCCGCGCTCGACGGCAACCGGTCGGAGCTGTCCGGCGACGCAGCGTCCGGCTCCGGAGGGTCGGGTTCGACCGGGTCGGGCTCCGGAGGCGGGTCCGCGGGCCCGTCGGGTCGGCGCTGGATCGGACGGGGCTCCGGCGGTGGCTCGGAGGCGGCGGCTCCCGCGGCGGCGGCCGGCGCCCTGGTGGCGGCCGAGGTGGGCCTGGCTCGTCACCGGGACTCGGCTCCGGCCTCACCGTCCGGCACCGCCTCGTCGTCCGGCACCGCCTCGTCGTCCGGCACCGCCTCGCGCGCAACCGCGGCGGGAGCCGCGGGCCGCCCGGTCCCGACCCGGGCGCCGTCCGGGCGGCCGGTGCCCCGCCGGTCGGAAGCGTTCGACCTCGAGCGCCCCGACGCCGTCGATGTCGCCATCCGGGCCAGCGTGGCCGGCGAGGGCCGCGCGCCCGCGTGGGCCGCCCGTGGCGGTGCCGGCCCGTCGGACGGCGCGATTCCGGACCTGGCGGACGACGAGCTGGCCGGTGACAGCTACGCCGTCTACCGACCGTCCGACCGCGGTGCCTCCGCGGCGACGGGAGACGGGCATGGCTGAGGTGGTGGCCTGGTGCTTCCACTCGCCCAGGCGCCTGTTGCTCGTGGTGGCGGGCCTCCTGGTGGCGCTGATCGGCACCGGCGCCGTGGTGCGCACGGTGGGCCCGCAGGCCGGCCAGTCGCGGAGCGGGGGAGGCGCCAGCGCCGCGGTGGTCGGCGCACAACCCGCGATCGACGCGGCGGTGACGTTCACCCGGGCCTGGGCGAGCAAGCCGCCGTCCGTGACCGCGGCGCAGTGGCGGCAGGGGCTGCAGCCCCTGGTCACTGCCGAGCTGGGCCGGCTGCTGGCCGAGACCGACCCGGCGTCGTTGCCGGGCGGCGCACCGACAGGCACGCCCACGGTCCGGTTCCAGTCGCTGTACTCGGCGATGATCCAGGTGCCGCTGAGCAACGACAGGTCGGTGCTCGTGACGGTCGTCCTGGTGAGCGGGCGCTGGCTGGCGTCGGACGTCGAGCCGGACGCCGGCAACGTCGGTGCCGGCGTCCCCGGTGCGCCGGCAGGCTGACCCGTGCGTCGGGCGCTGGTAGGGACCCTCGCGGGCCTGACGGTCGTCGTCCTGGGCACGTTCGCCGGCGTGATCGCGCTGCTCTTCCTCAGCAGTGGCGGCGGCGGCAGCAGCGGCACCGGACGCTCCAGCGAGGGTACGACGCCGCAGTGCAGCTCCCCGGTCACCGGCCTCGGCAACGTCCGGGACCTGGACGCCGACCAGCTCGCCAACGCCAAGATCATCATTGAGGTCGGCCGCAGCCTGCAGATACCGGAGCGCGGCATCGTGGTGGCGATCGCCACCGCGATGCAGGAGTCCAGCCTGCACAACATCCCGTACGGCGACCGGGACAGCGTGGGGCTCTTCCAGCAGCGGCCGTCGTCCGGTTGGGGGACGGTCGCCGAGTTGACGACCCCGACGATCTCGGCGAAGAAGTTCTACGCCGCCCTGCTCACCGTGCCCGGCTGGGAGTCGATGCCGGTCACCGTGGCGGCGCAGCGGGTACAGCGATCGGCGTTCCCGTTGGCCTATGCGAAGTGGGAGGGCCTGGCGACCGCGGTCGTGTCCGCCGCCGGCGTGGGCAGCCCGCGCCTGGACTGCACGTCGTCGATCGGCTTCAGCATCCCCACCGGCGCGGCCGGCGACATGCTCCGGATCGCGTTGGGCCAGCAGGGCAAGCCGTACGTGTGGGGAGCCACCGGCCCGGACTCGTTCGACTGCTCGGGCCTGGTCGTGTACTCCTGGCGGATGGCCGGGTACCGGCTGTCGGTCCGGACGTCGGAGCAGATGTATGCGGTGTCCGACCGGGTGCCGATGGGATCGGAGCAGCCGGGCGACCTGCTGTTCGGCGAGTTCCGGTCGGCCGGCCCCGGGCACGTGATGATCGTCGTCCGGCCAGGGCTCGCGGTGGAGGCCCCGCAGACCGGCGACGTGGTCAAGCTGATCTCGTTCAGTGCCCGGGGTGGCTGGGTGGTCGGGAGGCTGCACGCCGACACGCTGACGCCGCTCCGCGCCGGTTGACGGCGACCTCGGCGTCCGGCGCCCGGATCCTCCGTTCACCCGGACGACGTCCGCCCCGCATTCACTTAGGGTAGCGTCAGGTAGGCCTGACGTGACGGAGGGTGCCCTGCATGAGCCGGCCTCTCGCGCTCCTGGAACCGATGACGGGTCGGGGCGGGCGGTACGTGCTGCGCGGACGGCACATCCGGGAGCACCGGCTGGTCCGGGTGGGTGGTGCCCTGGCGGCTCCTGACGTCGCCATCGCCGATGACCTGCTGGTGCTCCAGGTGCTGCGCCTGCGCCCGGCGGTCGACCGGGACCCCGCCGAGGTCGCCGCGCTGTCCGCGCTGCCACCGAGCGTCGTCGCCTCGGCACTGGACCGGCTCGTGCGCAGCGGGCTCGCCCGCGACTCGCTCGTCAGCGGCCGCGTCCGCTTCGGGCTGCCGTGACAGCGGTGCCGCTCGGCGCACTGCCCGGCCCGCTCGGTGCGGGCGCGGTGGCGGCCCTGGTCGGTGGCCTGGTGCCCGGGCTGCTCGGGGGCGGCGGGCTCACGGTCGCGGTCCGGGTCGCGGTCGCGGTCGCCGGTGCCCGGCTGCGCGCCGGCGACTGGCCGCTGCGGCGCCTCCTGGCGGAAACGGCCTCGCTGGCCCTGCACGACGCCGCGCTCGGCCTGGCCGGGTACGCGCTGGTCGTCGTCCTGCCGGCGGCCCTGGTACCGGCGGCGAGATCGCCGGTGCCGGTCGCGATCGGCACCCTGGTCGCCCTGGCGCTGACCGACCGGCTCCTCCGGCGTCGCCGCGGCCTGCCGCTGGCGGCGCT
>DATDMG010000369.1:0-2129 GCA_036518955.1 Kineosporiaceae bacterium | reverse complement strand
CAAGGATTAGCGAAGGGAGTCACGATGAAGATCGTCATTGATGCAGAGGAGCTGAGTGTGCTCATGGGCCGGGCGGTACGAACAGTGACCTTGGTGATCATGATTGTGATCATCATGCGGGCTGCTGCAGCGTGATCGGTGGGGCCGGGCGTCGCCGCCCGGCCCCACACCCCCATGTGCATGGGGATCCTGTGCTTCTCGACTACTAGCAGGACCACCCCCACGATCGGTGGGGATCCATCCCCATCGGCGGATCGCGACAAGGAGTCTTGGCAGAGTATGTCAGCGTCGACATTCGATCTGGTGAGCAGGCCGTGGCTGCGGCCGGTGTGGTTGGACCGGCCTGGTGCGACGGGTGAGCTGGTCAGCCTGCGGGACCTGCTGGAACAGGCTCACCGGATCCGCCGCCTGGTCGGGGACACCCCGCCACAGACGATCGCGTTGTACCGGCTGCTGCTGGCGATCATGCATCGGGTGTACCGGTGTGCGGGCACTCGGGAGTGGGAGAGGCTGTGGTCGGCGGACCGGTTGCCTGAGCAGCCGTTGATGGCGTATCTGAGCGAGTTCGCTGACCGGTTCGATCTGTTCGATGCGGAGCGGCCGTTCCTGCAGTGTCCGCAGTTGGGGGCGCTGGCCCCGGCTGGGGTGGCGGTGCTGGTCCCGCACCGGGTGACGGGGAACAACGTCACGTTGTTCGACCACACCACTGCGGGGGACGTCCTGACCGTGGAGCCGGCGGAGGCCGCGCGCTGGCTGGTCACGCTTCAGGCCTACGACACGGGCGGCTTGAAGACTCCCGTTCCTGGCGGGGCTCGGTCGTCGGAGTCGGGGTTGCTCAACCGTTTCGGGTGTGTGCTGGTGGAGGGCGCGAACCTGAAGGAGACCCTTCTGCTGAACCTGCTGCCGTATGCGCCTGAGCGAGAACGGCCGCTGGGCACGCGGGCGGACGACGTTCCGGTCTGGGAACGGTCCACCGCGCCGGACGCCAAGCCGAAGGAACGGTTCGCCCGTGGCTGGACGGACGTGCTGACCTGGTCGTCGCGGCGCGTGCTGCTGCACCAGCGGGTCGAGGACGGGCGGACCGTCGTCGACGGTGTGGTCGTGACCCCGGGGACCACCTTGCGTCGTCCCATCGCGACGGGGGAGAGGGTCTCGCCTCTGCTGGACGTGGAGCACATGGCTGCCTTCGGCGGCGGTCCTCGCACCTATGGGAAGAAGAAGCCGGTCCCGATGACGGCGGTCTACCTGGAACGTCATCGCGGTGTCTGGCGGCACACCGAGGAGTTCCTGTTGCCGGAGGACGAGCGCCACCAACGCCCGTCTGCGCTGCGGGAGCTGGCGCGCCGGATGGATGACGGCGCGGTCGACGAGCACGCCGTCTACACGCTGCGGGTGTTCGGTCAGCAGCTGGACAGGTCTGGTGGCGGGACCATCACCGCTTGGTTCGAGCAGACGATCTCGGCGCCGGTGGCCCTTCTGCGTGCTCGAAGCGATTCCGTGGGCGCGATCATCGGGCATGCGGTCGCCCTTGCGGACGGCGCGGGGTCGGCTCTGACCCGGTTCGAGCGGGACTTCCGCGACAGCATGCACGCCGACCCTGACCGCGCACCACGCTTGTGGTTGGACTCGGGATATTGGCCCGCGTTGCCCGACCCGTTCGACGTCTTCCTGCGGGGACTGGCGTCGGCCCTGCAGACGGGGGTGTCCGTCGTGCCGGTGACGCAGGCGTGGGCCGACGCGGTCGGGCGCGCGGCACGCACGCCGGCGGACACGCGGGCGGCGCAACCCCGCAACGCCCGGCAGACCCTCGTCGTTGCCCGCTGTCTGAACCGTTTCCACACCGAGCTGGACGGGCTGTTGCGCCGCTTCCACGGCTACGTGCCCCGCTTCGCACCCGAGGGAGAGATCGCATGACCGCCGTCCCGGCCGCCTCCCCCACCGAGCAGCCGTCCGGGCCACCTGACGGGCCGCTCAGCGAGCGACCCGACCCACCGGACGAACGCCGGCTCACCCCGCGGGGGGAGTTCGTCGCCAGCCTGTACCAGCTCCAGCGAGCCATCGACGACGGTGACCACCGCGCCCCCGCTGCACGACGGGCCTTGGCCGAGCTGCGGCGCAGCCTGGCCGCC
>DATDMG010000368.1:0-8315 GCA_036518955.1 Kineosporiaceae bacterium | reverse complement strand
GAACCGGCTCGCCCGGTAGGAGCGCCGCATCACCCGGAGCACCGCGTCCGACCCCGACTGCAGCGGCATGTGCAGTTGCGGCATGACGTTCGCGGTCTGCGCCATCGCTGCGACGACGTCGTCGGTGAACGCCGCCGGGTGCGGGCTGGTGAAACGCACCCGTTCCAGGCCCTCGATCCCCCCGCAGGAGCGCAGCAGCTTGGCGAACGCACCACGGTCACCGAACTCGACACCATAGGTGTTGACGTTCTGCCCGAGCAGGGTCACCTCGATCACGCCCTCGGCGACCATCGCCTCGATCTCGGCGAGGACGTCACCGGGCCGGCGGTCCCGCTCCCGGCCACGCAGGGTCGGCACGATGCAGAACGTGCAGGTGTTGTTGCAGCCGACGCTGATGGACACCCACGCGGCGTAGGCGGACTCCCGGCGTGCCGGGAGCGTCGACGGGAACACCTCGAGCGACTCCAGGATCTCGACCTGGGCCTCGGCGTTGTGCCGGGCCCGGTCGAGCAGCGCGGGGAGGGAGCCCAGGTTGTGGGTGCCGAAGACGACATCGACCCAGGGCGCCCGGCGGACGATCGTCGCCCGGTCCTTCTGCGCCAGACAGCCGCCCACCGCGATCTGCATGCCCGGACGCCGGGCCTTCACCGGGGCGAGGTGACCGAGGTTGCCGTACAGCTTGTTGTCGGCGTTCTCCCGGACGGCGCACGTGTTCAGGACCACCACGTCGGGCTCGGCACCGTCGGTGACGCGAATGTAACCGGCCGCCTCCAGCGTGCCGGCGAGGCGCTCGGAGTCGTGCACGTTCATCTGGCAGCCGAAGGTGCGCACCTGGTAGGTGCGGGGAGCGAGGCGGTCGGCCGGGGTGTGGGATGCATCGGTCATGGCAGGTCCAGGGTACGGCTCGACCCCGCGGGCCGGGCCCTGCTCGAAGGGCGCCACCGCGTGCCGGCGCCGCGATCGGCGGCACCGCCGGCTACCAGATGGTCGACGTGACCTGACGTGGAGCAGGTACGGTTCGCCCGCCGACCCGGTCTCCCGGCCGATCCCGGGCTCGGGTGACGGCGAAGGCCGAGGACCGCCGTCACTTCAGCGCCGAGCCCGCCGTCCAGGCGGACCAGGACAGGTTCCAGTCGATCAGGCCGGGATCCTGGGTGGCGATGCGCTCCTGGGGACCGCGCCCGGAGTTGACGACGGTGACCACGTCACCGATCACGGCGTGGTCGTAGAACTCCTTGGCGTTGGCGTCGGAGAGGTGGACGCACCCGTGCGAGACGTTCGCCCGGCCGAGCTGGCCGTCCCAACCGGCCGCGTGCAGGAACGTGCCCGAGGCGGTGATCCGGGTGGCCCAGTACTCCTTCTCGTCGTAGTAGTCCGGATCCTTCTTGTCGCAGGTGATGCGAGCGCTGCAGGAATCCATCTCCACCATCGGCGCCTTGCCCAGCACGATGTAGGTGCCGCTGTAGGTCTCCAGCCCGGGTCGGCCGGTTCCGCTCGGCCAGTTGTCGACGAGCTTGCCGTCGCGGTAGACGAGCACCCGGTGCTGGGTGGCGTCGACCTTGGTGACGTGCGACTCACCGACGGTAAAGGTCTCGACGTAGTCCTTACGCCCGAAGCGGTTCGTCGACGCCTGCACTCCCGCGATCTTCATCTCGAGCCTGACCGTGGTGCCCGGCGTCCAGAACTCCTCCGGCCGCCAGTGCACCTCCTGGCTGTTCACCCAGTGCCAGCTCCCGGTAACGGCCTGCCCGTTGGGTGCCGTCGCCTGGACCTGCATCACCCGCTCCAGGTCCGCACGCTTGGTGACCGGCGTCTGGAACCGGATGGCCACCGGCTGCCCGATGCCGACCCTCTGGCCGTCGTCCGGGGTCACACTGAAGGCCAGCCGCTTGTCGTCCGGCACCTGCGCCGCCGTGAACACGACGGTTTGACTGGTCACCGTGCCCGCGCCGTCCTTGACCGACACCACCGCCCGGTAGGACGTCGCCGGCTTGGGAGGCCTGCCCGATACCCAGGACAACCCGTCGGCAGACACCGAGCCATCCAGTTGGACAGCGTCGGGAGTCGTGCTCACCTGGACGGACGTGATCGAGCCGTTGGTGACGGTGAGCTGCACGGGCGTGAGGTAGGAGACCGGTCCCGAGGTTCCGACCTGCACCGACGGCGACTTCGCCACGGACGTCGACGGTGAGGCCCCAGACCCGGTTGCCCCGGATCGGTGGGCCGCGGACGACGAGCAGCCGGCCAGGGCGAGCAGCAGCACGGCGACCGTCCGTCGGAGGAGTCGCCGTGCTGCCGGTCGCGCATCCGGCCGGCGACCTCCGCCCACCCCTGTACCCACCGAACCCATCCTTCTTGATCATGCCGCCTGCCGCGGACCTGGGCCGTCCGGGGAGATGGAACCACAGTCGACACCGCAGGACCGCACCGCCCCGGGGCCATCGAGCAGCTCGCTGCGGCGACCTCGGCTGAAGATCCGCCGAACGACGGATCTCACCACGCCGTTCGCCTCCCTCGACCATTGGACCAGATCGACCGCGCGCGACGGGCGAAACGGCATCAGGTGGTGAAGGCATCACCCAGCGTCATGCGCGGCTGGGCAGCACCAGCGTCCGAGAACCGGGCCGCGGTCACCCCGGGCCGCGGTCACCCCGGGGCCCGCGAACGGCCCGGACCAGGCACCCACTGCCACGGAACCTCTCCCTCAGACCGCTGATCCGGGCCGCGAGCGGTCGGTGCGGTCGGCGGCACCGGCTGCTCCCCTGCGTCCGTGACGGCCACGGCAGACTCCTTTCGCTGCACTGTCACGACAGACAGGCAAGGTAGGCGCGCCAACCGCCGTGACGAGTGATGTCGGTCGCGGGATCGTCGGCGCCGAGCTGGCACAGGAAGCCGGGCCGGGTGGTGCCGTCATCGAGATCCACCGGGCCCAGCGCCATCGGCCGGGGCAGCGCCGCCAGCAGCGCCGCCAGCCCGGCCGGCGGCACCTGCCACAGCTCGCCGAAGACCGAAGCGCCGTCGCCGTCAGTCGCCCTGAGCAGCCCGGGGCGGGGCGGCTCCCCGCCCAGGGCGACGAGCCGGTAGCAGGGCGCCGTGCGGATCTCCCGGTCCAACCGGGCCCCCACCCGGGTCAGTTGCTCGTTCAGCGGCAGGCCGGTCATGTGCGCGCCGAGGACGACGAGGTCCACGCCGTCCGGACCCCAGCGCGGCCCGGGCGGCGGCTCGATCCCGACGTCCGGGGTCTGGAGCAGTGCGGCAAGGTCGGCCGCCACCGCGTCCGCGAACGCGGGCGCGTACACCGTCACGCCGAAGCACCCGCCGTCCGCCTCGCCCGCCGGCACCGCGACGGCGGCGAGGTCGAGCAGGTTGGCGCAGGTGCTCCACAGGCCGAGCCGGGCGTTCGCGCCCACCGGGTCGGCGGCGACCTCGGCGATCGTCGGTTGGTGCGGCACCGTCGGCACCAGCAGGCCGTCCACCCCGGCGAACACCGCGCGGACCTCCAGCCGCAGCCGGTCCAGCGCCTCGGTCTCGCTGACCAGCCGGTGGGCCGGCACCGATGCGGCCGCCAGCACGATTCCGGCGACGGTCGGGTCGACGTCCGGGTCGGTGCGATGGGCCTCGAGCCAGGCACCGACGGCGGCGTACCGCTGGGCGACGAAGGCACCGCCGTAGAGCATCGCCCCCGCCGCGACGAACGGCGCGAGGGAGACCGGGACGAGCTCGGCACCGGCCACCGCGAGCCGGGCGACCGCCGCGGCGAACGCGGCGCGGCCGGCACTGCCGAGCGGGCCCAGGTCGGCGACGCCAGGGACGCCGACCCGCGGCCGCGGGGGCGCGGCCAACGGCGCGTCGGCCGGCCATGGCCGACTGGCGGGATCCGCAGGGTCAGGGCCGGCCGCGACCGCGGCGACCGCCCGAGCGGTGCCGACGTCCCGGGCGAACACGCTGACGCAATCGAGCTCGCGGCACGCCGGGACGACTCCCCGAGTCGGCAGCAGCCCGCGGGTCGGCTTCAGGCCGACGATCCCGCCGAACGCCGCCGGGACGCGCCCCGACCCGGCGGTGTCCGTCCCGAGCGCGACATCGACCAGGGCCAGGGCGACCGCCACGGCCGAGCCGGAGCTCGACCCGCCGGACACGTACGCGGGACGTCGCGCGTCCCGCACCCGTCCGTAGGGGCTGCGGGTCCCGACGAGCCCGGTGGCGAACTGGTCGAGGTTCGTGACCCCCAGGACGAGCCCGCCGGCCGCCACGATGCGGGCGACGACGGGCGCATGGTCCGCCGGCAGGTACCCGTACCCGGGACAGCCGGCGGTGGTCGGCAGTCCGGCGACGTCGATGTTGCCCTTGACGGCCACCAGCAGGCCGGCCAACGGGAGGTCCTCCCCGGCTCGCACCCTGGCCTGGACCGCCTCCGCCTCGAGCAGCACCTCCGGCTCGGGCCGGAGGCTGATCCAGATCTCCGGACGGTCGACCTCCTCGATGCGCCGGTAGGCGTCGCGCACGCGGTCGCGGAGGCCCAGGACGACGCCCCGGGCGGTCACGCTGGTCACGCAGCACCTCCGGCCGCGCTGGTCAGGGCACGGCAGGCCGCCGCGTCGGTGTACGCGTCGCCGGCCGCGGTCCGGGCCCGGCGGAGGTGGGTGACCGGAACGTCGGGTGCGGGTTCCGGGTAGGTCGAGGGCGGCAGATAGGGCATGGCGTCCGCCGACGCACCGGCCCGGACGCGTGCGTGATCGCGCGCGGCGTAGGTGGTGGCGGTTCCCGCCGGGGTACTCATGACCGACCTCGTCTCGAGTCGGAGCGCCACAGGTCCCTGCGCCCGCGCCAGTACCTGCCGATTGACAGAGAACATTAGGAAACGCATCGCCCCGCTGGGTGTCCGAGGTGTAACCCCTGAGGCGCCAGCTGTAAACACGTCGTGAACCCACGTGGACGTCTGTGACCGGCGAGGCGGCCGCGTTTCGGCCCGGCGGGAGTGCGGTGGCGACGCCGTGTCCCAGGTGACATCGCCCCGGCACCGCCCTGGTACCCGCGGATCCACCCGAAGATGCACGTCGGCCGGCAAGCAACTCGGGTGATGGTTCACCGCGCCGGCCCGCTGCCGTGTCCTGACGAACCGTAACCCGGGCTGCTCACGACGCGTTCTGCTCGTACAGCGTGTCGACAGGGACTGAAGAGCACCTCGCCAACTGCTCCGGCGCGAAAGGGGGCGGTCAGATGAGCTTCGAGGCGGTTCGGCACCGGGTGTCCTTCGTCGGCGCCTCGGGTCCGTTGGACGCCGACCTGACCATCCCTGCCTGGCTCGGACCCCACCCTGCAGTAGTGCTCATGGGCGGTCGGAGCGGGCCTCGGGACAGGGGTCGGTGGGTTCAGACCCTCGCCTGGTACGGGCTGGCCGTGCTGAGCTGGGACAGCCCCGGATGGGGCAGCACGGCGGGCATCCGCCACTGGCAGGCCCCGGACGAGCGGACTCTCGAGCTCGTCTCCGCCGTGAAGTTCCTGCAGACCATCCGCGACGTCTCCCCGGAACGCATCGCCGTGATCGGGAGTGACACGGGGTGCTGGGCGGCGGCGCTCGGGGCCGCGCTCTCGTCGCAGATCGCCGCGGTTGCACTGCTCGCCGCACCCTGTGGTGGCGCACCCGCGCAGGAGGTGACTCGGCTCGGGCAACGGCTGCACGCCCGCGGCTTCGCCCCGGAGGAAGTCGCCCTGGCCCAACTGATCCTCGCGGAGCGCATCCGTCGACTCAGCCAGGGGGAGGATCCAGGCGCCGTCCTGGCCGCAGAAGGTCCGTGCCGGACAGCGGGGTGGTACAGCTGGCTGCCCGGGCACTCGGCGAGCGAGCTGACGGCGTTCGCCACCCTCGCCGACTACCACCCGCCCACCCTGTTGGGCTCGGTGCGCTGCCCCGTCCTCGGGGTGTACGGGGAGGACGATCCTGCGACCCCCGCCTGGCCGAACGCCCAGCTCCTGCATGACGCGCTCGCCACCTCTCCGGGGCGGGACCACCAGGTCCTCGTCCTTCCTCGTACCGACGACGCCTTTGCGCCTCAACCCACCACCTGGCCCGACCCAGCCGCCACGGAGTCCGGCTCCGCGTTGCCGCCCGCCGGCTCGTGGACGATGGTGCGGATGCCGGGCGATTGGCACCGAGACCTGGCCGGCGCGGTGAGCGATTGGCTGTCGTCGAGGCTCGGCCCCTACCGGCCTTCGAGCAGCACTCCGACACCGCTGCCCAGAGCAGGATGAAACCGACATGACCGTCACCCCGGCCAGCCAGGGAGCCAACCCCGCGAGAGCCCACGCGAAACGCCCGCCGACGCGGGCGTCGGGAGGCGTTCCCACTCGGATCGCGCCGGGCGGGCCAGTCACTCCGGATCGACCGGCCAGTCCTCGAGGTCCGCGCTCGAGGACTCCGAGCCGGTGACGTCGCGGATGGCCCGGAAGGCGATGCCCGTGGGGTATCCCTTGCGGGCGAGCATCCCGGCGAGCCGGCGGGCGCGTCGCACCGGGTCGTCGCCGCGCATGGCCGGCCATCGACGTCGAACCAGCTCGCGAGCGGCCTCCAGCTCGTCGTCGTCGTCAACGGCGTCGACCGCCTCGCGGACGGTGTCGTCAGCCACCCCTCGCTGCCGCAACTCGTAGCTCAGGGCGCGGCGGGCCAGCGCACGACCGACATGCCGGCTCTGCACCCACCGGCGGGCGAACTCCCTGTCGTCGACGAGCTGGACCTCTTCGAACCTGTCGAGAACCCGCGCGGCCACGTCGTCCGGAATGCTCCGACGGGCCAACGCGTCGGCCAGCTGGGCCCGGGTGCGGGCCGCCATCGCGAGTTGGTGCAGGGCGATGGCGCGTGCCAACTCCTCGGAGTCGGCGTCCGCCGCACCACCGACGGCCGAACCGGGAACGGGCCCGTCGGCCCCTCCCTCGGCGGCATGCCGGCCGACCCTTTCGGCGCGGTATCGCCTCCCCATCGACATCCTGCCCTCCTCAGGCCTCCCGCGACCGGCCTGGCACCTGCGCGCGGCCACCCGCTCAGGTGCCAGGTACACCGCCCCGCCCTCACACGCCCGCGAGGCCCGGCACGGCCGACCCTGGAGCGCCGGCAGTGGCAAGCAGACTCTTTCAGAAGTCGACGTCCGCAGTGGCCGGAGCGTCGACCCTCGGACCGACCCCGAGCTTCTCCTTGATGCGCTTCTCGATCTCGTTGGCCAGGTCGGGGTTGTCCCGGAGGAAGTTGCGGGCGTTCTCCTTGCCCTGACCGAGCTGATCACCTTCGTACGTGTACCAGGCACCGGACTTGCGGACGATGCCCTGCTCCACACCCATGTCGATCAAGCCGCCCTCGCGCGAGATTCCGATCCCGTACAGGATGTCGAACTCTGCCTGCTTGAACGGCGGGCTGACCTTGTTCTTGACGACCTTGACCCGGGTGCGCGACCCCACCGGCTCCGAGCCGTCCTTCAGCGTCTCGATCCGGCGGACGTCGAGCCGGACGGACGCGTAGAACTTCAGGGCGCGACCTCCCGTCGTCGTCTCAGGGCTGCCGAACATCACGCCGATCTTCTCCCGGAGCTGGTTGATGAAGACAGCTGTGGTACCCGCGGTGTTCAGCGCACCAGTGATCTTACGCAGGGCTTGCGACATCAGCCGGGCCTGGAGGCCGACATGGTTGTCACCCATCTCGCCCTCGATCTCGGCGCGGGGCACGAGGGCTGCCACCGAGTCGATGACGATGATGTCCAGCGCCCCGGAGCGGATCAGCATGTCGGCGATCTCGAGCGCCTGCTCCCCGGTGTCGGGTTGGCTCACCAGGAGCGCGTCGGTGTCGACCCCCAACTTCTTGGCGTACTCGGGGTCGAGGGCGTGCTCGGCGTCGATGAACGCCGCGATACCACCCGCACGCTGGGCGTTCGCCACTGCGTGCAGAGCCACCGTCGTCTTGCCGGACGACTCGGGGCCGAACACCTCGACCACCCTGCCCCGGGGCAGGCCGCCGATGCCGAGCGCCACGTCGAGTGCTATCGAGCCGGTAGGAATCACCTCGATCGGAGGGCGGACGTCCTCCCCGAGGCGCATCACCGACCCCTTGCCGAACTGGCGGTCGATCTGAGCGAGTGCGGCCTCGAGCGCCTTCTCGCGGTCTGCGGGTGCGGGCATGCTGTCACCTCGGGAACGGGCGGTCGGCGCTGATGGCCGCGCGGTGGTGGGTTTGCCGGAACGTGCTCTGCTCGTTGTCATCACCGCTGACGCTAGAGGTCGCCACCGACAGAATGACCGGCAACCGCCCGACCTGTGGACAACAGTACGAC
>DATDMG010000367.1:0-3197 GCA_036518955.1 Kineosporiaceae bacterium | reverse complement strand
GTCGCCTGTAGCGCAGCAGCCAGCCGAACGTCCGCTCGACCACCCACCGGCGGGGCACCACCTTGAAGGCGTGCGCTTCAGTCCGCTTGATCACCTGCAGGGTCACGGCGGCGACGCTGCGGGCCCAGGACGCAAGGGGTGCGCCGTCGTACCCGGAGTCGGCCCACACGATCCGCAGCCGGGTGCACAGGTTCAGCAATTGGATCAGCAGGAGCTTGGCGCCCATCCGGTCTCCGACGTTCGCCGCGGTGACCACGACCGCCAGGCCGAATCCCTCGACGTCGACCGCGACGTGCCGCTTGCGGCCATTGATCTTCTTCCCGCTGTCAAAACCCCTGGTGGCAGCCCCGACGGTGTCCGTGGCCTTGACCGACTGGGAGTCCACGATCGCCGCCGACGGCTGCCGGTCACGTCCGACCCGCTCGCGCAGTGCCTCCCGCAGTCGCCCGGTCAGCCGGGCGGGCAGGCCCTTGTCGGCCCACCGCTGGAAGAACGCGTACACCGCCTCGTGCGGCGGGAAATCCACCGGCAGGGCCCGCCACTCGATCCCGTTCCGCACCACGTAGGCGATCGCGTCCATCATCGCCCGCAGGTCGTGCACCATCGGCCGCCCTGTCGCGCGCTTCAGTTCGGCCATCACCTCCACCGCCCGAGGGCGCAGTACCTTCCACTCGGCGTCGGTGAGATCCGATGGGTAGGAACGGACACGGTCACGGCACCAGCACCCCGGGCAGGCAGTGGTGGCGCGCTCGGCAAGGGCACGGTAGACAGGCATCGGCGGGTTCTTGGCGTGGACGGCGTAGACAACTGATCCACTACCAAGGACCCGCCCCATGCTTGGACGACACGCCCACCAGATCCCAAACCGTAACGAACCGCCAGGGTCGGCCCCCGATTGGCTGACCTTTACCTTTACCAGCAGGCTCTGAGGCCGGCCTGATCGAAGACCTTCGGTCCTCGGACCATCCTCAGGAAGGTACGCCCACCCTGCCGCGGCGCGCCACGGCGCGGTGGTCACCTCGTGGAGTTCCTCGGGAAAGACCTGCGTGGAGTCGGGCGCGGATTTCGGCCAGCAGGTCCGACACGCTCAACGCCGTCCAACGGGACCACGAATATGCAGGTCAGGAGGGGTTCTCGTGCCTTTGAACTCGCCGTGACCCGAGGACGCGCCCGAGCCCGGCCACCGGATCCATGGTCGAGTTGACCTTGCGATGACCTGTCGCACAGCTGCCAATGATCCTCATTTAAGACTACGCGGATAAGTTTCGGTCGGGCAACGAGGGGAAAGCGGAGAAGCGCCACACCCCAGCAAGTTGGCCCAGTGGGCGCCCGGAATCACTTGTCAGAGCGACTTTCGCGCCTGCCGTTCACGGTGTTTCTTTCCCCGTCCGGTGCGCCATCATCGGCGCACCGGAAGACCTCGAGCGTTGATGGATAAGGCAATTCTCCCGCGGGGCAGGGGTCGATCGGCAATCGTCACGGGAAGGAAGGGTCATGGTGACGCTAGAAGGTGGCCTGATCGGGCCAAGGATTTTCGGGCAACAGAGCGTTCCCAGCTGGTTTCCCGAATCCTTGCGTATTCGGCTTCGCCCGGAGGCGGTGGTACGGGCCACGACCCTGGTGGTGGCAGGGGCGCTGCCGGTGCTGTCCATACCGCTCCACATTGCCGGGGTCCTGCCGATCGGCGCGTCCGCCCGCGATCTGGTGCTGCCCTTCACGGTGGCCGCCCTGGTCATCGCGTTGCACGGGTCTCTCGAGGGCCGTTGGGCGGCCCACGGCTTCCTGTACGGGCTGGCCGCCGTGACCGCGTACGACACCATGCGACTGCCGTTGGTGTTCTCCGGAATCTGGCCGGACTTCATCCCTCGGCTCGGGGGCTGGATCGACGGCCGGGGCGGCTCGAACATCGTCGCAGGATACGCCTGGCGGTACCTCGGTGACGGCGGCGGTATCGGCCTGGCCTTCTTCACCGCGTGCGGGCTGATCGGTGTCTGGCAATACCCGTGGCTGTCCCGGCGGCCGATCCAGCTCGGGATTGCCTATGGGGTGTTCATCTGGAGCGGCCTGCTCGCGACGGTCGCGCTGACCTCGCGCGGCGCCAAGATGCTCTTCCCGCTGACACCCACGTCGATCGGCCTGTCGTTGGCGGGTCACCTGATCTATGGCGGTGTGCTCGGGGTCGGGCTGCATCGGAGAATCCTGGCGGCGGATCCGCTGCCCCCCGGCCCAGCGGCCGCGGAGGCCGGGGTGCCGGCGGGCACGGCGCCGCGGGGTGCCGCCGTCCTCGCGGGCCGAAGGGCGGCCCGTCCGGGAGACGTGCCCCGTCCGGGCGGTACGGTCCGTCCGGATGATGCGGCGGTGCCCCAGGGCAGGTGGATGCGGACCGGCGCGGTCACGCTGCGCGCTGGTGGGTGGACGCGGCCGGGCGGGACGGTGGCGGCGTTTCAGTGGCGGGGGATGCCGCGAGGGGTCTCGCTCGCGGCGGTGGGAGCCGTCGCGGTCGTCGGCGCGGCGACGGCGCTGCACCGGGCGAGATCACGGGACGACGTCGTCTCCCGCCCGGCCGTGACCCGCCTGATCGGTGAGCACCTGGTGAGCCAGGCACAGCGCCGCCTCGGTCGGCCACCCCTCGACCACGGCGTCGGTGCCGGGCGCAATGGTGCCGGGCCGCCCGCCCTTGACGCTCTCCTGTCCGTGATCGCCGCAGCCCTCGAGAGCGCGAACGGCGGTTACGCCTCCGCTCCGTCCGAGGTCCGGCACGACCCACCCGGTCGGTTCGGGACGGCCGCCACCGTCGCGAACTGACCGGGCGCGCCCCCGCCCGTCCCGGCGGGCGCGGGCCGTCGCCCGCCCCCTGGCTCGCTCGGGGTGGTCACCGACGCGGCTCCGGACCTGGTCCTCCGCATCCTGATGGCCGGATCGAGGAGGCGCCACTCCGTCAGTGGATGTGGTACTCCGCGTGCAGAGTGACCCCGAGGCAGCGTGAACCCTTAGGCGGTCTTGGTCGAGCAGAAGGTCGTCAACGACCCCGCCTGCTGAGATCGCCCACGCCGCCGCGACCGGCCCTGCTGAGATCCCCATGAGCGCCACCCAGAAGGGCGAGCTCGTCGTCCGTCAGAATGAGCATGTCGATGTTGTCCATGGCGATGCCTTTCTCGATCTGATGCGCGGCAATCACGGCGGCCGCTGCCCTCCGG
>DATDMG010000366.1:0-4620 GCA_036518955.1 Kineosporiaceae bacterium | reverse complement strand
CCGGAGGGCAGCGGCCGCCGTGATTGCCGCGCATCAGATCGAGAAAGGCATCGCCATGGACAACATCGACATGCTCATTCTGACGGACGACGAGCTCGCCCTTCTGGGTGGCGCTCATGGGGATCTCAGCAGGGCCGGTCGTGGCGCTCATGGGGATCTCAGCAGGGCCGGTCGCGGCGCTCATGGGGATCTCAGCAGGGCCGGTCGCGGCGGCGTGGGCGATCTCAGCAGGCGGGGTCGTTGACGACCTTCTGCTCGATCTGGGCAATCATGCCGCCGTCCCGGAAGTGCACCTTGCGCACGGCGAGTAGAGCGTGATCGGAATCCATGGCTGACATCCCAGCCAGGGTGGGTGGGTGGATGGGCGTACCTTCCTGAGGATGGTCCGAGGACCGAAGGTCTTCGATCAGGCCGGCCTCAGGGTGTCGGTCGGGAAGGTACGCCCATCGTCTTGACGGAATCCACCACTCGATCGCCGAGGGCGCGACGTCGTTCCCGGGCTGTGGGTGGCCTACCTGTCGGTGCAGGAGTAGCAGGGATCGACCCAGGCCTGGATCAGGGCGACCTACGCGTCGATCGCGGTGATCGCCGCCCGGTACGGGGTGTCGGCCTGGGCGATGACCGCCGCCGGGAGCGAGCGGATCGTCGAGGACGCCCGGGCCCGGCCGGCAGGGATCCGATCGCCGTGCCGATTCCCTCACCGAAGCCCTGATCTGCTCGACGTGCCGATCGTCGCTCAGCTCGACCCCTCCTGAGTTCCACAGTTTCGCGAACGACTTGTCGGACAGGTCAGGTCCTCACGTGAGCCGCGCACCGGCCCGCGTGTCCGGCGCCGGACGCCGGTCCGGGCCACGCCCGCAGCGGGCCCGCGAGCAGATGATCTGCCTCGTGCCCTGCCGCGAGACGTGGACTTCACGTCTGCCTTCCACCCACGCCCCGCGCGCGGCCGAGCTGAGCCGTCGTAACACGCGCCCGCGAGGACCGGTTCCTCACCGGAGGTTGCCCGGCTACGCCGAGTACGCCGCGCACGTCAGGTTCCGCCTGGTCCCCGGCGTCTGGTAGCGCCCCCCACCTCCGGCTAGCGGCAGCCGCCGCCTCCCAGCAGTCCCGCCGTGAGGGCCACGTCGCTCCCCTTGAGGTTGATGCGCAACGCGGTCGGCAGGACGTCGACGCCGGCGTAGGACAGGCCGGGCGCGAGCTTCTGCAAGGGATAGGAGGTGTTCTCGATCTTGATCTCGGGCAGGACCTCGGCCGCGGTGAAGCGGATGCCGAACAACTCCAGCGTGCGGGGGGACAGGTCGAGCGTGGTGCCCACGACGGTAGGAACGCTGTAGAGGACGACGGGCTTGGCCGCCGAATGCGTCGACATGCCGCGCGAGGTCACCGTGAGCAGTCCGTCCTCGGCCCCGAAGACGGCATGGGCGACGTCCGGCGGTGCGGGCAGGTCGGACAGCGGCCGGACGGTGGTGCCGCCGACCCCGACCTTCACCCCGGTCTCGTCGACGCCCACCGAGGTGTAGCGCACCCCCGCGGGCAGCGCCGGCAGCGTGCGGGTCAGATCCTCCGCCTTCACCTGGGACAGCACGATCGCGGCGATCGGGTCGTCCGGCAGCCGGTCGGACCCGAGGATCTCCACGGACCGGGGAACGAGGGTGAGGCGGTCCCCCTGCAGCAGGGGTTCGGTGAAGATCGTCAGTGGTTCATCGATGATCGGGGGCACCTGGATCGCGGTGGCGATCCCCAGCAGGCCGTTGCGGGTCGTGTACGAGACGGTCCGATCACCGACGTGGGTCGGCAGCGCGGACAGCGCTGTCGTGACGGTGCCCCCGAGCGTCACGTGCAGACCGTCGCGCTCCGGCCGGATCGCGGTGTAGTGCAGCCCGGCGGGCAGCGCCGGCAGCTTCTGGCTCCGCGCGCCGCCTCCGATCTCGGTGGCCTTCTGGGCGGACAGCACATGCCCGAACAGGCGCAGCCGTTGGGGCACGGCCACGACGCTGTCGCCGCGCAACCGCAGTTCGAGATAGAGCACGGAGGTCACTTTCTTGGCCTGGTTCGCCGCCGGCACCACGCTGATGGCCAGCGATCCGTCGGCCGCCCGGGAGAAGGTGGGGTGCGGGCCGGTCGGCGGCGGCGGCATGTCGGCGAACGCGGTCGTGATCGAGGCGGTCAGCGTCTCGGCCCGCGGCGTCCCCGAGCGCAGCGGCCCGACCCCCGCCAGGGACGCCGAGAACGCGGTGTGGCGGGCACCCCCCAACGGGATGTCCGGCGCGGACAACCGGATCTCGGCCAACCGGTCGTGCAGGAGTTGCGGCAGCAACCGGCCGCCGCCGAGGGTGATCTGCGGCGCCGGGCCGGTGCTTCCGGGGCAGACCGTCCGACCGCCGATCTCGGCGGTGACCTTGTGGGTGAGGTAGGAGTCCAGCACCGGCACGGGGGCCGTCAGCGCCCAGGTGCCGGTGGCCGCGGCGAGGACGACGAGGACGACGGCCCGCCGGGCGACCTTGCGCCGTCGCGACCGCGGCGGCTTGCCGCCCGTCACGGGCGGCTTGCCGCCCGTCACGGGGGCGACGGGCGCGACCGGAATCCGGAGCGTCGCCGCCGGGTCGGGCGGCACGGGCACCGACGGCGACGTGGACGGCGTGAACGCCGGGTCAGGGACGAACACCTTCGGGATCTGGGTCGTCGTCATCTCAGCACGCGCTCCGGAACCTGCTGATCGCCGCGCCGCCGACGGCCGGCCGCGGGCAGATGAACGAGGTGTAGCGGGTGTCGCCGTCGACGTAGAGCTTCAACCAGGCGATCATCGCGGCGGCCTGCGTGTCGCTGGGGTCGGTCGTGAAGAAGTGGTCCGCACGGGCCAGTTCGAGGAACGCCTTCTTGCCGCCGAGGGCCTCGTAGAAGGGGATGGCCATCGACGCGTCGGGCGCCACGGCGTCCGACTGTCCGCCGATGATGAGGGTCGGCGTGGTGACCTTGGCGAATGGGTTATCGGTTTCCCAGGGGGCGATGGGGATCAGGGCCCGGTAGGAGCGACGGACGGCGGCATCGAGAATGCCGCCCCCACCCATCGACCACCCGGACAGCGCCACCCGGTCGAAGTCCCCCACCCGGGCGATGCGCGGATCCTTGCGCACCGCCCGCACGGCGGCCTCGATCTGCTGTCCCCGGTCGTCGGGAAGGTCCCACGGCAGGTCGGTGTCGACCCCGATGACGACGAACCCGTGCGAGGCCAGTCGCGGCCCCAGCCAGTCCATCCAGGACCAGTACCCCATGAACCCGGGAACGATCGCGACGACGCCGTAGGTGCCCTGCCGGATCGTCGTCGGGTAGTAGACGGTGGCCGACCCGAAGCCGCCGTCGCCGTCGATGCGCGCCGTCGCGGTGGTGAACGGGCCCCGGGGCGCGGTGATGCTCCGCGTGGTCGGCGCGGGCCCCCGCCAGTACGGATGGGTGGTCCGGGCCTGGGCCATGGTGACCGTGCCACCCCCCAGCAGCGCGGCCAGGACGGTGGCGAGGACGACGCGGCGCGGCGCCGTCGTGCGTCGCACCGCCGCATGGCGCGGCGTGGTGCACCGCACCGCGGCGTGACGCACGAGGCGCCCGGGCACGAAAGATGTCGACACGACGAGGCTCCACGACACTCGGAGGGAGTGCCGGACGCGCTATCCGCGGGCGACCGGCACCGGAAGTATTTCCGGCGGCGGGAGGCGGAACCAGATTCTTCCCCCGGAGCGACAGGGATCCATCGACCGCGACAAACCGGACGGCCGGCGACCGGCCAGGGCGCACCGGACCCCGTCGCGGACGCGCCGGATTCAGCCGACCGGGACGGCGAGGACGGGCCCGACGACGGTCTTCACCCCGTCGGTACAGATCTCCTGCGTGACGTAGTTCTTCGCCGCTTGCGGTTTCCAGGTCACACTGCCGCCGCCGACGGCCACCGCCTTCTGGTGCGGGGCGACCGCATCGTAGGGAAGGCTGTCGGCGGTCAGCCGACACGTCCAACTGCGCGGGTTACCGCCGAGCCCGAGAGCGGGCCACCGGACGGTGACGCCCGCGGCGGTCACCGTGGACTGCAGCGGTCCGAGCGTCGGCACGGTGTAGGGGACGAACCGCACCGGCGCGGACACCGAGCACATGCCGAACGAGTTGCACACCCGGACCGTGAACGTATAGCGGGTGCCGTTCTCCAGCGGCTCCACGGTCGTGTAGTAGGGGCCGCTGACGTCGTTCAGCGGATGCACCTGGCGCGTGCCGCCGTCGTACTCGACCAGGACGGAGGTGACGGTGCCGGCTCCCGGCCGCACCTCGTTGATCACTAGGGGGGCCCTGCGGTCGGAATCCTCCAGGGAACCGGCGTCGGGTTGGTAGATCGCGAGCACCGGGACCGCCGGGGCCGGGTAGCCGGGCGTCCCGACGAGTACCGCACCGGCCGAGGCCGGACCGGACGTCGTGGCCGAGGTCCGTGCGCTCGTGCGGGTCGTCGTCCGCGTCAGTGGCGGAGCGGACGTAGCGGGCGGAGCGGACGGAGCGGTCGCGGCGGTCGCGGCGGTCGCGGCGGTCGCGCTCGCCCTGGGGACGGGCGGGGCCGGCACCCGTGCCGCGGGGGCCGGGTGGCCG
>DATDMG010000365.1:0-3202 GCA_036518955.1 Kineosporiaceae bacterium | reverse complement strand
GTCGAGGAGGCCAAGAAGAACTTCTTCAAGGTCCCGCGCATCCAGGGCACCATCCCGCACCCCGTCCAGGGTGAGGCCGCCGCAGGCGTCGTCATGCTCCGTCCCGCCGCTCCCGGTACCGGTGTCATCGCCGGTGGCCCGGTGCGCGCGGTGCTGGAGTGCGCCGGCATCCACGACGTGCTGTCCAAGTCCCTGGGCTCGGACAACGCCATCAACATCGTCCACGCGACGGTCGAGGCCCTGCAGGGCCTCGAGCGCCCCGAGGCGGTCGCGGCCCGTCGTGGCCTGCCGCTGGAGGACGTGGCCCCGGCCGCGCTGCTGCGCGCCCGTGCCGCGGGGGTGAACGCCTGATGGCTCGTCTGAAGGTGACCCAGACCCGTTCAGAGATCGGCGGCAAGCAGAACCAGCGCGACACGCTGCGCAGCCTCGGTCTGAAGCGCATCGGCGACGTCGTCGTCAAGGAGGACCGCCCCGAGATCCGCGGGATGGTCCGCACGGTGACCCACCTGGTCGCCGTCGAGGAGGTTGACTGATCATGGCCAAGGACCCGTCCGCGCTGAAGGTGCACCACCTTCGCCCGGCTCCTGGTGCCAAGACCGCCAAGACCCGCGTGGGTCGTGGTGAGGGCAGCAAGGGCAAGACCGCTGGCCGTGGTACCAAGGGCACGAAGGCGCGTTACCAGGTTCCGGAGCGCTTCGAGGGTGGGCAGATGCCGCTGCACATGCGGCTGCCCAAGCTTCGTGGCTTCAAGAACCCCTTCCGCACGGAGTACCAGGTCGTGAACCTCGACCGCATCTCCGCGCTGTACCCCGACGGTGGCGACATCACGGTCGAGGACCTCGTGGCCAAGGGTGCCGTCCGCAAGGGCGCGCCGGTCAAGGTCCTCGGCACCGGTGAGATCACCGTCAAGGTGATCGTCTCGGTGCAGAAGTTCTCGACCTCGGCCAAGGACAAGATCGAGGCCGCCGGCGGTACGGCGACCGAGGTCTGACCTGACCGAACCGGTCGAACAACCGCATACTGAAGCTAGTCGTCAGCGCCCCGGGCGCCGGGTCCGTGGGCCCGGAAGCCCGGGGCGCTGTCTAGGACGGTAATGTCGCCCGGTGACCCGGGGGACTGACCCGTCCTCCCGATCGTTCGTTCCATGACCCGGCCGCCGCAACGGGTGGCCCCGCAGGAGGACCAGTGCTCACCGCTTTCGCCCGCGCGTTCAGGACGCCGGACCTGCGCAAGAAGCTCCTGTTCACGTTGGCGATCATGGCGGTGTTCCGGCTCGGCTCACTGGTGCCGACCCCGGGCGTGAGCTACACCCAGGTGCAGAGCTGCATCAAGGGCGCCTCGACCAGCGGTGTGCTCTCGCTGGTCAACCTGTTCAGTGGTGGTGCGCTGCTCCAGCTGTCGATCTTCGCGCTGGGGATCATGCCCTACATCACCTCGAGCATCATCATCCAGCTGCTCACCGTGGTGATCCCGCGCTTCGAGACCCTCAAGAAGGAGGGTCAGTCGGGCACGGCCAAGCTGACGCAGTACACCCGCTACCTCACCATCGGCCTGGCGGTCCTGCAGTCCGCGACGCTGGTGACCATCGCGCGCAACCCCAGCCAGCTGTTCGGGCCCTCGTGCACCAGCATCATGCCGGACGAGAGCCTGCCCACCATCCTCATCATGGTGCTCACGATGACCGCCGGCACCGGCGTCATCATGTGGCTTGGTGAGCTCGTCACCGACCGGGGCATCGGCAACGGCATGTCGCTGCTGATCTTCACCTCGATCGCCGCCCGCTTCCCGACCTCGCTGTGGGCGCTGCGCACCAAGGGCTGGGACAAGTTCATCATCGTCATCCTGCTCGGCCTGGTGATCATCGCCGCCGTCGTGTTCGTCGAGCAGTCCCAGCGCCGCATCCCCGTGCAGTACGCCAAGCGGATGATCGGGCGGCGGATGTACGGCGGCACGTCCACCTACATCCCGCTCAAGGTCAACATGGCCGGCGTCATCCCGGTCATCTTCGCCTCGTCGCTGCTGTCCCTGCCGTCGCTGATCGCGCAGTTCCAGCGCGGCACCGGCCGGCCGCCGGGCTGGGTGACCTGGGTGGACCAGAACCTCACCCGCGGTGACCACCCGATCTACATGCTCGCCTACGTCGGGCTGATCCTGTTCTTCACGTTCTTCTACGTGTCCATCACGTTCAACCCCGATGAAGTCGCCGACAACATGAAGAAGTACGGTGGTTTCATCCCGGGTATCCGGGCCGGGCGACCCACGGCCGAGTACCTCGACTACGTCCTCACCCGGATCACCGTGCCGGGCGCCCTCTACCTGGGGCTCATCTCCCTGATCCCGCTCATCGCCTTCGTCCTCGTCGGCGCTGACCAGAACTTCCCCTTCGGGGGCACCTCGATCCTGATCATCGTGGGTGTCGGCCTGGAGACGGTGAAGCAGATCGAGTCCCAGCTGCAGCAGCGTCACTCCGAAGGGTTCCTCCGCTGATGCGTCTCATCATCCTCGGCCCGCCCGGTGCCGGTAAGGGCACCCAGGCTGCCCGGATCGCCGAGCGCCTGGGCATCCCGGCGATCTCGACCGGCGACATCTTCCGCTCCAACATCAAGAACGGCACCGCGCTCGGCAAGCAGGTGCAGGAGATCCTGGCGGCCGGCAAGTACGTGCCCGACGAGGTGACCAACGCGATCGTGCGTGACCGGCTGCTGCAGGACGACGCAGGCAAGGGCTTCCTGCTCGACGGCTACCCGCGCACCCAGGCCCAGGTGGCCGAGCTCGACGCCATGCTCGCCGAGAACGGGCACCAGCTCGACGCCGTGCTCGAGCTGACCGCCGACACCGACGAGGTCGTGGCGCGGCTGCTCAAGCGGGCCGAGCTCGAGGGGCGCGCCGACGACACCGAAGAGGTCATCCGCCACCGGCAGGAGGTCTACGTCGAGGAGACCGCGCCCCTGGCTGCGGTCTACCGCGAGCGTGGGCTGCTGCGCCAGGTGGACGGCATGGGTGACGTGGACACCGTCACCGCCCGCCTCGAGACCGCGCTGGGCGCCTGAGCCCGTGTTCGGACGCAACCGCCTCGACACCAAGACCGAGGACCAGATCCGGCGCATGCGCCGGGCCGGCCTGGTCGTGGGGGAGACCCTGGCCCTGCTGCGCGAGCAGGTCCGCCCGGGCATGACCACCGCCGACCTCGACCGCGTGGCCG
>DATDMG010000364.1:0-15301 GCA_036518955.1 Kineosporiaceae bacterium | reverse complement strand
CGTCCGGCACGGCGGGACGCGCGTCACCTGAGACCTCCGCCCGCGGCGCGCCGGTCGAGTCGGGGCGCCGCGGTGAACAGCCGGACGTCGGCCTCGGGGACGGCGCGGCCCATCAGGTAGCGGCGGGTGCGCAGCCGGGCGGAGATCGCGTCGAGCCGGGCGAACAGGGCGTCGTACGCCCGGCCGTAGGCCTCCTGCGATGTCGCGAACCCAGCCCGGTACACCCCGTTGTTGATGTCGCGGAGCCAGAAGCGCCAGCCACCCTCGTCGCGCACCGGATCCACGACCGCGAGCGGCAGGACAGCCTCCAGGCCCAGCCACCGGCGTACGATCACGGATCGGTGCGCCACGGGCAGGCGAGGGACACCACGAGCCGGTACCGGCCCGGCTCGAGCGGCCAACGGCCATCGGCGTCCGGCCCGCGGCCCGGCTCGGACGCCGATCGCGGGGTGATCCGCCCGGTGAACCTGTTGGGCTGCCGGACGAACTCCCCGGTCGGCCCGGGCTCCGCCTCGACCTGAGCTTTCGGCTCCGCGGTCATGCCCCGACGCTAGGTCCTGCCCCTGACAAGCGGAACCCCGTTCGCGCCGGCCCTCGCCGTCGCGGTGTGGACCGACCGAGCCGTCCACACCGCGTGCCTGGCCCCGTTGTCCACAGCCGGCGTCCGTCGGAGGCCTGCGGTCACGGCGGCTGGGCAGGATATCGCCATGACCTCGTCCCACCGCCGTCCGCACCCGAACCCGAGACACCCGTCGCCCCAGCCGGCGCCGGACGGCGGCGTCCCGCTCCCGTCACGCTCCCCAGGAGCCGAGCAACGCGGTCCGGGCGAACTCCGCGAGCCGCAACTCCGGCAACCGATCGAGTGGCACCCAGGCCACGGCGTCGGTGCTGCCGCCGATCTCCCGGACCGCCGGGGGTCGCCGGTCGTCGACCGTCCCCCGGTAGAGGATCCGCACCCCGTGGAAGTCCTCGGTCACCTGATCGGGGCTGCGGCCGGTGAAGTGCCGGCTGTCCACGTCGAAGAGGCGGGCGGACAGCAGGTCCAACCCGGTCTCCTCGAAGGTCTCCCGCCGAACGGCGTCGTCGGGGTGCTCACCGTGGTCGATACCGCCGCCAGGGAGGGTCCAGACTCCGTGCCCCGTCACCCGGGTCAGCAGGGCCTCCCGGTCGCGGACGACGACCGCGTAGGCGGCGGGCCGCTGAACGCGGGGCGGCCCCCCCGGCACCGGGTCGGTCACCCAAGCCGGTGCGGGCTCGCACAGGAGGCCGGGATCGGGATCGGACGACACCGCGGGCAGCACCGGGTGAGCTCCGGCCCCGACGACCTCGAACACCAGTCGCAGGACGTGCAGTCCCGGGTGGCCGGGCCGCGGGCGGACGTCGGACAGTACCTGGCGCACGCGGAGCGATTCGGCCGTCACCGAGTGCTCGGCGAGGTGCGAGCCGAGCGCAGGGTTCATCGCCCGCAGCGCGGCGTCCCGCGGGTTCTCGCCGTGAGCGAGGACGACGCCTGGGATGCGCCCGGGGTGCGTCGGGCCGGACACGAGCATCGGGTGACCGTCAGCGTCGGGAACGAGGCCGTAGACCTCCACCCGTTGAGCGCTCCAGGCCGCGAATGCTGCCCCGGCCGACACCTCGACGGTCACTCCGTGACCGTACCGGGCCCGGCCTGTGTACCAGGTCACAATCCACCAGCAATATCCGCCACGACCGCGGCCGGGAGCGGCTCCGCCATCTCACGAAGCGGGATCCGGCGAACGAGGGCGAACGAGGGTGGAGAGACCTCGGGACCAAAGCGGGAGGGCGGGAAGAGAAGCCCTTCCCGCCCTCGATCGGCCCGGTCCACCACGGGCCGCTCTTGGCCTGCTGCTCGACGCCGCACATCGAGTCCCGCGCAGGCACAGATCACCACACACGCGCCGGGGTCCACCACCCGACGGCTCAGAACCTACGGCGGCGAAGGGGGTCGCCAACCGGGACCAAAATCCCGAGCCACACCTGCCGAAGCCAGGCGGCCATGCCGGCCCGATTGCGTAGGCTGCCGACGTGGCCGACGCCCAGCACCGCCCCGGCGTGCTGCGCCGGAGCGCTCTGCGGACGTACCGCCGACTGCCGCGGCGCCTCCGGCTCGCCCTGCTGCACGCCTTCGCCCCGAGCTACACGGTGGGCGCGCTGTGCTTCGTCGCGGAGCCCGACTCACGGCGGGTGCTGCTGCTCCGGCAACACCATCGCCGGGGGTGGACTCTCCCGGGTGGCCTGGTGAACCGCGGCGAGAGCCCCGCCGAGGCGGTCGTCCGGGAGGTTCGGGAGGAGACCGGCCTGGTTATCGAGGTCGGGCTCCCGTTCGGCGTCGTGGTGGAACCCGGAGCACGCCGCGTCGACGTCCTCTTCCACGTACCGGCGTCCGGCCGCCCGGAGGCGAGGGCGAGCAGCGAAGCCACCCATGCGTCCTGGTTGACGCTCGAGGAGGCCGGCCCGCTCGACGAGCCGACCTTCCAGGCGTTCGAGGTGTTCGCCCGCTACCGGAGGCCGGGCGCTCAGCATGGCCGCCTCTCGGGCGCCGAGACCGCCGGCGACGGGTGACGGTCCCGGCGGGAGGTAGGGTCGCGCCATGTCCGCCACCCTCGCCGGGGTCGTCCTCGCCGCGGGGGCGGGCACGCGGCTCGCCCCGCTCACCGCCCTCCGGCCCAAGGCCCTCTGCCCGGTCGGCGGGATCCCGCTGCTCGACCTCGCGCTGCGGCGGCTCGCCGCACGGTGCGGTGACGGTGCCGCGCACCTGGCGGTGAACACCCACCACCACGCGGATCAGATCACCGCACACCTCGCCGGGCGGGCCCACGTCAACGTGGAACAGCCCGAGGCGCTGGGGACGGCGGGGGCGCTCGGGGCGCTGCGCGACTGGATCGACGGCCGGGACGTCTTCGTGACGAACGCCGACGCCTTCCTCCCGGCAGGGGTCACGGTGCGTGGCGGCCTGACCTTCAGCGAGGGCTGGGACGGAGAACGATGCCGGCTGGCCTGCGTGGTCGTGCCGGCGTCCGGGGACGGCGCGAGCACGCCGGCCCCGGGGCTCGCGGACTTCCGGCTCCCGGACGGCCGCGGCGTCCGGTACGTCGGCGCGGCGCTGTTGCCGTGGCGGCGCGTCCGTGACCTGCCGCCGACGCCGTCCGGGCTGTACGAGGTGCTGTGGCGAGCCCAGGCCGAACAGGCGGCGCTCGACCTGCAGGTCATCGACGGGCCCGCGATCGACTGCGGCACGGTCGCGGACTACCTGCGCGCCAACCTCGTCGCCTCGGGCGGGCGGAGCGTCGTGGGCGCGGGAGCGGTCGTCCACGGACGGCTCACCCGCAGCGTGGTCTGGGACGGCGCCCGGGTGAGTGTCGACGAGCACCTGGTGGACGTCGTCCGGGCCTGCGGCGGCGGGGTCACCCTGACGGTGGGGTCGGGCGCTGCCGGTGGGTGAGATCACTCCCACTCGATCGTCCCGGGGGGCTTGCTGGTGACGTCCAGCACCACCCGGTTCACCTCCGGGACCTCGTTCGTGATCCGGGTGGAGATCCGGCTCAGGACGTCGAACGGCAGCCTCGTCCAGTCGGCGGTCATCGCGTCCTCGCTGGAGACCGGTCGCAGCACCACGGGGTGGCCGTACGTGCGGCCGTCTCCCTGCACCCCCACCGAGCGGACGTCGGCGAGCAGCACGACCGGGCACTGCCAGATCTCGTCGTCCAGGCCGGCGGCCGTGAGTTCCTGGCGGGCGATGAGATCCGCGACGCGGAGCGTGTCGAGCCGGGGACGGGTCACCTCACCGACGATCCGGATCCCGAGACCGGGCCCGGGGAACGGCTGACGGGCGACGATCGCCTCGGGCAGGCCCAGCAGCCTCCCGACGGCTCGCACCTCGTCCTTGAAGAGCGTGCGGAGCGGTTCGACGAGTTCGAACTGCAGGTCGTCGGGGAGGCCGCCGACGTTGTGGTGGCTCTTGATGTTCGCCGCACCCTCACCTCCCCCGGACTCCACGACGTCGGGGTACAACGTGCCCTGCACCAGGAACCGCACCTCCTCGCCGTGGGCGTCGGCCTCGACCACGACCTGCCGGGCTGCCTCCTCGAAGACCCGGATGAACTCGCGCCCGATGACTTTCCGCTTGTCCTCGGGGTCCGTGAGCCCGGCCAGCGCCTCCAGGAAGCGGTCCGCGGCGTCCACGACCTTCAGACGGACTCCGGTCGCCGCGACGAAGTCGCGCTCCACCTGTTCCGCCTCGCCCGCGCGCAGCAGGCCGTGGTCGACGAACACGCAGGTGAGCTGGTCGCCGACGGCGCGCTGCACGAGAGCGGCCGCGACCGCCGAGTCCACCCCGCCGGAGAGCGCACAGATCACCCGGCCGGTCCCGATCTGCCTCGCGATGCGGGCGACCTGCTCCTCGATGACGTTGCCGGTGGTCCAGTCCGGGATGATCGCCGCCCCCCGGGTGAGGAAGTTGACCAGCACTCGCTGGCCGTGCGCGGAGTGCTTGACCTCCGGGTGCCACTGGACCCCGTAGAGACGCCTCGCGTCGTCCTCGAAGGCGGCGACCGGGGCGCCCGCGGTGGCAGCGGTGACCGCGAAGCCGGGCGGCGCGGCAGTGACGCTGTCGCCGTGCGACATCCAGACCGACTGCTCGGCCGGCAGGCCGGCGAGGAGCGTCGACGTGTCCGGTTTCGCCTGCAACGACGTGCCGCCGTACTCCCCCAGGCCGGTGTGCGTGACCTCCCCGCCGAGAGCCCGGGCCATCGCCTGGAAGCCGTAGCAGATGCCGAGCACCGGGACGCCGGCCCGGAAGAGGGCCGGATCGACCTGGGGCGCGCCCTCGGCGTAGACGCTCGCCGGACCGCCGGAGAGGATCACCGCGGCCGGGTTCCGCTCCAGCATCGCGGCGATGGGCAGCGTGTGCGGGACGATCTCGGAGTAGACCCTGGCCTCACGGACGCGTCGCGCGATGAGTTGCGCGTATTGCGCTCCGTAGTCGACGACCAGCACCGGGCGGTGGGCGCGTTCGGCGAGCCGCTCGGCTGCGGTGGGGTCGGGCCGGGCGGGCGTGGGTCCGAGGAGGGGAGCGTCGCTCACCTCGTCAGATTACCGAGCCAGGGACTCCGACTCCCCGGCGACGAGGGGCGCCACCTGGGCGCGCACCCACCGCTCGGCGACGAACGACATGAAGGGGATCGTCCCGGCGAGGACGACGAGCACCGTCCGCAGCACGTCGAGCCGGGTCCGGAACCACAGGTCCACGGTGACGATCACATAGATCAGGTAGAGCCAGCCGTGCATGATCGCCACCCACGGCCCCAGGTGCGCCGTGTGCAGGACGTACTTGAGGATGACATTGGTGGTGAGCAACAGCAGGAACACGCCGGTGGCGTACGCCATCACTCGATAACGGGTCAGGGCCGACGTCACAGCTTGGCTCCTCGCTCGGTGCGTTCGGTGCGTTCGGGGGGTCCGGCACGTTCGGGGGGTCCGGTGCGGGCGATGCCGTTGCCTTCGGCCCGAAGGCCGTGGTCACCACGATCATCGCCGGCGCCACGGGCCGCCAGGCGGCCCCGATGGTCGTCCCGCACCAACCGGAACCACAGCAGGAGCAGGAACCCGGCGAACACGAACCACTGGACCGCATAGGACAGGTTCTGCCAGGCCACGGCCTGGTTGGACGGCGCGGTGGCCGGCACCGGCCGGAGCGTCGGACCCCCCGCCGGCGGCTGTGCGTCGGTGAGCACGACGTACCCGGTGACGAGCTTCTCCGGCCACAGCTGCACCAGCTGGGTGAGGTCCACGCCGTCCAGCTGCCCGGCGGGCAGGCCGTTGCCCGCGCCCGGAGGGTGGTCGACCGGCGGTTCCCCGGGGCGGAGCACCCCGGCGATGTGCACCGGCCCCCCGGGAAGCCCGCCCGGCGATGCCGCCGGGTCCGTCGCGCTCGGCACCCAGCCGCGGACGACGGCCACGGCGGACCCGTCGTCCAGCACCAGGGGAGTGAGCACCCAGAGGCCTCGGACGCCGTTCAGGTAGCGGTCGACGACGACCAGCTGGCGCCCGGCGTCCCAGTGGCCCGCCGCCGTCACCGGGCGGTCGGCGTCCGCGTTCGTGAACGTCTGCCGGGCCCGCAGCAGGCTGCCGAGCTCCACCGCCGGCCGGGACGTCGCCGCCTGGACGGCCTGGCGTCGGCTGTTCTCCCGGAACCTGTCGAGCTGCCACTGGCCGAGCGCCGCCATCCCCGTGGCCAGTCCCAGGGCGAGCACCAGCAGAGCCAGCCAGTGGGGCTTGGTCGCGGTGCGCAGCACAGGGCCACGGTAGCCCCCGCGGCACGACGTCGCGGGGGCGGGCCGGTCAGTCGGCGACCGAGACGTCCTTCCAGAACGCGACACGGCCACGCACCTGCTCCGCCGCGGGCTTCGGGTCGGGGTAGTACCAGACGGCGTCGGTGCTGGTGACGCCGTCGAGGCGGAGCGAATGGTACGACGCCACGCCCTTCCACGGGCAGACCGTGCGGGTCTCGGACTCCACCAGGACGTCGTCCCGCAGGGACGCCCGTGGGAAGTAGTGGTTGCCCTCCACCACCACGGTGTCGTCGCTCTCCGCGATGACGGTGCCGTTCCAGACGGCCTTCGGCATCGGCGTTCCTTCCCGTATCGGCGTTCCTTCCCGTCGACGGGGCCTCGACCCGCCCGTAGCCTCGGCGACCCGACCGGAGCCTCGGCTCGAGGCCCCAGGCCAGGCCGGACCGGGTCTACGGCCAGGGCAGGTGCGCCTTGCGCGCCGCCTTCAGCGCGGCGGTGAACGCGGTCGCCATCCGCTCCGGGCCGATCCCGTACACCGGGCCGAAGCCGACGCCCCGCTGGACCGCGATGGTCTGGCTGTCGGTGAACCGCAGCAGGCCCTCCGCGCCGTGCCGGCGGCCGACGCCGGAGTCCTTGCGGCCGCCCATCGGGGCCGAGATGCTCCCCCAGGTCGCGAGGAACGCCTCGTTGACCGCGACCGTGCCGGCCCGAACCTGGCGAGCCAGCCGCCTGCCGCGGCCGAGGTCCCTGGTCCAGACGGAGGCGTTGAGCCCGTACTCACCGCTGTTCGCCAGGGTGAGCGCCTCGCCGTCCGAGCCGACCCGGTAGACGCTCACCACCGGGCCGAACGTCTCGGCGTGGTAGCAGGTCGCCGCAGGGGTGACGCCGGACAGCACGGTCGGCTCGTAGAAGAGCGGCCCGACATCGGGGCGGGGACGGCCACCGGTGAGCACGGTCGCCCCGTGCGCCAACGCGTCGTCCACGTGCGCGCTGACCTGCTTGAGCTGGTCGGCGCTGACCAGGCTGCCGAAGTCCGCGGAGTAGTCCAGCGTGGCACCCAGCCGCAGCCGCCGCACCCGGTCCACGAACCGGTCCAGGAAGGCGTCGGCGACCTTCTCGTGCACGATGAGCCGCTCGATCGACACGCAGAGCTGACCCGCGCTGGAGTAGCAGTCCCGGATGGCCGCCTCGGCGGCACGGTCGAGGTCGGCGTCCTCGGCGACGTACAACGAGTTCTTGCCGCCCAGCTCGAGGGACGCGCCGATCAGCCGGCGACCGGCCTGCTCGGCCACCAACCGCCCGGTCGCGGTGGAACCGGTGAAGCAGATGTGATCGCATCGGTCGATCAGGGCCGCGCCGAGCAGCGAACCGGCGCCGTGCACGACCTGGAACAGGCCGTCCGGCAGCCCGGCGTCGGCGAGCAGTTCGGCCGCCCACAGCGCGGTGAGCACCGTGCTGCGGTCCGGCTTGATCACCACGGCGTTGCCGGCCAGCAAAGCCGGCAGCGCGTCCGAGACGGCCAGTGTCAAGGGGTAGTTCCAGGGCGAGATGACGCCGACCACGCCCTTGGGGTGATGCATCTGGGTAACCTGCGTGAGTACCGGCACCAGGCCGGGGCGACGCAGGTCGGCGAGCAGGCGTGGGCCACGCCGGGCGTACCACCGAGCGTTGATCGCGACATCCGCGACCTCCTCGAAGGCGTGCAGTCGCGCCTTGCCCGACTCCAGCTGGATCAGGTCGAGCCCGCCCGACTGACGCTCCAGCACCAGGTCGTGCACCCGGAGCAGGACACCGGCCCGGTGCGCGACCGCGCGCTGGGCCCAGACCTCCTGCGCGGCGCGGGCCTTCGCGACAGCCGCCTCGACGTCATCCACCGTGGAGAGCGGGAGTTCGGCGAGGGGCGCGCCGGTGAGCGGCGTGTGCGCGACCGCCCGCTCGGCGTCAGGATGCGCGACGATGCGTTCGGCGAGTCGGCGGGCGACCGCGGGATCGAGAGGGTACCGGTCGCGCGGGCCGGAGCCGGGCGTTCCGGGAGCATCAGTGGCAGGCTGGGCCATGGCTCACAGCGTAGGTGTCCGCCGGTCCGTTGACTACCCGCTGGTAACTTCTTGCCGACGCTCCCCGGGCCGGCAGCCGGAGCCAGCACACGCTCAGGCCTGGGACGACGTCGAACTGGTGCCGTCGAGCCGGCGGAACAGTCCCGCTCCGGCCGCCTCGGCGATGGAGGTCGCCCCGGTCAGCCAGGCCCGGAAGTCGAGGACGTCGTCCGCGGTGATGGCCGGGCCGGGGTGCCGCTCGAGGGCCTCGGCCGGCACGATGATCCGCTCGGCCACGACGCCGCCCATGGTGAGCAGGCGAACCACCTCGTCACCCGCCGGCTTGCGGATCGCGTCACCACAGACCGTGCAGGTGAACCCGTAGAACGACCGGTCCGCGAGCGGATGGACGACGAGCCTGACCTGATCGCGGGAGAGCTCCACGTCGCCGCAGTGCGGGCACGTCGCCTTGATGATCGTCATGTCAGTCCCTGCGCTCGCTCGTGATGTCCGGTTTCTCGCTTCTCGGTGCCTGCGCCGCCCTCCTTGAGCACCTCGACGAGTGGCGCCGCTCCCAGCAGCTCGTCGCCGTGGCGACACGCCACCATTCATAACTGAACGTGAGTTACAGATACACTACGTAGTCAGATTGTGCGCGACGGCTCCGGCCGGGGGCGGGACCGCATCGCCCGATTCCGCCGAACGGCCCACTCGCGGACGGTCCTGGTTAGCCTGTTGGCATGTCCGTGTTCCGGCGGGGCGACCCTCGCCGCGAGCCAGGCCGCCGCCGGATCGGCCGCGGCCGTCGGCTCCCCGCGCCGCCCGACCCTGACTTCCCGTTCCTGAGCGTGGACGACGCCGCACGCCTGCGGTCCCTCACCCGCACCGCGTTCGCCGAGCTCGGCGTCGAGACGCAGATCCACCGCACCCACCTGGAGGCGGCCGACGGGCACCTGTTCGGCTTCCGGAACCTCTTCGTCGCCTGCCACGACACCCGGGGCGGGGAGCGGGCGTGGCGACGCGCCGTCCGCGGGCACGCCGCCCGGATGATCGGGCTCCGGGAGCAGCCCAGCCCTGCGGACCTGCCCACGACCGAGCTTCTCGACCACGCCGTCGTCCGGGTCTGCAGCGAGTCGTCGCTCCCCAGCCTGGACCTGTTCGGCTACCGCCGGCCCCTCGGCGGCGACCTCGTCGAACTGCTCGCCCACGACACCCCGGCCGCGATCGCGTACCTCACCGACGCCGAAGTGGAGCGAGCCGGCGCGGGAGCGCTGCGGGCGGCCGGCGTGGAGCACCTGCTGACCGAGCCGTTCGGCACCCTGCACCACCTCAGAACGCCGCAGGCCGGCCGGTTCACCGTGCTGCTGGGGGAGTCGGTGCACACGGCCAGCCGGCTCCTCACCATGGACGACGTGCTGCGTCGCTGCTACGGCGACGCGTCGACCCCCTGCGGGCTGCTGGTCGCCGTGCCCAACCGGCACCAACTCGCGTTCCACCGGCCCACCGACGCCTCCCTGCTCGGGGTGATCCACGGGATGCTGCAGTTCACCGTCGCGGGCTTCGACGAGGGGACCGGCGCGATCAGCCCGCACCTGTTCTGGCGCCCTCCCGAGGGCGGGCCGTTGGAGCAGCTCACCCGGCTCGACGACGACTCCGGCATGCTGGTGCGCATCCAGGGACGGTTCGCAGCGGTGGTCGAGGGCCTCCTGCGCGGCGGCCTCGACCCGTGATCATGCGCGGCGCGCTCCCCTGCCGTCCGTGACCACGGCAGTGGTACGTGATCACAGCTGGCCGGGTCAGCGCAGAGGGACGATCTCCGGGGCTCCGACCCGGGCGGCGTCCGCCGACTCGTCGTCCGGCTGGCGCTGCGAGACCCGCTCGGCCTCCACCCTGGCCAGATAGTGCTGCACCTCACGCTTGGTCTGGTCCGCGGACCAGCCGAGCACGCCCGCCATCAGCCGTGCCGCCACGGGGGCGGTGCTCACGCCGCGGTCCCAGGTCTCGATCGCGATCCGGCTGCGCCGCGCCAGCACGTCGTCCAGGTGGCGAGCCCCTTCGTGCGACGCCGCGTACACCACCTCCGCGGACAGGTAGTCGTCCGCACCCGGCAACGGTTGCGCCAGGGCGGGATCGGCCTGGCACAGGTTCAGCACGTCGTCGGCGAGCGAGCCGTACCGGCCGAGCAGGTGCTCGATCCGGGCCACGTGCAGGCCGGCGCGGGCGGCGATCCGCGCTCGCGCGTTCCAGGCGGCGCGGAAACCCTCGGCACCGAGCAGCGGTACCTCGTCGGTGCAGCAGGGGGCCACCCGGAAGTCCAGCGCCCGGGCGGCCTCGTCGACGGCGTCCTTGGCCATCACCCGGTACGTCGTGTACTTGCCGCCGGCCACCACCACGAGCCCGGGCACCGGGTGCGCCACCACGTGCTCCCGGGAGAGTTTGGACGTCGAGTCGCTCTCGCCCGACAGCAACGGGCGGAGCCCGGCGTAGACGCCCTCGACGTCCTCCCGGGTCAGCGGGGTCGCCAGCACCGAGTTGAGGTGCTCCAGGACGTAGTCGATGTCCGTGGCGGACGCCGCGGGGTGGGCCTTGTCGAGGTGCCAGTCGGTGTCCGTGGTGCCGATGATCCAGTGCCGGCCCCACGGGATGACGAAGAGCACGGACTTCTCGGTCCGAAGGATCAGGCCGGTGGTCGACTGGATCCGGTCCTTCGGAACGACGAGGTGGATCCCCTTGGACGCGCGGACCTTGAACTGGCCGCGCTCGCCGACCATCGCCTGGGTCTCATCGGTCCAGACCCCGGTCGCGTTGATGACCTGTTGGGCGTGGACCTCGAAGTCCGCACCCGCTTCCTGGTCGCGCACCCGGACCCCGACGACGCGCTCCCCCTCCCGGAGGAATCCGATCACGCGAGCGCGGTTGGCCACCTGGGCGCCGTAGTGCGCGGCGGTCCGGACGATGTTCATGGTGTGCCGGGCGTCGTCCAACTGGGCGTCGTAGTACTGGACGGCGCCCACCAGGGCATCCTTGCGCAGGCTCGGCGCCTCCCGCAGGGCCCGCCGATGGCTCAGATGCCGGTGCAGCGGCAGGCCGGCGCCGTGGCCGCCGGTGCGGGCCATCATGTCGTACAGGGTGATGCCGGTCGCGACGTACGGCCGTTCCCAGGCGCGGTGCTGCAGCGGGTAGAGGAACTTGACCGGCCGGGTCAGGTGCGGCGCCAACCGGGTGAGGATCAGGCCCCGCTCGCGGAGAGCCTCCAGCACCAGGGCGAAGTCCAGCATCTCCAGGTAGCGCAACCCGCCGTGGATCAGCTTGCTGGACCGGGACGACGTCCCGCTGGCCCAGTCCCGTGCCTCCAGCAGGGCGACCGACAGGCCTCGGGTGGCGGCGTCCAACGCGGCACCCGCACCGACCACCCCGCCACCGACCACCACCACGTCGAACGTCTGGCTCGCCATGGCCACGATCGCGGCCTCCCGCTCGGCCGGCCCGAGGCGCCCGCCCCGGCCCTGACCCGGGCCACCGCCCGTCGGAAGCGTTGCACCCGTCGTCATGGGTAGTCCGGGGCGCCCGCGCCGATGACGGCCCGGTTTCCCCTTCCCCCTTTCCCTCCGCACGTGCGGTTCTCCCGCTCGAACCAGTCCCCGGTCCACTGCGCCGTCCGACCCGCCCGCAGGACGCGACACGGCCCACAGCCTACGACCCGACCTCCCGGACCACCCCTCCACCCAGCGAGCATCGGCGAGCCGAGGTCAGCTCGGGCGGTACGGAGAAACCACGACCTCCACCCGTTGGAACTCCTTGAGGTCGGAGTACCCGGTCGTCGCCATGGCCCGGCGCAGCGCGCCCATCAGGTTCGTGGTGCCGTCGGCGGACCGGCCCGGGCCGAGCAGGATCTCCTCGAGCGTGCCCACCGTACCCACGTGCACCCGCTCGCCGCGCGGGACGCTCAGGTGGTGCGCCTCCGGTCCCCAGTGGTAGCCGCGGCCGGGGGCCTCGACGGAGCGGGCCAGCGCTGCACCCAGCATGACGGCGTCCGCACCGCACGCGATCGCCTTGACGATCTCACCCGACCGGCCCATCCCGCCGTCCGCGATCACGTGCACGTACCGGCCACCGGACTCGTCCATGTAGTCACGCCGGGCCGCCGCGACGTCCGCGATCGCGGTGGCCATCGGTGCGTGGATCCCCAGCGTCGTCCGGGTGGTGTGGGTGGCGCCGCCGCCGAACCCGACGAGGACGCCGGCCGCCCCGGTCCGCATCAGGTGCAGCGCGGCCGTGTAGGTCGCGCAACCGCCGACGATCACCGGGACGTCCAGCTCGTAGATGAAGCGCTTGAGGTTCAGCGGCTCGGCGCGCCCCGAGACGTGCTCGGCGGAGACCGTCGTGCCCCGGATCACGAACAGGTCGACGCCGGCGTCCACCACGTTCTTCCAGAACTGCTGGGTGCGCTGCGGGGTGAGGGCCCCGGCGACGGTGACCCCCGCGTTGCGGATCTCCTTCACCCGCTCCGTGATCAGATCGGGCACGATGTCGGTGCTGTAGATCTGCTGCATCCGGCGGGTCGCGGCGCGCGGGTCGAGGGCCGCGATCTCGGCGAGGAGCGGCTCCGGGTCCTCGTAACGCGTCCACAACCCCTCGAGGTCGAGGACGCCGACGCCGCCCAGCTGCCCGAGCGCGACCGCCTGCGCGGGCGAGATCACCGAGTCCATCGGCGCCGCGACGACGGGGAGCTCGAACCGGTAGGCGTCGATCTGCCAGGCGGTGCTCACTTCCTCCGGGTCGCGCGTGCGCCGGCTCGGCACGATCGCGACGTCGTCGAAGGTGTAGGCGCGCCGGCCGCGCTTGCCCCGGCCGATCTCGGTCTCGTTCACCGGTCAAGGCTACCGGGCTGCGGGCCGGGGCCTCAGCCGACGTGGATCCGGACGCTCCAGGCGGTGGCGGCTCAACGAGCGGTGTAGTTCGGCGCCTCGACAGTGATCTGGACGTCGTGCGGATGGCTCTCCTTGAGGCCGGCAGCGGTGATCCGCACGAACCGGCCCTTGCGCTTGAGCTCCGGAACCCCGTGCGCGCCCACGTAGAACATCGACTGCCGCAGGCCCCCCACCAGCTGGTACGCCACCGCGCCGAGGGGACCCCGGAACGGCACCATGCCCTCGATTCCCTCCGGGACGAAGTTCTCGTCCGAGACGTCGCCCTGGAAGTACCGGTCCTTGGAGTAGGAACGGCCCCGGCCGCGCGACTGCGCCGCGCCCAGGGAGCCCATCCCGCGGTAGCTCTTGTACTGCTTGCCGTTGACCAGGACGAGCTCCCCCGGGCTCTCCTCGCAGCCGGCCAGCAGGGAGCCGAGCATGACGACGTCCGCGCCGGCGACCAGGGCCTTGGCGATGTCGCCGGAGTACTGCAGTCCGCCGTCCCCGATCACCGGAATGCCCGCCGGCCCGGCCGCCTTGGCCGCCTCGTGGATGGCCGTGATCTGCGGCACCCCGACACCGGCCACCACGCGCGTCGTGCAGATCGAGCCAGGGCCGACGCCCACCTTGACGCCGTCCGCACCGGCATCGATCAGCGCCTGGGCCCCGGCGCGGGTGGCGATGTTGCCGCCGATCACGTCGACGTGCGCCACCTGGGGTTCGGCCTTGAGCCGGGCGACCATCTCCAGCACACCGCGGGCATGCCCGTTCGCGGTGTCGACGAACAGCACGTCGACGCCCGCCTCGACGAGCGCCATCGCCCGCTTCCAGGCGTCGTCGAAGAAGCCGATGGCGGCGCCCACCCGCAGGCGGCCGGAGGAGTCCTTGGTGGCGTCGGGGTACTGCTCGCTCTTGGTGAAGTCCTTGACGGTGATGAGCCCACGCAGCCGCCCGGCGTCGTCCACCAGCGGGAGCTTCTCCACCTTGTGCCGCGCGAGCAGCGACATCGCCTCGTCGGGGGAGATCCCCACCTGACCGGTCACCAACGGCATCGGGGTCATCACGTCCGCGACGCGGCGGGTCGGGTCGACCTCGAAACGCAGGTCGCGGTTGGTGACGATGCCGAGGAGCCGGCCGTCCGGGTCCACCACCGGGAGCCCGGAGATGCGGTATCGGCCGCAGATCTCGTCGACCTGGGCCACCGTCGCCTCGGGCGTGGTGGTGACCGGATGCGTGACCATCCCTGCCTCGCTCCGCTTGACCAGGTCGACCTGCTGCGCCTGGTCCTCGATGGAGAGGTTTCGGTGCAGGACGCCGAGGCCGCCCTGACGGGCGATCGCGATGGCCATCCGGGACTCGGTCACCGTGTCCATCGCGGCGGACAGCAGCGGGATCCGGACCGAAATGTTGCGGGAGAGCCGGGAGGTGGTGTCGGCCCGGCTGGGGTTGACGTCGGTCTCACCAGGAAGCAGCAGCACGTCGTCGTAGGTGAGCCCGAAGGGGGCGAAGGCGTCGGAAGCATCCGGGGGGTCGAGGGGGTCACTCACAGGAAGGAACCTTCCGGTCACGGTGCCCAGCGCGGAGCGGGACGGTTCCCCCGATGCTAACCCGGCCCCGATCCGCCTCCGGGCGAGGTGGGGGACGCCGGTGCCGCGCCGGGGCCACCCCCATCGGTGGGGTCCGCCGCGTTCGGGTCGCGGCCGGCCGCGGTGGGTGTCTGGGCCGCCAGCGGCGTCAGGCGCGTCAGGATCCGGGTGGTCGGGTCGTCGGCAGGACGGTCCGCCAGGGCTCGCTCCGCCGCTGCCGAGGCGGGTGACGTCGCGGGTGCCACCGGCCGGTCTCCGCCGGAACCCGGATCCCGGACGCCCCGGTCGGTTCTCCCCGCCGAGGAACCGCCCGGGAGGTCGGACCTCCGGACAGCCGGCCCCCGACGGGCCGGGGTCGAGGACGATGCGGCGCCCGTGCCGGGGTCGGGCGCGGCGCCCGCCGGCGTCCTGGTCGCCGCCGGCGTCCTGGTCGCCGCCGTCGACCGAGTCCCGCCGCG
>DATDMG010000363.1:0-8935 GCA_036518955.1 Kineosporiaceae bacterium | reverse complement strand
GTCGACGCTGTTCTCGTCATCGAGGGCGTCGCGGGGGTTGGCCCGACGAGCGTGGGCGCCCGCGGGGCACTTGAGGCCTCGGAGGTCATCGCGGTAGCCGAACGCGTTGTTGCGGGCAGGGTCCGCTCCGAGGTCCGGGTCGTCTGCGTCGGGCGACAGGGCCAGCGGTGCGCCGCTGGGCCACCGGCCGACCATCTTGGCGGCGAGGAGGCGTTCTTCCTCCCGGCTGTTGGCAACTTCTCGTAGGTAGCGCCGGTAGGCCGCCACGTCGGTGCGCAGCTTCCGGAACACCAGGAAGGTTCCGTTGCGTCCAAGCACCTCCGGCTGCGGCATCGGAGCAACCGACCCTGTCTCGTCGGGGTAGCCCAGGATGAACTCGCCGGCCTTGATCGGCGGCTCCGCGCGGTTGCGCACCGGCCGACCGCTGCCCTCGACGTCGGGATTTCCGATGCCGTCCTTGAAGCCGAAGGACGTGCGCCCGGTCGGCAGCTGGTAGCAGTCCTGCCGCCAGACGGTCTCGACCGAGTCGAGGTCCGCGTAGCGTTCGCGCGCCCGCCTCGCGACGAGGTCCAGATGCCGCTGGTCCCGTGCCAGCACGGAGACGGCAATGTGCGCTGCCCCGGTTCCCAGCGGCCATTCCCAAAGCTCCGGGCTGCTCGCTCCGACATCGCCCAGCTCCGGGGCGCGACGTGCCATGCCCTCGCGGAACTCCTTGGGAAAGCTGTTCAACGACCGCTGCGGCACCCCGAGAGCGGCGAGTCCCGAGTACGTGAAGGCGACGGTCGCCCACGCCGGCGAGTCCGCGTCCGGGACGTGGTTCTGGGCGGTGAGCAGCGAGTGCAGACGCCTGACCAGCTCCCGTCCCTGGGCGGCGTCATGAAGGTTCAGGAGCAAGTAGCGGCCCACATACGGCGAGGGACGCTCGCGCAGGGCTCCAGCCTGGATGTCGCCCAGCTCCAGCGCTGTTTGCGCCTCTGCGCTCATGCTCGGCTCCTCGCCGACTCGGAGGGTCCCCACGGTCACATGTGTTCTGGCGGCGTCGGCGGATCCGGATTCGGGGGTGCGAGGTAGGGGAAGACCGTTGAGGCCGGACGGCTCGCAGCGTCGACACCATCACTGATCGCAGGGCCGGAATCGGCGGTGATCCACAGCGTGTAGAGCGTGTCGATGACGTCGTCGTTGAGCGCTCGTCCTCCACAGGTGCGGGGCTCATGGCCTGCCAGAACGGCGCGCTCGATCTCGAGGAAGGATCCCTTTTCCGCGTACGGCCGCGAGGCGTCGACGACGAGGTAGTCGGCCAGGACGAGCTCGGTGAGCGGGTGCGCGCCGGACGAGTCGCGTGGCCACTGAACGACACCGTCCAGACCGTCCCAGAATCCGAGGTTTGCGTGCAGCCGGGCCCGGTAGGCGCCCACGTAGGAGCTGCCGAGATGGAACGCGTCTTCCATGTTGTACAGGTCCCTGATCTCGAGGTCGCGGTTGACCTGGTCGAACTGCTTGGGTCCCAGGAGGAGGTTCTTGACCTCTGGTCGCCCGACCCGTTCTATCCGCACCGAGAGCGTGCCGCGGGTCCGTGTCTCCGCGACTACGGCCACCGGACCTGACCGTCCCAGGAGTCTGTCGCAGTCGAGCTCGACGACCAGGGCCAGGACGTTCTTCCCATCGAGGAAGATCGAGCCGGGGTCGTTGAACGACAGCCGCTGCTCGGCGACGGTGCGCAGGCCGGCTGGCGCGTCCATGATGAACGGATCCCAGCGGGGCCCGGCAAAGACGCGCACCCCCGACCCGTCGTCGACGGGCACGTCGCCTCCGGCCTCAAACGAGATGACCTCGCCGTCCGGTCGGGTGAGACGACCGGCTCCAGCGTCGTCGAACACGCAGTCAAGAGTCCACTCCGGCCCGGCAGCCGCGCTGACCCGTCGCGCACCGGGGTCGACGTCGGCCGGTCGCAGTCGGAAGCGGTAGATCAGCCCGTCCGAGAACCGGCCGTCGGCGGGGGCGAACGGCAGCGTGTTCATGACCAGCACGAGCCAGCCCGGCCGCTCCGGGCTGGGGAACGCGTAGAAATCCGTGATGTCCGCGATGGGGTCGGCGAGCGCCCGCGGCCCTGAGATGTGGTCTGACATGTGTCCCCCTGCCGACGATCCGGCGCCTACGCGTCCGCTGCTTCGTCGAGCAAGGGCTTCAGGGCTGGGTGCCTCAGCGCCGACTCCGCTTGGGGATCGTCAAGGACGCGGTCGAAGGCGGCGCTGATGCGATTGGCCTTGCGCAGCTCCTTGACAGTGCCGGGGTAGTTCCGGGCATACGCGGCCGCGGTGACCTGAGCGTCCAGAATGAAGCTCTTGACCGCCGCGACGTCTGGTAGGCCGTCGTAGCCTTCAGTGTGCTGGAAGATCTCGTCGAAGAGCTTCAATGGTCCGGCCGACGCGAAGTCCTCCATGTAGGCGTCCCAGGACCCGTCGAAGCTGGTCGCGAACAGCAGGCGGGTGTCCTCGTCGAACAGCACGAACCTGGCCTCGTGGATGTTGGAGACGGCCATCGCGTAGTCGCCAGGCCGGTACCCGGGTGAGTCCATCAGCGCCGTCAACGCCTGGCGCAGTTGCCCGGCGTGGCCGGGGATGACACGGAAGAACAGGGTGAACTCGCTGGCCGAGCCGACTCGAACGCCAGGGCGCCGATTCGCCACCTCACCTTGTGCGGTCATCGCGACGCCTCCTTGATCCTGGGGCGCCCTGAGCGCCGGTCGCCCTGAATGTGCCCGTCGGGGCACTTCGCCGGCATCACTCTCGGCGGGTGAGATGCCCGTCCTGAGCGCACGCACCTCCACCGGATCGAGGTCCGGCCTTGTTCGAGGCAGCCGCGCCGCGTGACGCAGCAGCCCGGCCGCGGCTGAGACGTCGGCGTCGACCTCGACTACGAACGGTGCGATGACCGTCACGCACGTGTGGCCTCGACTCAGCAGGGGAGCTCCTGAAGCGCAGCCTTCGAGTTTGCTGCCCGCGGTCGAGGGAAGGGACCCGGTCTCTGTCTGCGAGAGGTGGCCCGCTGGGAAGCGTCCGAATATTGACCGTGCGAACGCCGCGCAGGATCGTGGATCAGCGCAGGGCGTCGGCCAGCCCGCCGGTGCCTTGTCACACAACCTCAGGTCTGGAGCGAGCGAGGGGGAAGCGGCCATGAGCATCCGGGACGGAGTCGATCGTCTGACCGGCAAGACCGGCAAGACCGGCAAGACCGGCAAGACCGATCGCACCGGTGAGCCGACACAGCGCCAGCCCGATGTCGAGCAGGCACGCGAAATCGCCCGGTACAAGTACCTCTTGCGCATGGCCTCGCTGGAGCAGCTGGAACAGGCTCATGTGGAGGCGTTCACGACACTTCAGCCGGAGCAGCAGGAGCGTCTGTTCCTGCGCCTGTGTCGCGACCTGCCGGAGGAGGACCGGCCGATCGGCCGCGCAGTTGCCGAGTTGGCGCATGCAGCAGTGGTGGCCCAGGAAGCGGATCGTGGGTATCTCGTGCGGATGTTGCGCCGGCCAGGTCACGGCATCAGCGACGGCCTCTCGGTTGGCGCTTCTGCGGAGCACTCCTTCTTTGCGGACTCGGTACTAGGGCAGGTGGCTGCGGCCGCCGCCCGATCGGAGGCTGTGAGCGAGTCGCTGGCCGGGTTCGAGAACTCGCTCGAGGCGGCTCAGGTGGACGCCTCGATCTTTGTCCGGTCGCCGGGTCCCGACGATCATGGGGCAGGCGTAGCCAGGCTGAGCGGAGGGAGCGCCGGCTGATGCGATTCCGCCCGCCTTGGGTGCTGGCCGGGTGCAGGGGCGGCAGCGGCCGGAGAAGCACGTCCAGCGCGGGCACGGACACGTATGCGTTCACGTGACCACAACAAGGGAGACCTGGCCTTCACAGCTCTGACCCTGGCCGTCGCGGCCGCCGCAGCGGACACGGCTCAGCCTGACGCAACAGGACGCCGTCCGCAGCGGGGTAGCAGCGGACGCCGGACCGGTAGGGCAACCCTTGGCTGCTAGGGGGTTGTTCCCGGTCAGGTCAGGCGGTGGTCGTAGGCGTAGTGGACGGCTTGGGCGCGGTCGCGGGCGCCGATCTTGGCGAAGATGTGGGTGATGTGGGTCTTGACGGTGGCGTTGCTCAGCACGAGGCGCCTGGCGATTTCGGTGTTGGACAGGCCGGCGGCGATGAGGGCGAGCACTTCGGCCTCGCGGGGGGAGAGCCCGTCGGGCAAACCCGCGGTGGAGGCCTTCCCTCCGGCCGTTTCGTTCGCGTCCAGGGTGGCGTCCACGAGACGCTGCTGGACCTGCGCGGCGAGGTGGGTCTCGCCGCGGGCCACGGCGGACACGGCCTGCTCGATCTGCTCCGCGCTGGCGTTCTTGGTGAGGTAGCCGAGCGCTCCGGCCCGCAGCGCCGGGAACAGGGCGTCGTCGTCGAGGTACGTCGTCAGGACGAGTACCTGGGTTTGCGGCAGCTCGGAACGGATTCGGGCGGTGGCCTGGACCCCGTCCAGGCGGGGCATCCGCAGGTCCATCACCACGACGTCGGGCCGGTGCAGCAGTGCCTGTTCGACGGCGTCGAGACCGTCGGTGGCGGTGGCGACGACCTCGATGCCGTCGAGCAGGCCGATGAGCATGGCCAGGCCCTCGCGTACGACGCGTTGGTCGTCGGCGACGATGACCCGCAAGGGGTTGGTCATGTCGGCACCTCCACGTCGACCTGCCACCCGTCCAGGCGGGGTCCGGCGTGCAGGCTGCCGCCGACCTGTTCGAGGCGTTCGCTCAGCCCGGCGAGTCCGTGGCCGCCGCCGACCGTCTTCAGTGCGGGCGAAGTCGAGAGCGATGGGTCAGACGGGTGAGGTTCCGGGGCCTGGTTCTGCACCGTCAGGCGAGTGCTGCCGCTGTTGTAGTGCAGCGACACGACGGTGGGGGCTCCGGGGGCGTACCGGGCGATGTTGGTCAGCGCTTCCTGGGCCGCGCGGTAGAGGAGCAGGTCTGTCTCGGCGGGCAGAGGGCGGGGGTGGCCGTGGACGGTCAGCGACGCCGGCACGAGGAAGTCGCGCCGGAAGCCGGCGAGGAGGCGGTCGAGGTCGGCGGTTCCGGGCAGTGGTTCCCCGCGTAGGGCGCCGACCGCCGCGCGGGCGTTCGCGAGGCCGTCGTTGACCAGGTCGCTGGCCCGCTGGATCGCCTCCCGGACCCGGGCGCTGGTGGGTTCGCGGGTGGCGAGGACCCGGGCCCCCTGCAGCTGGATCGCGGCGCCGGAGAGGCAGTGGGCCAGCACGTCGTGCAGCTCGGCGGCGATCCGGCCGCGTTCGGCCAGGGCCGCGGCGCGTGCCTGCTCGTCGCGGGCGTCAGCGAGCTGGGCGAGGAGGAGCTCGGTCCGGTCCTGGGCTGCGCGCGCGGCGCTGACGACGTAGGCGACCAGTCCGAGCAGGGCGTTGAGGAGGGTGGCGGCCAGCACGGCTGCGGTCGTCGCGCCGCCGCCCAGCGCGGCGAGGTCCTGCCCGGCGGTGAGCGCCAGGGCCACCACGACGCCGAGGGTGAGCGGCAGACGCGTCATCGCCATCCACACCGCGGCGCCGACCGCAAGCCCGGTGGCGCCGCGCGGCTGGAGGGCGACGAGGGCGACCCCGGCGGCGCCCATCGCGGCGATGACGGCAACCTTGAGCGCGCGCGAGCGGTCGGGGAACCGGTCGCTGATCGCGACCACGGTCATCGCGGCATACGCGCCAACCGCCAGCGGCACGCCGGCGGGGGCGCCGCTCAGGCCAGGTGTCGTCGGGGTCGTCAGGGCGGTGGCGGCGACCACCGCGATCACGGCCCACCCGAGCGGTCGGAGCAGGTCACGCTGGCGGCGCAGTCGTTCGTGCGCGGCGGCATGGGCCTGCCGGGTTCTGCTCCCGGGGCTTCCTGCGCGTGTCGTCATGTTCGTCACCTCGCTGGCCGGGGGCCGCGGGCCGGGGTGGTCCGGGAGGGTGCCTACGTCTCCATGGAACCTCCTCGGGCCCGCGTAGGCGAGAGCCCGAGGAGGATCTCCGGAGGAGAGAAGGGACAGGTCAGGCGTGGGGGCTGGACACAGGGACGCCGACCGCGGACCGCGGCGCGAGTCGCTTCCCGCGGAACTGGACGATGATCAGCCGCGCGGTGACCTCGCACAGCGCCATGGAGACCAGGGCGAGCGGCCAGGCGGCCGCGCTGATCTGGTGGGCGATGCTGAAGTCGCGGATAGCCGGGCCGGCGCCGTGCTCGAGGGCGAACACGAAGACCAGCCGGGCGCTGATGCCGACCAGAAGCAGGGTCGCCGCGACGGGACCCACCCGCGCGAACCGGGTGCCGTCGGCGGCCGCGCGCACGTACGTGGCGTAGCCGCACCAGACCCCCAGAGCGAGGCCCAGAAGGGTCAGCACGAGGACGAGGGCGAGGTCGGAGCCGCCGGTGGGGATGGTGTGGACATAGTGGGTGGCAACGAAGACCACGAGGGCCATCGGAGCGATGATGCTTCGCGCGTCCAGGCGCCGCTCCCGGGCTTGGCGAAGCACGACGAGAAGGAAGACCGCGTTGATGAGGTAGTCGCTGAGAGCCATGCCGCAAGGCTGCGCGGCACGCACCCTCCGCGTCGTCCGAGCCAGGGTTGATCCCGGGTTGAACCACCTCTCATGCCCCGGGCCGATGCACGCACCACCCGCGGCACATCCGGTAAACCCTCGTGCGGAGAACCCCGCGCTGTTGGTCTCTGACCCGTGTGGCCGTCCCGTTGGGTCGCCGTCTGACTGAGCGACGTGTGATTCTCAAGAGGGCATCGCCCGCCGGAGGCAAGGAGTAGCGTGCGGAATGCCTAGCAGCACGTGTTCGGCGCCCGCGCCGAACTCTTCTCTGATGAGGAGACGCCCATGTCAGAAGACGTCAGTAAGGATGCGGAACCCCCGGTCACGGTCGTCGGCGCCGTGTCAGATGGCGCATACACCCTGCTGATCGCCGACTTCGCAGACACGTCCAGTGCGCAGGAGGCCTACGCCGCCCTCAAGGAGGCGGAGGACGGCCGACACGTCGAGATCGAGGGCGTCATCGTGGTGAAACGCGAGACGGACGGAAAGCTCGAAGTACAGCGCGCCACCGACCACACAACCCGTCGCGGCCTCACCTGGGGAGTCGTTGGAGGCGCAGCCCTCGGACTCATCTTCCCCCCGTCGATCCTCGGGAGCGCGGCGGTGTTGGGGGCAGCCGGGGCTGCGGCCGGCAAGGTGGGACAGCTGCACCATCGGCACGAGCTGGCGGACGAGCTTGAGCCCGCGATCGAGCCGGGTCATTCCGGCATCGTGGCCTTGGTCTCTGACCCTGCAGCCGTCGAACTCCGGCAAGCCCTTCAGATGGCCAACGCGATCGTCATGACCGCCATTGACGATGTTGTCGCCAAGGACGTCAAGGCTGCCGCCAAGGAAGCCGAAAAGGCCGAAGAGCAGGCCGCCGGACCCAAGGGCGGCGAGGAACAGTAGTCAGCGGGCGCTTCCACCACGGAGGCGAGACGAGGATCGGTTCGAACGGGCAGTGTGGCCGCTACCTACTGCTCCGGACGCACCGTCTCGGCGACTGCCTCCGCGATCCTCTGGTGACCAGCCGCGTTCGGGTGGTCACCGTCGGGCGCGAGGAGGTGGGTCTCGTCCCAAGCGTCATCCGGGCCACGGAAGGCAGTGCGCAGGTCGACGTACAAGCAGCCCGTCCTACGAGCCGTCTCGCGGATCAGGCCGTTCACCTCGGACGTGACGGCCGAGGCTGCATCGACATATCCGGGGCCTTGTGCAGTCGCGTACCGGCCACCCAGCCAGACGCTCCAGTAGTCCAACAGCACCACCGCGACGTGGTCCCCACCTGCCAGCTCACGGATGCGGGCGAGGGTGGCGTCGAGGTTGCTCTGCAGTTCGGGCAGCTTCTGTTCGTAGCAGGCGATCTCGGTCGCACACGCCGTGGAGTAGGCGACGTCGTTGGCGCCGACCTCGAGGGTGACCGCCTGGCTCTTCCGGATGTGCTCGGCCGCGGAGGTGTCCGACCGGACCTGCGTGAGGACATCACCACTGGTGAAGCCGGCGACTGCGTCGTTCGCCGTCTCCACCGGGTGCCCGGTCACACGCGCGAGGTCGGCACCGACCAGCTGCGGGTACGGCGTGCAGTCGCAGGCCGTTCCGTACGGGACGGAGTCCCCGAGCGCCGAGGTCGCGGCGATTCCCTGCAGCGTCCCGGCGCCGCCCCCAGGAGTGCTCGACGTGGACAGAGCGGAAGTCATCACCGTGGCGGGTCTCTCGCTCGAAGACGGCGTCGCCGCCCCTTGAGACCCCGAACAGGCGGCGGTGACGACGACGATCATCAGGAGACCGCCCCGCCGCCAGAGGCCTAGGAGCTGACCGGAAACCGTCACCACACCAGTCTTGCGCGCTGTCCCAGCGGGCCGTGCTCGAACGGCGATGTACTCGGTTGCATGCGCGCTTGATCATCGGGCCGGACACTCTGGTGCTTCGCTCGACCTGTGGTCGGCCTCATGACGATCCTGGCGCTCTCGGCTGCGACGCCGCTGGATCCGGCGGTAGCTCATCTCGTCTGGGGGCATGTCGTGTTCTTGGGTGTCGTGCCTGTTCGGACACGGCGAACCGTCACGTGCCACCCCACGGGCGCAGTTGCCCCGCGCAAGACCTGCGTCACAGGCGGGCCCCGTTGAACGGGGTGACGCCGAAACGCACTGTGGCCCGTGCCCCCTCCGGAGGGGGCACGGGCCACAGTTACGCCCCACACAAGCGGGGAACCATGGGGTGAGTGACGGGACTTGAACCCGCGGCCACCTGGACCACACCCAGGTGCTCTACCAGCTGAGCTACACCCACCATGCACAACACGAGCCGGGCCCGAGGGCTCGGCGCCGTGTCACGGCGTCGACAATGCTACAGGCT
>DATDMG010000362.1:0-47251 GCA_036518955.1 Kineosporiaceae bacterium | reverse complement strand
AGCCGAGGCTGCGGGAGCCGAGACTGCGGGAGCCGAGGGTGCGGGAGCCGACGGCGCGGACGGTGCGGCAGGCACAGCCGGAGCCGCGGACGGTGCGGCAGGCACAGCCGGGGGCGCGGGCGGCACGGGGGCCGCCGGGCGTCCAGGGGCCATCCGAGGACCGGGCTTGGCCGTGACGGGGCGCGCGGCCGGCGCGCCGGTGGTGCCACTGGTGTTGGTGCTGGTCAGCTGCTCGCGCAGCCGACGCACGACGGGGGGCTCAACGGTGGACGACGCAGACCGGACGAACTCACCGAGCTCCTGGAGCTTGGTCATCACAACCTTGCTCTCGACGCCGAGCTCCTTGGCGAGCTCGTAGACCCGTACCTTTGCCACTTCTCTCCTGTCTCGGTCCGTCCCGAGACAGGGCGGACCGTCGTTACAACTCGGGGCTCATTGCTGGCTGCTCATCGGGTGCTCATCAGAATCAGACCCGCTTTCGGTTTCGACGGTGCTGGCAGGACGCTCCCGGACGGGGGTGGCCCCGACCGGGGAGCAGCGTACGGCCACGAGATACGCGCGCAGGTCGGCAAGGTCCAACGGGCCCGCGTGTCGCAGGGCCCGCGGGAACGCTCGCCGGCGCTCCGCGGCGTCCAGGCAGGCAGGCCGGGGATGCACCCAGGCACCCCGGCCGGCCGACCTGTGACCGGGATCGGGGACGGCGGATGCGTACCCGCCGTCCTCGGCCACGACCACTCGTAGCAGGACGGACCAGCGATCGCGCTCACGGCAGCCCACACAGGTGCGGATCGGCTCCTGGCGGAGCCGTGCATCGTGAATGGGAGTGGCGAGCACGTCACCGGACCCGGTCAGTCTAGCGCGATGTTTGCCTGGCTCATTCCCGCACCAGGAACAGCCACAATCACGCCTTGTGATGCCTTGTGTCAACGTGTAGTCGCCGATTCGACGTCCGGGCGAATGTCGATCCGCCACCCGGTGAGCTTGGCGGCCAACCGGGCGTTCTGGCCCTCCTTGCCGATGGCCAGGGAGAGCTGATAGTCCGGGACGACGACCCGGGCGGAGCGACCGGCCAGATCGACCACCTCCACCGACCCCACCTTCGCCGGCGAGAGCGCCGCCGCCACGAATCGGGCCGGATCATCGCTGAAGTCGATGATATCGATCTTCTCACCGTGCAGCTCGTTGACGACGGCCCGCACCCGCGCCCCCATCGGCCCGATGCACGCCCCCTTGGCGTTCACCCCGGACACGGTCGAGCGGACCGCCACCTTGGACCGGTGCCCGGCCTCCCGGGCGAGCGCGACGATCTCGACGGTGCCGTCCGCGACCTCCGGCACCTCCAGCGCGAACAGCTTGCGCACCAGGTTGGGGTGAGTGCGGGAGAGGGTGATCGAGGGCCCCTTCGGCCCCTTCCGGACACCGATCACATAGCAGCGCAACCGGGATCCATGCGCGTAGGACTCCCCCGGTACCTGCTCCTGGGGCGGCAGCACGGCCTCGACGGTGCCCAGGTCGACGTGGACCATCCGCGGATCACTGCTCTGCTGGACGACGCCGGCGACGATGTCGCCCTCTCGGCCGAGGAACTCCCCGAGAACGTGCTCGTCCTCGGCGTCGCGCAGCCGCTGCAGGATGGTCTGCCGGGCGGTGGACGCCGCCACCCGGCCGAAACCCTCCGGGGTGTCGTCCCACTCCCGGATGACGGCGCCGGTCGCGTCGACCTCCTGAGCCCAGACCACGACGTGACCGGTCTGGCGGTCCAGGACCGCCCGAGCGTGCGGCTCGGCTCCCTCGGTCCGGTGGTAGGCGAGCAGCAGAGCCTGCTCGATGGTCCGCACGAGCAGGTCGAACGGGATCTCCTTCTCGCGCTCCAGCGCGCGCAGGGCGGCCATGTCGATGTCCATCAGGCCCGGCCCTCCTCGTCGTCCTCGTCGTCGGGGTCGACGACGTCGTCCCCCTCGCCCGCACGGTGGAACTCGAGCTCGACCCGCCCGGTGCCGAGCAGATCCCAGGGCACCGGGACGCCGGTCACGGTGACACCCCCGTCGTCCACCGCCTCCAGCCGCCCGGACACGGTCCCGCCGTCGCGCAGCGCGACGGTGACCAGCCGGCCGCGGGCGCGGCGCCAGTGCCGGGGCCGGGTCAGCGGGCGGTCGGCCCCAGGGGACGAGACCTCCAGGACGTACGGCGCGCCACCCATCACCGGACTGTCGTCGAGGGCCGCCGAGAGGGCCTGCGAGGCGCTCGCGACGGCCTCCATCGGGACGCCGCCGAGCACGTCGTCCGGCAGGTCCACCACGACCCGCAGCACCCGGCGGCGCCCGGCCGGGGTGATCGTGACGCCCTCCAGCACCAGGCCCGCCGACTCCGCCGCAGCAGCGGCGAGCGCTCTGACGCCGTCGACCGGCGACGACGCTGCCATGCCCGTCTCCCCTCGAGTCCCGTACGCGATCATGCGTGCACGAGCCCGAACACGCCACGCCGACGGGACGGCCAGCGTCCCTGCGGTTCGGACAGCCTACCCGGCGCCCAACCCCTCTCTACCTCGGGGCGCTCGCCGGGGGAGACGAACCGGCAACTCGGTGCCGGCACCGAGTCCCGGCCCGGTGAGCAGGTGGTGGACGTCGATCTGCATAGGATCCCGCGCGTGAGGGGCGAGCACGCCGGGCTGCGGCGACAGAGAGTGATCATGGTGGTCGCCGTGGTCGTGAGTACCGCGCTCGCGGTGGGCGGTTGCACGTCGTCCGGGGGCGGCGGCCACGGCGCGGCGGCCGGGAGCACCAGCCACTCCCCGTCGCCGGACGAGCTCGCCGCCGGCCGCGCCGTGCTGGCCGCCCGCAGCCTGGTGGCGCAACTGGCCGCCTTCGCGGCGGCCCGACCGGCGATGGCGGCCCTGGTGGGGCAGCTGCTCGCGAGCCACCGGCAGCACCTGTCCGCCCTGGGCCTGCCGGATCCCTCGCCGTCCGGGGCCTCGCCGGCGGGCTCCGCAGCGGGTGGGAGCCCGACCGGGAGCGACACGTGGTCCGCGCCGGCCGACGCGACACCGCCAGCGGCGCCGGGCGTCGCGGCTGCCGGCGCACCGTCCGGCCCACCCTCGGCCGCCGACCTGGTCGCGGCGGAGCGGGCCGCCGCGCTGCAGACTCTCGGCGACGTCCTGGGCACGACCCCCGGGACGGCGGGACTGCTGGCCCGGATCGCGGGCGCCCTCGCGGCGAACGCCGACCTGGTCGCCGCCGCGGCGGGGCTCCCGGCGCCGGGCGAGCTGATGGCGGCGCCCGGCGGGCCGTCCCGTACCGCGCCGGACGGCGCGTGGGCGGCCGCCCTGTCCAACCTGCTCGCCGGCGAGCACGCGGCCGTCTTCGCCTACGGCCTCATCACCGCCCGGGCCACCGCTGATCGGCAGGTCCTCGCGCGGACCTTGTGGGAGGCACACCGGGTGCACCGGGACCAGCTCCAGCAACGGATCGCCGCCGCCGGGCTGACCCCGCCGGAGGCCGAGCCCGGCTACGACGTCGGCCCCCCGCCCACGACCCCGGACCAGGTGGCGGCGCTCGCCGCCCGGGTCGAGGACGGCCTCGCGGCGGTGGCGCTGGGAGCCGTCACCACCACCACCGGTGCGGTCCGGGTGCAGCTGGCGGCTGACCTGGTCGCCGCCGCCCGCCGCGCCGCCGGCTGGCGGGGCACGCCGGACGCGCTCCCCGGGTGACCACCGCGGCGAGTGGGTCGACCGGGACAGCTCGGGACGGCGCCGGGGACCCGGCTCAGCCCCCTCGAACCGGGATCAGCCCCCTCGAACCGGGATCAGCTCCGGTCGGCCGCCCGCGGCGCGCCCGTCGAGGAGGCAACCCCCGCCCGCTCCCAACGGTCGAGGAGGTCCAGCACGTCCAGGAGACGGTGTGCGACGCCGTCCGGACGGACGTCGACCGGTACCTGCTGGTCCACCGGGATGTCCGAGTGCGGCACCAGCACCGCGCGCATCCCGACCCGCTGCGCCCCGTGCACGTCCTCGAAGGGCCGGTCCCCCACGTACACGCACGCGGCGGGGTCGTCGACGCCCACCACGGCCATCGCGGCGCGGAAGGCCTCCGGGTGCGGCTTGGCGTGGTCGATCTCGGAGGTGTAGACCGCCCCGTCGACGAGCCCCAGCACGCCGTCCCGGGTGAACACCCGCTCGTGGTACTCCCGGGACCAGATCGTGTTGCTGAGCACCCCGACCCGCACGCCGCGGGAACGTAGGCCGGTGAACAGCGGGACGACGTCCGGATCGGTCACGGTGTGCGGCTCCCAGAACTCCTCGTACGCGGCCAGCCCGGCCAGGTGGCCGGGATGGTCGAGGTCGACACCCGCCGCGGCGAGCACCTCGGCGAGGTGCGCGCTGCCGCCCCCGCCGCGGATCCGCTGCCACGCCACGCCCTCCGCGGCGAGGATCCGGGCGCCGAGGGCGGTGGCCGCCGCGGCGTCGCTCGCGTAGCACCGGGCGTACACCTGCCACTGCTCCGCGAGGTCCACGGTGTGCCAGGGGGTGAGCGTCCCGCCCCAGTCGAAGATGACGGCCCGGACCGGCACGCCCGTCACGCGCGCGGGCCCCGCACGGTCGCCAGCACCCGGGGCACCGCCTCCGCCAGCGGCACCTCCTCGCGGTGGCCGGTGCGCCGGTCCTTGAGCTCGACCACGCCCGCCGCGAGCCCCTTGCCCACCACCAGGATGGTGGGCATGCCGAGCAGTTCGGCGTCGGTGAACTTGACCCCCGGCGACACCTTCTGCCGGTCGTCGTAGATCACCCGGATGCCGGCCGCCTCCAGCTCGCGGCACACCTGGTCGGCGGTGGTGAACACGCCGGCGTCCTTGCCGGTCGCCACCACGTGGACGTCGGCGGGCGCCACCTCCCGCGGCCAGCACAGCCCCAGCTCGTCATGGGTCGCCTCGACGACGGCCGCGACCGCCCGGCTCACCCCGATCCCGTACGAGCCCATCGTCACCGTGACGAGCTTGCCGTTCTCGTCGAGCACCTGCAGGCCCAGCGCGTCCGCGTACTTGCGGCCGAGCTGGAAGATGTGGCCGATCTCGATCCCGCGGGCGCTGCGCAGCAGACCACCGCAGCGCGGGCAGGGATCCCCGGCCCGGACCTCGGCGGCATCGATCGTGCCGTCGGCGGTGAAGTCCCGGTCGGCGACGAGGTCGAAGGCGTGCCGGCCGGGCCGGTCGGCGCCGGTGATCCACACCGTGCCGGGCACCACCCGCGGGTCGAGCAGGTACCGGACCCCGCTGGAGCTCTTCTCCCCGAGTGCGCCGGGACCGATGTAGCCCTTGACGAGCGCCGGGCGGGCGGCGAAGTCGGCGTCGGTGAAGGGCTCCACCTCCGCCGGCGCCACCGTCGCCTCCAGCCGCTTGACGTCGACCTCCCGGTCGCCGGGCACCCCGACGCACAGGGGTTCGCGGGTGCCGTCCGGCTGGACCAGCATCACCAGGACGTTCTTCAGCGTGTCGGCGGCCGTCCAGGGCCGATCGGCCCTGGGGAAGCGCTGGTTGGCGAACGCGACGAGGGTCTCGATGGTGGGCGTGTCCGGGGTGTCCTCGACGTGTGCGGCGGGGACGTCGCTCCAGTCCAGCGGCGGTGGGACGGGCGTCGTCACGGCCTCGACGTTCGCCGCGTAGTCGCAGGTGTCGCAGCGGACGAAGGTGTCCTCGCCGACCGGGGTGGGCTGCAGGAACTCCTCGCTCCGGGAGCCACCCATCGCCCCGGACATCGCCGAGACGATGACGTAGTCGAGACCGAGCCGGTCGAACGTGCGGACGTACGCCTCGCGATGCTTGGCGTACGAGCGCTCCAGGCCCGCGTCGTCGACGTCGAACGAGTACGAGTCCTTCATCACGAACTCACGGCCGCGCAGCAGCCCGGCCCGGGGCCGGGCCTCGTCGCGGTACTTGGTCTGGATCTGGTAGATCGACAGCGGCAGGTCCTTGTACGACGAGTACAGGTCCTTCACCAGCAGGGTGAACATCTCCTCGTGGGTGGGCCCGAGCAGCATGTCGGCCCCCCGGCGGTCCTTGAGCCGGAACAGGTTGTCGCCGTACTCGGTCCACCGGTGGGTGGTCTGGTAGGGCTCCCGAGGCAGCAGGGCCGGGAAGTGCACCTCCTGGAAGCCCGCGGCGTCCATCTCCTCACGGATCACCCGCTCCACGTTGCGGAAGGCCAGGTAGCCCAGCGGCAGCCAGGTGTAGACGCCCGGCGCTGCCCGGCGGATGTACCCGGCGCGCACCAGCAGCTTGTGACTGGGGACCTCCGCGTCGGCCGGGTCGTCGCGGAGGGTCCGCAGGAACAGGCTCGACATCCGCAACAGCACCACTGACCTCCTGGACGTGAGGTCCACAGGCTACCCGCGCCCACGGCCGGGGTTCATCCGGGAGGAGGTCGTCCGGGAGGACCGGCACGGCTCTCAGAACAGCACGGTGGCGAAGGTCCCCACCTGGCGGAAGCCGACCTTCTCGTACACGTGCACGGCCCGGTGGTTGAACCCGTTGACGTAGAGGGACGCGATCGGGGCCACCTCGGCCCGCACGTACTCCACGACGGCGGCCATCCCGGACACCGCGTACCCGTGGCCGCGCACCGCGGGGTCGACCCAGACGCCCTGCACCTGGACGGCGGCCGGTGTCACCGAACCGAGCTCCGCCTTGAACGTGACCCGCGGCCCCCGTGGCCCGGGGTCGATCCGGACGAACGAGCGTCCGCTCGACACCAACGCCGTGATCTGGGCGTGGTACAGCGCGCCGCCGTCAGCCGCGACCGGCGAGTAGCCCACCTCCTCGGTGAACATCGCCACGCAGGCCGGGACGACGAGCGGCAGCTCGTCGAGCCGGCTGCGGCGCACCAACGGATCCGGCGGCACCGGCGGCGGGCCCTCGATCGCCATCAGCGGCTGGACGCCGCGGACCTCGCGCGCCGGCCCCCAGTACAGCTCGAGCCGCCGCCACAGGGCGAGGACGGCGTCCGCCGGGCCGACCAGCGACGAACAGTGCCGCCCGGTGCGGCGAGCACGGGCGGCGAAGGCCTCGACAGCGTCCGGAGCGGCCTCGACGGGCACCAGGTTGGCACCCGCCCAGCACAGCGACCGCAGCTCACCGGCCTGGTAGAACCCCCACACCTCGCCGCCCGAGCGGGGGTTGATGCCGCCGGAGAGCAGCCGGGCCGCCACGAAGGCGTTGGCGACGACGTCCCGAGCGCAGACGGCGAGCGCAGCGTCCAGGTCGGCGCGCTCCAGCAGCCTCACGGATGGGCGCAGCACCGACCTATCCTCACGCACAGTCTCCGAGCCCGGCGAGCTGCCCCGCCGGGCGATCCAACCCCCAGGCGGCACGCCGCCTCCGCGTCAGCCGACGACGGTCACGACGGGCGAGCCCGACGTGCCGTCGTCCCCGCCGCGGCCGACGCCGTCGCCCATCTCCTCCGCCAGGCGCATCGCCTCCTCGATCAGGGTCTGCACGATGCGCGACTCGGGCACGGTCTTCACGACCTCGCCGCGCACGAAGATCTGGCCCTTGCCGTTGCCGGACGCGACCCCGAGGTCCGCCTCACGGGCTTCCCCGGGACCGTTCACGACACATCCCATCACGGCGACGCGCAGCGGGACCGGCAGGCCGTCCAGCCCCGCGGTCACCTCTTCGGCGAGCGTGTAGACGTCGACCTGCGCCCGGCCGCAGGACGGGCAGGAGACGATCTCCAGTTTACGCGGCCGGAGGTTGAGCGCCTGCAGGATCTGGATGCCGACCTTGACCTCCTCCACCGGAGGGGCCGACAGCGAGACCCGGATGGTGTCCCCGATGCCCGCGCCGAGCAGCGCACCGAAGGCCACCGCCGACTTGATCGTGCCCTGGAACGCCGGGCCGGCCTCGGTGACGCCGAGGTGCAGGGGCCAGTCGCCGCGCTCGGCGAGCAGCTCGTACGCCCGCACCATGACCACCGGGTCGTTGTGCTTGACCGAGATCTTGAAGTCGTGGAAGCCGTGCTCCTCGAAGAGCGACGCCTCCCACACCGCGGACTCGACCAGGGCCTCCGGCGTGGCCTTGCCGTACTTGCCGAGCAACCGCTTGTCGAGCGAGCCCGCGTTGACGCCGATCCGGATCGAGACGCCGGCGTCCTTGGCCGCCTGGGCGATCTCGCGGACCTGGTCGTCGAACTGCCGGATGTTCCCCGGGTTCACCCGCACCCCGGCGCAGCCGGCCTCGATCGCCGCGAACACGTACTTCGGCTGGAAGTGGATGTCGGCGATGACCGGGATCTGCGACTTGCGGGCGATGGCGGGCAACGCGTCGGCGTCGTCCTGGCTCGGGCAGGCCACCCGGACGATGTCGCACCCGGCGGCGGTCAGCTCGGCGATCTGCTGCAGGGTGGCGTTGACGTCGGCGGTGAGGGTCGTCGTCATCGACTGGACGCTGATCGGTGCGCCGCCGCCGACCGCTACCTTGCCGACGCGGATCTGCCGGGTCGGCCGCCGCGGTACCAGGACGGGAGGCGGGACAGCGGGCATGCCGAGCTGGACGCTCATCGGGTGGGGCTCCTGTGGCTAGACGGTGGACCCGAGCGGTACTGACGGTCAGCCCCGCCAGTATCCCCCGGCGCGAACCCGGTCGCCGACCGAGGCCGGCGCCCCCGCAGGCTCGGACGTGCCGGCCGGATCCTGCCGCACGGCCTGGGGTGCCTCCTGCACTGCCCGGTATGGCCTTGGCGGGCCGCGTCACCCCCGGCAGCGCCCGGACCGCGGGAACGGCCGAACTGGTCACCTCGGGGCGCGAGTTCGACGCCATCCAGCGGCAGATCAAAGCCAAGTACGGCGTGATGGTGCACGTCTCGTCATCACCCTGGACTCCTGAACGTCCTGGCCACCAGGTGGCCGACGATGCTCAGCCGACGATCCTCGCCGGGCTGACGAGATCGGCCAGGATCAGCAACCCGCCCATGACGAGCAGCAGCGACGCACCGGCGTAGACCAGTGGCAAGGCCCGCGCGGTGTCGACCGGCCCCGGGTCCGGACGGCGCAGCAGCCGGGCCGCGGACCGGCGCAGCCCCTCCCACAGCGCGCCCGCCACGTGTCCGCCGTCCAGCGGCAGCAGCGGCACCAGGTTGAACACGAACAGCGCCAGGTTGAGCGAGGCCAGCAGACCGGCCAGCGAGATCACCCGATCGCCGACGCTGGCGCCCGCCGCCGCACCCTCGCCCGCGGCGACCTCTCCGGCGACCCGGCCGACGCCGATCAGGCTGACCGGCGAGCCCGGGTCGCGCTCCTGCAGGCCGAGGATCGCCTTCACCACACCGACCATCTTCGCCGGCACCGTGACCAGGATCGCGGCCGTCTGCGTCACGCCGCCCCAGACGACGCCCGGCACGGCGGACACCGGCTGCCGCACGTTCTCGTACCCAGGGCTCAGCCCGGCGAATCCGACCTTCTCGGTGCGCACGCCGCCGTCCGGGTTCCTGATCGGGTTGCCGTCCGGGTCGAGGGCCTCCCGCTGGTCCAGGATCGGGGTGAGGGTGAGGTCCACCTGCTGGCCGCCGCGGCTCACGGTGATCGGCAGAGCCACCCCGCCGTGCGAGCGGATCTCGGTCTGGACCTGCGACCACGACGACACCGGCCGGCCGTCGAGGCGCAGGATCCGGTCACCGGGCCGGAAGCCTGCGGCGGCCGCGGGGGCCGGCCGGTCGGAGGGGGTGCACGTCGCACTGGCCGGCGCGGTCGGGGCGAGCACGCACTGCGACACGGACTTGATCACCGTGGACTTCTGCTGCACCCCGTACAGCGTGAGCACGCCACCGACCACCACCGTCGCGATCAGCAGGTTCATCAGTGGGCCGCCCATCATGACGATCACCCGCTGCGGCACCGAGCGCTGGTAGAACTGCCGGTCGGCGTCCTCGGGGCGGATGTCCGCGCGGGCCTGGTGCCGCGCCTCCTCGATCATCGCGGCCCAGCGGCCGGAGGACGCGGAGCGGGCGGGGGCGCCGTCCCGCCGGGGCGGGTACATCCCGATCATCCGGACATAGCCGCCGAGGGGGATGACCTTGACACCGTACTCGGTCTCACCCACCTGCCGGGACCACACGGTCGGACCAAAGCCGATCATGTACTGGGTGCACCGGATCCCGAACCGCTTCGCCGGCACCAGGTGCCCGATCTCGTGCAGGCCGATCGAGAGCGGGACCCCCACGAAGAGCACCGCGGCCCAGCCCACGAGCACAAGCAGAACATCCATCACGCCGTCCCCTTCCCGGGCGCCGACAGCCCGGCCGACAGTGTCAACGCGTCACGGGCCGCCGATCGTGCCCACGCGTCGGCGGCGAGCACGTCGTCCAGGTCGAGATCGGCCTCGGCGACCGCGGTCGGCTCGTGCCGGGCGAGGACCTTCTCGACTGTGTCGACGATGTCCAGGAACGCGATCCGGCCGGCCAGGAAGGCCTCGACGCAGACCTCGTTGGCGGCGTTGTAGACCGCCGGGCAGGTGCCGCCCGCGGCACCGGCCACCCGGGCCAGCCGGACCGCCGGGAAGGCGTCGTCGTCCAGCGGGAAGAAGTCCCAGCGCGCCGCGCGGGTGAGGTCCAGGGCGGGCGCGGCCCCCGGCACCCGGTCGGGCCAGCCCAGGGCGAGGGAGATCGGCAACCGCATGTCCGGGGGCGAGGCCTGGGCGATGCTCGAGCCGTCGGTGAACTCGACCCAGGAATGGATCACCGACTGCGGGTGGACCATGACCCCGATCCGGTCGAGCGGCACCCCGAACAGCAGGTGGGCCTCGATCACTTCGAGCCCCTTGTTGACCAGGGTCGCCGAGTTCGTGGTGATCACAGGTCCCATCGCCCAGGTCGGGTGGGCCAGCGCCTGCTCGGGCGTGACGTCCCGCAACTGGTCTCGGGTGCGGCCGAGGAACGGGCCACCACTGGCGGTGAGCACCAGCCGGCCGACCTCTCCGGACCGCCCTGACCGCAGGCACTGTGCCAGCGCGGAGTGCTCGGAATCGACCGGCACCAGCTGGCCGGGGGCGGCCGCCCGGGTCACCAGCGGGCCGCCGATGATGAGCGACTCCTTGTTGGCGAGGGCCAGGGTGCTGCCCGCACGCAGCGCGGCGAGCGTCGGGCGCAACCCGATCGACCCGGTGATCCCGTTCAGGACGACGTCGGCGCCGAGGGCGGCGACCCGCTCGACCGCGCCCGGACCGGCGAGCACGGTGACCGGGACCGCTCCGGTGTCCGCCAGCGCCTCGCGCAGCGGGCCCTCGGCGTCCGGCCGGGCCACCGCCACCGTCGCCACCCGCAGCCGCGCGGCCTGCTCGGCGAGCGCCTTCGGGTGCCCGCCGTCCGCGGCGAGCGCGACCACGCGGAACCGCTCCGGATTGCGGACGACGACGTCGACCGCCTGGACCCCGATCGACCCGGTGGAGCCGAGCAGGACGACGTCCCGCCGCCGGGCACCCGAGGAGGAACTCACCAGTCCATCATGCCTGCCCGTCCGTGTCCCCGCCGCATCCGGGCCGCCCGCTTCCGCATCGGTCGCGCTCAGGAAGGTAAGGCGATGCCCACGTACTTGGTCTCCAGGTACTCCTCGATGCCCTCCGGGCCACCCTCGCGACCGAACCCGGAGTGCTTGACCCCGCCGAACGGCGCGGCCGGGTTGGACACGACGCCCTGGTTGATGCCCACCATGCCGGTCTCCAGGCCCTCGGCGACGCGCAGCGCCCGGTTGAGATCCGCGGTGAACGCGTAGGCGATCAGGCCGTACTCGGTCGCGTTGGCCAGCGCGAGCGCCTCCTCGTCGGCGGCGAAGGTGGTGACCGGAGCCACCGGGCCGAAGATCTCCTCGGCGAGCAGGCGCGCGTCCGGGGTGACTCCCTTGAGCACGGTGGGGGCGTAGAAGTAGCCGCGGTCCCCGATCGGGTCGCCACCCACGAGCACCCGGGCGCCACGGTCGACGGCGTCCGCCACGAGCTCGCCCACCTTGGCGCGGGACGGCGCGTCGACCAGCGGGCCGACGTCCACGCCGGCCTCGGTGCCTCGACCGACGGTGAGCTTGCCCATGCGCTCGGCCAGCCGGGCGGCGAACTCGTCCGCCACCGACTCGTGCACGAGGAAGCGGTTGGCGGCGGTGCAGGCCTCACCCATGTTCCGCATCTTCGCCAGCATCGCCCCGGTCACCGCGGCGTCCAGGTCGGCGTCGGCGAAGACCAGGAACGGGGCGTTGCCCCCGAGCTCCATGGACACCCGCAGCAGTTGCTCCGCGGACTGCTCGACCAGCCGCTTGCCGACCTCGGTCGAACCGGTGAAGGAGAGCTTGCGCAGCCGCGGGTCACGGACCAGCGGCTCCATCACCGCGCCGGTACGCGAGGTGGTCACCACGTTCAGGACGCCGCCCGGCAGTCCCGCCTCGGCGAGGACGGCGGCGAGCGCGTACATCGACAGCGGGGTCTGGGTCGCCGGCTTGATCACCATGGTGCAGCCCGCCGCGATCGCTGGGCCGATCTTGCGCGTCCCCATCGCGAGCGGAAAGTTCCACGGGGTGATGAACAGGCAGGGACCCACTGGCTGCTTCATGGTGAGCAGCCGCGTCGCGCCGTTCGGCGCCACCGAGTAGCGGCCCGCGATCCGCACCGGCTCCTCCGAGAACCAGCGGAAGAACTCGGCCGCATAGGTGATCTCGGCACGCGACTCGGCGAGCGGCTTGCCCATCTCGAGCGTCAGCAGCAGGGCCAGGTCCTCGGCCCGGGCGGAGATCAGCTCGAACGCGCGACGCAGGATCTCGCCGCGCTCGCGGGGGGCCGTCCGTGCCCAGGCCGGGCCGGCGGCCACCGCGGCGTCCAGCGCGTCCCGGGCGTCCGCCGCGTCGGCGTCCGCGACCTCGGCGAAGGGCTCCTGGGTGGCCGGGTCCTCGACCGGGATGCGCCCGGCCGCTCCCGACCGGTACCCCCCGCCGATGAAGAGATCGGTCCGCACGCCACCCACCACTGCGGCCTCGTGCCCGGTGAGACCCGTCGTCGTGCTCATCCCAGACCTCCTGCTGCCCCGTCCGCTCCTCGGTCCGCGCTCCCGAGGGCCGTCACCGAGGGTAACCGGCCGGCGGCTGCCGCCCGTCGCCGCCCATGCTCGCACCTGCGGTGGCAGCAGCAACTCGCCATCCGGGCGAGCAGCAGCGCCTGGTCCTCGCCCGCCGGGCGATAACGGCCCCACCGGTCGGACGGCGCCCGGCCGCGAAGCCGGCGAAGGTCCGGTCGGGGCCTGTTCAAGGTTTCAACGGTCAGATACGGTTTTCGGCGTCCCCAACCCCCCGAAACCAACGAAACCGCCGCAGCGTACCGCTTGCTGCCACGGATACCGCGGGACTTACGGGCTCTCGCGAACGACCGACTCCCATCGCCCGCCAGGAGCTGCAGATGACCACGCACCACGACCCGCACGCGGCACCACTGGGCTACCCCGAGGCCAGTGACAAGGGCCTGAAGAGCGGCGCGCTCGGGCTGCTCTCCAGCATCGTCGTCGGAATGGCCTCGACAGCGCCCGCCTACAGCCTCGCAGCCAGCCTCGGGTTCGTCGTCGCCACGGCGAACGGCGACGGGATCGTCGGGGTGAAGGCGCCATCGATCATGATGCTCGCCTTCGTCCCGATGCTGCTGATAGCGATCGCCTACAGCGAGCTGAACAAGGCGGAGCCCGACTGCGGGACGACGTTCACCTGGGCCTCGCGGGCCTTCGGACCGTGGGTGGGCTGGCTCGGCGGCTGGGGGATCATCGCCGCGGACGTGATCGTGATGGCGAACCTGTCACAGATCGCCGGGTCGTACAGTTTCCGGCTGGTCGGTGCGGACTCCCTGGCGGACAGCGACCTCTGGAGCACGGTCGCCGGGGTGATCTGGATCGTGCTGATGACGTACATCTGCTACCGCGGGATCGAGGTCTCGGCCCGGATCCAGTACGCGCTGCTCGGCATCGAGGTGATCGTGCTGGTCGTGTTCTCGATCGTCGCCCTGGCGAAGGTGTACGGCGGCACGTCCCCGGAGGGTTCGCGGACGCCGAGCCTCGGTTGGCTGGTACCCACCGAGCTGTCGCCGTCCGCGCTGGTGACGGCGACCCTTGTCGCCGTCTTCATCTACTGGGGCTGGGACACCGCGGTCTCGGTCAACGAGGAGACCTCCGACCCGGCGAAGACCCCCGGCCGCGCCGCGATCGTCTCCACGCTGCTGCTGCTCGCGACCTACGCCGTCGTGAGCGTGGCGACCGTCGCGTTCGCCGGGGTCGGGACCAAGGGCATCGGGCTGGGGAACCCGGACAACTCCGACGACGTCTTCAAGGCTCTCGGGAGCACGGTCTTCGGCAGCTCGGCGTTCGGCCGCTCGATGGAGCTCCTCCTGATCATCTCGGTGCTGACGTCGGCATCGGCGTCGACCCAGACCACGATCCTTCCCACCGCCCGGACGGCGCTCTCGATGGGCGCATACCGGGCGCTGCCGGCGCGGTTCGCCCGGATCCACCCGCGCTACCTGACCCCCGGCGACGCCACGATCTGGATGGGGATCGTGTCGATCCTGTTCTACGTCGGGATGACGGTCGTCAGCCAGAACGTGCTCAAGGACTCGATCTCCGCCGTCGGTCTGATGATCGCCTTCTATTACGGCATGACCGGGTTCGCCTGCGTCTGGTTCTACCGGCGGTCGATCCGGCGGGGCGGCCGGGACCTGTGGATGAAGGGCGTGCTCCCGTTCCTCGGCGGCCTGCTCCTGCTCAGCGCATTCGTCGTGGCCTCGATCCAGTACGCCGCGCCGAGCTACGGCCAGACCACGATCTTCGGGATCGGCGGCGTGTTCGTCGTCGGGATCGGGGCGCTCCTGCTCGGTGCGGTGCTGATGGTCGTCTACCGGGCCGCGGCCCCGGCCTTCTTCCGCGGGTCGACCCTGCCGCGACGGGGCGCCCACGACCTGGTGCTCGGCGGCGTCGCGGCCGAGGACGAGACCATCCGCCTGCCCGACTCCGGCCTGCCGGACATCGTGATCGCCCCCGATCTGTGGAACCTCCCGCAGGGCGCGACGGCGATCGATCTGCAGACCGGCCAGGAGATACACCGCCCTGGCGAGTAGCGCCGCTCCCCCACCCCAGCAGTGATCATGTATCGGACCATCGTGCATGATCACTACTGAGGGTGCATGGTCACCAGCGCGCCGGGGCGTCAGGTGTGCTGGGGGAAGCCCAGGTTGATGCCGCCGTGGCTGGGGTCCAGCCAGCGTGACGTCACCACCTTGCCGCGGGTGAAGAAGTGCACGCCCTCGAGGCCGTGGGCGTGCGTGTCCCCCCAGAGCGAGTTCTTCCAGCCGCCGAACGAGTAGTAGGCCATGGGGACCGGGATCGGCACGTTGATGCCGACCATGCCGACCTCGACCTCGTACTGGAAGCGGCGCGCCGCCCCGCCGTCATTCGTGAAGATCGCCGTCCCGTTGCCGTACGGATTGGAGTTCACCAGCTCGAGCGCCGCCTCGTACGACGGCACCCGGACGACGGACAGCACCGGGCCGAAGATCTCGTCCGTGTACACCGACATCGCGGGGGTCACGTGGTCGAACAGCGTCGGGCCGAGCCAGAACCCTCGCGGCTCGCCGTCCGGGATCACCGCACGGCCGTCGACCACCAGGGCCGCCCCCGCCTCGACGCCCGCCTCCAGGTACGACGCGACCCTGTCCCGATGCTCCCGGGTGACGAGCGGGCCCATGTCGCAGCCCCGGCGGCCGTCGCCGGTGCGCAGCCTGACGATCCGGTCCTTGATCTTCGCGACCAGCTCGTCCCCGATCGGGTCGACGGCGACCAGCGCCGAGATGGCCATGCACCGCTCGCCCGCGGACCCGAACCCGGCGTTGACCGCAGCGTCCGCCGCGAGGTCCAGGTCGGCGTCCGGAAGCACGATCATGTGGTTCTTCGCTCCCCCCAGGGCCTGCACCCGCTTGCCGTTGCGGGTCGCGGTCTCGTACACCTGGCGCGCGACCGGCGTGGAGCCGACGAACGAGACGGAGCTGACGTCCGGGTGCTCCAGCAGACGGTCCACCGCCTCCTTGTCGCCGTGGACGACGTTGAGCACGCCCGGGGGCAGCCCGGCGTCCAGGAATGCCTGGGCGATCAGGATGGCGGCCGTCGGGTCCTTCTCGCTGGGCTTGAGGACGACGGCGTTGCCGCACGCGACGGCGATCGGGACGAACCAGAGGGGCACCATCGACGGGAAGTTGAACGGGGAGATCACCGCGACGACCCCGATCGGCTGACGGATCGAGTAGACGTCGACGCCGCTGGACACTCCCTCGCTGAAGCCACCCTTCAACAGGTGCGGAATGCCGCAGGCGAACTCCACGACCTCCAGGCCGCGCTGCACCTCGCCGGCCGCATCGGAAAGGACCTTGCCGTGCTCGGCGGTGATCGCGGCAGCGATCTCGTCGCGCCGGTGGACGATCAGCTCCCGCGCCGCGAACAGCACCTTCTGCCGGGTGGCCAGCGACGACGTCCGCCAGGCCGACGCGGCGGCGACCGCCGAGGCGACCGCGTCGTCGACGTCCGCGGCGTTGGCCAGGACCACCCGCGCCTGCTGGACGCCGGTGGCCGGGTCGTAGACGGGACCCGTGCGCGTGCTGGTGCCGGCTGCCGCCTTTCCGTCGATCAGGTGGAGGATGGTGCGCCGCTCGGTCATGCCACGAGTCTGCGGTGGCCGGACGCGGTCGCGCCGGGGCGACATGTCAGATCTCGCACCGTCCGGGTTACACCCTGTGAACTCATCTGCGGCACGATGTGGCCCCGGTGAGCACCAGCCGGCGCCGCCCACCGGACCCGGCCCGCTGGTGGGCCGGGCGCGGGTGACGGCCGTTCAGCCGGCCCCCGCGCCCGGGGCCCGTCGGAGGAGACCGCCCCTCAGGAACCCAGCACCTGCTGGAAGGCGTTGCTGTAGTCCTTCTCCTCCCGGGTGGTCAGGCTGCGGAACCTGTGGACGCCGGCCAGGTCCTCCTCGGTGGGGAAGATGTACTTGCTGTTGGCGATCTGGATGTCGACGCTCGGCAGCTTGCGGATCTCCTCCTGAGCACCCTTGACCGGGCAGATGTAGTTGACGTAAGCGGCGACCTTCGCGGCGACCGTGGGGTCGTAGTAGTAGTTCATCAGGATCTCGGCGTTCATCTTGTGCGGCGACCCGATCGGGATCAGCAGGTTGTCGCTCCAGAGCATGCCACCCGACTCCGGCAGCGCGAACCCGTACGGGTCGCTGGTCAGGTTCAGGTTCGCCGACCGAGCCTCCGAGTTGAGCTGGAAGACGTCGCCCGACCAGGCCATGACGGCGACACTGTCGCCGCTGATCAGGTCCTCCTTGTAGGAATTCCCCTTGACCTGGCGGATCTGGCCGCCGCTGATCTGCTTCTCCAGGACGGCGGTCGCGGCGGCGAAATTGTCCGCGGTGAATGGCTTGCCCGGGTCGACGCCCTGGGACAACATGATCAATCCGATCGTGTCCCGCATTTCCGACAACACCGAGATCCGCCCCTTGAGCTTGGGGTTCCACAGGTCGTCGAGACTCTTCATTTCCGACTTGCCGGTCAACTCCCGGTACTTGGCAACGTTCCACGCGAGCCCCGTGTACCCGGACTGCCAGGTGAGGGAGTAGTTGCGGCCGGGGTCGTAGTCGACGTTCCTGAGCTTGTCGAGGATCCTGGCGGCGTTCGGGATGTTCTTGTCCTTGTCCAACTTCTGCGCCCATCGCGCATTCACCACACGGGCGGCCATCCAGTCGGTGAAGACGATGACGTCCCGACCGATGTCCTGGCCCTGCCGCAACTGGGCCTGGATCCTGCCGAAGTAGCTGTCGTTGTCCTCGATCTCCTCGAAGTAACTCGGAACGATTCCGGTCTTGTTCTGGAACGCCTTCAGTGTCGGATACTGCTTCGTGGTGCCGTCCTTGTCCAGGTACAGGGTCCAACTCGCCCACTTCACCACCCGGTCGGTCTCCGAGATGTCGGTGGCCGGTAGCGGCGTGCCGGTGGCACCCCCCGAGGGCGACGTGGTGCCGCAGGCGGCGAGGACGGCGCCGAGGCCGAGGGCCCCGGCGCCGCCGAGCAGCCCGCGACGGGACAACCTGCCCCCGGACATGAGCCGCACCAGGGCAGCTTCCTCAGGGGATAACTGCGGGCGACGGGAGCGCGACATCGACCAGGTCCTTCCTGTTCGCGGGACACCCTGCGGCTTGCCCGCATCCTCGGTGAGGGCGGGAGGCAGCCCCGACCCCAGGCCGGTGACCGCCGGTGACGGACGTACCCGCCGCCGCGGACGGGGTGCCGTGAGCCCGCCGAACAGGCGACTCGCGACGCGGCGACGCAGAGCACCGTCCGGATCCTCGCATGCCCACGCACAGTTACTCAACACAGTGCACAGGAAACAGTTACTCAACAGCGTGCACAGGAAGCTGTTGAACGCACCCCGCGCAACGAAGCCGTTCCGTCGACCCGGCCAGGAGATACCGGCGTCGCTCTGCTGAACCGCGCGGCGTTCCGGGCGGTACTCCGCCGGGACTGGTGCGGACGGGCGGAGAACGTGCTGGGGCAGCCGCCCGACAGCCGTACGCTGGCGACATGGCGCCTACTCTCAGTGAGGTCCTGGCCCTGCCAGCACTGGCTTCCGGGCGCCCGGGAGTGGTGGCGGGGACGGACCGGCTCGACGTCGAGGTTCGCTGGGCGCACGTCGCCGAGGTTCCCGAGATCCCGACCCTGCTGCGCGGCGGAGAGCTGATCCTGACGACCGGGATCGGGCTCCCCCGGGACGACGCCGGCCTGGCCGCCTACGTGGCGGCGCTGGCCGCCGTCCCGGTGGCCGCCCTGGTGGTCGAGCTGGGCCGGGCCTGGACGGGGAGGCTGCCGGCCGGCATGGTCGGGGCCGCCCGGCAGTGCGGCCTGCCCCTGGTCGAGCTGCGCCGCGAGGTCGCCTTCGTCGAGGTCACCGAAGCGGTGCACGCCCTCGTGCTCGACGCGCAGGTGGCGCAACTGCGGGCGGCGCAGCAGGTGCACCAGGCCTTCACCGAGATGTCCGTGGACGGCGCCACCCCCGAGCACGTGCTCCGCCAGGTCGCCCGGATGGCGCAGACCCCCGTCGTCCTGGAGAACCTGGCCCACCAGGTGCTCGCCCACGACGCGGCGGGCGCCGACCCGGCTCAGCTGCTGGCGCGGTGGGAGGCACGGTCCCGGCAGGCCGTCGTCGAGGGGCGGACCGGCTGGCACCCGGACGCCGGTCTGCTGGTCACCCTCGTCGGCGCCCGCGGTCAGGACTGGGGGCGGTTGCTCCTGGTCCGGGACGATCCGCCTGACCCGCTGGACGTCGTGCTGCTGGAGCGCGCCGCCGCGACGCTGGCCCTCAACCGGCTGATCGCGCGTGACCTGGAGTCGCTGGAGCGGCAGACCCACCGCAGCCTGCTGGCCGCCATCGCGTCGGGACCGGCCCCCGGACCGGACGTGCTGCTGCGGGCGCGCGCGCTCGGCGTCCCGCTGGAGGGCCGTCGGCTGCTCGGGGTCGTCGTCCGGGCCGGTCTGCTGCCCGGCGGCCAGCACGGCGCGCTGGAGAGCCAGGCCCGGCTCCGGGACCTCGGCGAGGCGGTCGCCCACGCCGCCCGGGTCAGCGGCGTCGACGCCTTGGTGGGGCCGATCGACGACCGGGGCATCGGCCTCCTCGCGGCGCTGCAGCCCCGGCACCGGGAGGCCGAGGTCCTCGCCGCGCTGGCGACCGAGGTGCGGCGCAGCATCCGCGGGCGGCTGCCCACCGTCGACGCCGAGCGGGTCGTGGTCGCCGCCGGCTCCCTCGTCGGCGGCGCGCGCGACGCCGGGCGCTCGCTCGCCGAGGCCGGTCAGGTCGGGGACGCCGCGGCCCACCTCACGACGACCGCCCCCTTCCTGCGGCTGCCGGACCTGCGCCTGCGGGGCCTGCTGCACCTGCTGCGGGACGAGCCGCGGGTACAGACCTTCGTCGAGCGCGAGCTCGGCCCGCTGCTGGCGCACGACTCCACGACCGGGGACGACCTGAGCGGCACGTTGCGCGCCTACCTGGCGGCCGGCCGGAACAAGTCGATGGCGGCGGCCACCGTCCACCTGTCCCGGCCGTCACTCTACGACCGGCTGACCCGGATCTCCCACCTGCTCGGGGCGGATCTGGACGACGTCGAGACCTGCCTCAGCCTGCACGTCGCCCTGCTGGCGCACGACACGTCGCACACCCCGCCCGCCCCGTGATCACTACGCGTGCGTGATCACGACCGCGCGCATGATCACGCCTGAGGAGGTGGCCTACCAGGCCGCCATCACGTGCTTGATCCGGGTGTAGTCCTCGAAGCCGTACATGGACAGGTCCTTGCCGTAGCCGGAATGCTTGAAGCCGCCGTGCGGCATCTCCGCGACCAGCGGGATGTGGGTGTTGATCCACACGCAGCCGAAGTCCAGCCGCCGGGACATCCGCAGGGCGCGGCCGACGTCCCGGGTCCACACCGACGACGCCAGCCCGTACTGCACCCCGTTCGCCCACGCCAGCGCCTGCTCCTCATCGGTGAAGCGCTGCACGGTGATGACCGGGCCGAAGATCTCGTTCTGCACGGCTTCGTCATCCTGCCGCAGACCGCTCACCACCGTGGGCGCATGGAAGAACCCGCCGCCGAGCTCCGTGATCCGGCTGCCGCCGGCCACGATGCTGGCGTGGTCGGGCAGCCGCTCCAGGAAGCCGACGACCCGCTCCAGCTGGTTGGCGTTGTTGACCGGGCCGAGCAGGGCGCCCGCGTCGTCCGGGAGGCCGACGGTGGTGTGCTTGGCCCGGTCGGCGAGCGCGGCCACGAACGCGTCGTGGACGCCGGGCCCGGCGAGCACCCGGGTGGCGGCGGTGCAGTCCTGGCCGGCGTTGAAGTACCCGGCGACGGCGATCGCCTCGGCCGCGGCCTCGACGTCCGCGTCGTCGAAGACGATCACCGGAGCCTTGCCACCCAGTTCCAGGTGCACCCGCTTGAGGTCCTTGGCGGCGGATCCGGCGACCGCGGCCCCGGCCCGCACCGACCCGGTGATCGCGACCAGTTGCGGCGTCGGGTGCTCGACCACCAGCCGGCCGGTCTCGCGGTCGCCGGTGACGACGTTGAGCACCCCCGGCGGCAGGAACTCGGCCGCGATCTCGGCCATCAACAGTGTCGTCTCGGGCGTGGTGTCGCTGGGCTTGAGCACGACGGTGTTCCCGGCGGCGAGCGCGGGGGAGATCTTCCAGGCGGCCATCATCATCGGGTAGTTCCACGGCGTCACCTGACCGACGACACCGATCGGCTCCCGCCGGATCCAGGAGGTGTGCCCGGCCAGGTACTCTCCGGCCGCCCGCCCTTCGAGCACCCGCGCCGCCCCGGCGAAGAACCGGATCTGGTCGACCATCGGCGGGATCTCCTCGTTGGCCGTGAGCGCGTACGGCTTGCCGGTGTTCTCCGCCTCGAGCCGGACGAACTCGTCGGCCCGCGCCTCGATCGCGTCCGCCAGCTTCAGCAGCGCCTTCTGCCGCTCGCTCGGCGTGGAGTCGCGCCAGGCGTCGAAGGCGGCGGACGCCGCCGCGTAGGCGGCGTCGACGTCCTCGGTCGAGCTGACGGGGGCGGACGCCACCACGGTGCCGGTGGACGGGTTCACGATGTCGCTGCGGGCATCGGAGGCGGGGTCGTGATACTCGCCGTTGATGAAGTTGCGCAGCACTCGGGGCGAGGTCTGGCTCACGTCGGGACTCCCGATGGGTAGGGTCGGCTGGGGGAAAGACGCGGGGTGGTGGGCACGACACTATCCCGACCAGAAGAGTTCGCCCAGCCCCTCACCCTGTCGAATTCGTCAGTTCGAGGGCCCATCGGCCACTGAATCATACACTGCAACCGGCCTGTAACGACGGATTCACTTGCACTAAGGGCACCTGGCCCGGCACCATCGCGTCGTGGTCCACCCATCGGCACGCACCCGCGCCACCCCGCTCGCACTGGACGAGGTGTCCAAGCGCATCATCGAGCAGCTCCAGGAGGACGGCCGCCGCCCGTACGCCACGATCGGCAAGGCGGTGGGGCTGTCCGAGGCCGCCGTCCGGCAGCGCGTGCAACGGCTGGTGGACTCCGGAGTGATCCAGATCGTGGCCGTCACCGACCCCATGCAGCTGGGGTTCTCCCGACAAGCCATGATCGGCATCAAGGTCACCGGCAACCTCAGCGAGATCGCCGACCAGCTGGCCGAGATGCCCGAGGTGGACTACGTGGTGATCGCGGCCGGCTCGTTCGACCTGCTCATCGAGGTCGTCTGCGAGGACGACGACCACCTGCTGGACCTGATCTCGCAACGCATCCGCACCCTGCCCACCGTCCTGACCACCGAAACCTTCGTCTATCTCCAGCTGCGCAAGCAGCTCTACAACTGGGGAACCCGATGACCATCAGCCCGCAGGCCTTCACCGAGGAAGGCCGAGATCTCCTGGCCGAGAAGGCCCGCGACCACCTGTGGATGCACTTCACCAGACACTCCTCGTTCAACGACGGCCCGGGTCACGTGCCGGTGATCGTCCGCGGCGAGGGAGCCTACGTCTGGGACGACACCGGCCGGCGCTACCTCGACGGTCTGGCCGGGCTGTTCACCGTGCAGGTCGGGCACGGCCGCCAGGAGCTCGCCGACGCCGCCGGGACGCAGGCCCGCGAGCTGGCGTTCTTCCCGCTCTGGTCCTACGCCCACCCCCGCGCGATCGAGCTCGCCGAACGGCTGGCGGCGGGTGCTCCCGGCGACCTGAACCGGGTGTTCTTCACCACCGGTGGCGGCGAGGCGGTCGAGTCGGCGTGGAAGCTGGCCCGCCAGTACTTCCGGGCGACCGGTCAGCCCGGTCGCTACAAGGTCATCTCCCGCGCGGTCGCGTACCACGGCACCCCACAGGGCGCGCTGTCGATCACCGGCATCCCCGCCGCGAAGGAGATGTTCGAACCGCTCGTGCCGGGCTCCTTCCGGGTGCCGAACACGAACCTCTACCGGGCACCGGAGCACCTGCGGGACGACCCGAAGGCGTTCGGGCTGTGGGCCGCGAACCGGATCGAGGAGGCCATCGTGTTCGAGGGGCCGGACACGGTGGCGGCCGTCTTCCTGGAGCCGGTGCAGAACTCCGGCGGCTGCTTCCCGCCCCCGCCCGGGTACTTCGACCGGGTCCGCGAGATCTGCGACCGCTACGACGTCCTGCTCGTCTCGGACGAAACCATCTGCGCCTTCGGCCGGATCGGGGGCATGTTCGCCTGTGGCGACCTGCGCTACCAGCCCGACATGATCACCTGCGCCAAGGGAATGTCCAGCGGCTACGCCCCGATCGGCGCCATGATCGCCAGTGATCGGCTGTTCGAGCCGTTCCGGCACGGGACGACGTACTTCCCGCACGGCTACACCTTCGGCGGCCATCCGGTGTCGGCGGCCGTCGCGCTGGCCAACCTGGACATCCTCGATCGCGAGGGCCTGTACCACCACGTCCGGCGGGAGGCGCCGGCGTTCCGGGCCACCCTGGAGAAGCTGCTGGACCTGCCGATCGTCGGCGACGTCCGGGGCGAGGGCTTCTTCTACGGCATCGAACTGGTCAAGGACAAGGCGACCCGCGAGACGTTCGACGACGACGAGAGCGAGCGGCTGCTGCGGGGCTTCCTCTCCAAGGCGCTGTTCGACGCCGGCCTCTACTGCCGGGCCGACGATCGCGGCGACCCCGTCGTCCAGCTCGCGCCGCCGCTGATCATCGGGCAGCGCGAGTTCGACGAGATCGAGGCCATCCTGCGGTCCGTGCTCACCGAGGCGTGGAACCGGCTCTAGGGTGAGCGGCTATTCCGGTTCCCCGGTCCCGCCCCCGCGGCGGCAGCGCGAGCGCACCCCGGTGCGCCGGTTGCCGGAGCAGCAGGTCCGGGACCGCTCGATGCTGGACGCCGTCCTCGACAGCGCGCTGGTCGCGCACGTCGCGATCGAGGACGGCGGCCTGCCCCACGTGGTCCCGATGGGCTACGCGCGTGACCGGGACCAACTGCTCGTGCACGGCTCGACCGCCTCTCGGGCGATGCGCGCGCTGGCGGCGGGCCGGCCGACCTGCGTCACCGTGACCCTGCTCGACGGCGTGGTGGTGGCGCGCAGCCAGTTCGAGTCGTCGATGCAGTACCGCTGCGCGATGGTCCTCGGCAGCTTCTGGGCGCTGCACGGCCGGGAGAAGGCGCAGGGTCTGCAGGTCCTGGCCCGTCGGTTGCTGCCCGGCCTCGAGGGCCAGCGACCGCCGTCCGCGCGGGAGCTGGCGGCGACCGCCGTCCTGGCGATGCCGATCGAGACCTGGTCGGTGAAGGTGTCGGCGAGCATGCCCCAGGACGCCGCGGAGGACCTCGACCGGCCGGTCTGGGCCGGCGTCGTCCCGCTACGGCAGGAGTGGGGTGAACCGGTGCCGGCGCCGGATCTGGCCGGTCGGCCGGCGGTGCCCGAGGCGATCCGGCGGTGGTCGCGGTCGCGGCCATGAGCCCGGCCCCGGATGCCGCCGCGGCGGGCGGCCAGCGGCTGTCGCTGTGGCACGAGCAACTCGTCCGGGACGGCGTGGACGACCTGGCCGAGCGGCCCGGGCTGCCCGGGCGCACCGAGGCCGACGTGTGCATCGTCGGCGCCGGGTACACCGGCCTGTGGACGGCGTACTACCTGCTGCGGGCCGACCCGGCGCTGCGCGTCGTGCTCGTCGAGGCCCGGATCGCCGGGTTCGGCGCGAGCGGGCGCAACGGCGGCTGGTGCTCCGCGCTGTTCCCGGCGTCAGCGTCCGCGCTGGCCCGCACCCACGGCCGGGACGCCGCCCTGGCCACCCGGCGGGCGATGACCGCGACGGTCGCCGAGGTGGGCGCGGTCGCCGCCGCGGAAGGGATCGACTGCCACTTCGCCCACGGCGGCACGGTCCGGCTGGCCCGCACCCCGGTGCAGCTCGGGCGCGCCCGCGAGGAGGCCGCCCAGGACGCGGCCTTCGACCACGTGGACGGCGTCACCCTGCTGGACGCCGCGGCCGCCCGGCAGCACGTCGACGCCGCCGGGGTTCTCGGCGGCACGTTCACCCCGCACTGCGCCCGGATCCAGCCGGCACGCCTGGTGCGCGGGCTGGCCCGAGCGGTCGAGCGGCGCGGCGGCATCATCGCCGAAGGCACCAGGGCCGTCCGGCTGGAGGGTGGGCGACCGGGACGGGACCCGTACGTCGTCACCGACCACGGGGTGGTGTCGGCGCGGCACGTCGTCCGGGCGACCGAGGCGTGGACGACGGCCCTGCCCGGGTCGCGCCGCCAGGTCGTCCCGGTCTACTCGCTGATGGTGGCCACCGAGCCGCTCCCGACCGGCTTCTGGGCAGCCGCCGGTCTGGACCGCGGCCAGACGTTCTCTGATCATCGGCACCTCATCGTGTACGGCCAGCGCACCGCCGATGACCGGATGGTGTTCGGCGGCCGGGGAGCGCCGTACCACTACGGGTCCCGGATCTCCCCCGCCTTCGACCGGGAGCCGGCGGTGTTCCAGGGGTTGCGCGAGGCGGTGACCGCTCTGTTCCCGCCGCTCCGGCACCACGCCTTCACCCACGCCTGGGGCGGCCCGCTCGGCGTTCCCCGGGACTGGCGGGCGTCGGTGGGCCTGGACCCGGCGACCGGGCTGGCCTGGGCCGGCGGGTACGTCGGCGACGGCGTCGGCACCAGCAACCTCGCCGGCCGGACGCTGACCGACCTGCTGCTGGGCCGCGACACCGAGCTCACCCGGCTGCCGTGGGTGGGCCACCGATCGCGCCGGTGGGAGCCGGAACCGCTGCGCTGGGTCGCCGTGAACGCGGGGCTGCGGGCGATGGCCGCCGCGGACGCCGAGGAGCGCCTCACCGGCCGGCCCAGCCTGGCCGCCCGGGCGATGGCCCGGTATCTCGGCCACTGACCATACCGGCGGCGGATTCCCCGCCCCGGCCCACGCCGCACGGGAAACCTGACCGCTGCTGCTCCAGTCGGGTGGCCGCTCGGCCGAGGGAGTGAGGGACGAGCCACCGCTCCGACCGGAGCGGCCCGGCAGCGCTCGGAGGAACCCCGTGAGCAGGAGCACCGTGAGCAGGAGCATCCACCGGCAGGCAGCGCACGCCGCCCGGACGTGGCGCCGCGGCGCCCTCGCGGGCCGGCGTCCGAACGCCGGCGCCCACCCTCGGCTGTCCGCCGTCACGCTCGGAGTGGGGGCCGGGCTGGCCACGGTGGTCGGTGTCGTCGCCACCGTGAGCGGACCCGCCGCCGCCTCGGCCGGCGTCCGTGGGGGCACGGCGACCGTCGCCGGTCGGGTGGCGGCGGCCGCCCGGACGGCACGGCCAGCGGCCCGACGGGCGGTGCGCTCGATACCGGTCCCGCCGGTACCCGCCGACCTTCCGACCGGCATCGAGGACCTCGCCGCCTACGTGCGGCAGGTCTCGTGCGACCCGACCCCGAAACCGGCGGTGCTGGCCCTGGGCCGGCTGCTGAGCAGCACGTACCCGGGCACCGGATACGTCGTCCAGCACGACTGCGGCAGTGACCCGATCGCGAGCGAGCACATGGACGGGCGGGCCCTGGACTGGCTGGTCTCGGCGCGGTCGGCGACCCAGCGGGCCCAGGCGGGCGCGTTCCTGGACTGGCTGTTCGGCGTGGACTCCGCCGGTCGTGCCTTCGCCTTCGCCCGCCGCCTCGGCGTGATGTACATCATCTGGAACGGCCGGATCTGGGGTTCCTGGGACGCCCTGGACGGATGGAAGCCGTACTCGACCTGCGCGGCCCACCCCGAACCAGCCGCCGACGCCGTGTGCCACCGCAACCGGATGCACCTGTCGCTGTCCTGGGACGGCGCGTTGGGGCGCGACTCGTTCTGGTCCCGGACCGTGGCCGCACCCGACTACGGTCCGTGCCGCCCCCGGGACCTCAACTGGGCGCCGCCCTACTCCGCGCCCAACCGGGCACCGTGCCCGGACTACCCCCCGGTGAACGCCCCGAGCGGTTCCGGCGACGTCCTGACGGCGCTGGTCCGCTACTCGGGAGCGACGGTGGGTCCCGGCGACAGCGGCGCGGTGGTGTCCACGGTGCAGCGCGGCCTGGGGATCGCCGCGGACGGCGAGTACGGCCCGTTCACCGCTGACGCGGTGACCGCCTTCCAGAGCCTGCACGGGCTTTCGGCCAGCGGCGCGATGGACGCCGCCACCTGGCGGTACCTGCTCGCCGTCCACACGCTCAGCGGGCCGGTCGCGCGGACCCCGGCACCCGGGACGAGCTCCGCCCTGCACAAGTACGTCACGACGGTGCTGCACTACAACGACCGCGGTCCGGCGGTCACCGCGCTGCAGAAGGCGCTCAAGGTCACTCCGACCGGCTGGTTCGGGCCGCGGACCAGAACGGCGGTGATCGCGCTGCAGCTCCGGGCCGGGCTGGCGCCGAACGGCGTGGTGGACGTGGCCACCTGGCGGGCACTCGGCGCCTGACGCCGCCCCGCCAGCCAGCGTCCGGTCACCGGAGCGTTGACGGACGGCCGGGTGGGACGGCGCCCCCGGCGGTCCAGTAGCGTTCTGCGCCGTGCCGACCGCCGTCGCTCCACCCACCGGCCTGCGGGCCGCCCTGGGCCCACGAGACCTGACGCTGTTCGTGCTCTGTGCACTGGCAACGGCCGCCAGCGCGGTGACGGCCGCCGTGGACGTGGGCGCCGTCGTCCCGTTCGTCGTCTCGGCGGTCGCCCTGGCCCTGCTCGCGACCCTGGTCGGGCACGCGGTGGACGCGCTCGGGGACCGGCTCGGTGCGGGGGCGACCGGGGTCCTGCAGTCGGCGCTGGGCAACCTGCCCGAACTGTTCGTCTGTCTGTTCGCCCTGCACGCCAAGCTCTACGACGTCGTCCGCGCGGCGCTGGTGGGGTCGGTGCTGGCGAACGTCCTGCTCGTGCTGGGGCTGGCCTTCGTCGTGGGCGGCCTGCGGCACGGCACCCAGCACTTCGGCCAGGGCCGAGCCCGGACGATCTCGATGCTGCTGGCTCTGTCGGTCGCCGCGTGGTCCATCCCCTCGCTCACCGCCGCCCTGCACACCGCCGCGGCCGAGCACGAGCGCCCGCTGTCGATCGTGACGGCGGTGGCGCTGCTGGGCCTCTTCGCGCTGTCGGTGCCGGCCTCGATCAGCCGCACCGCCGAGGAGGCGGCGGACGACACGCCCGCCCCGCCGTCCCACCCGGAGGACCACGCCGCGGCCGAGGCGGAGCACGTGACGCAGTGGCCGATCTGGTTCGCGGTGCTGGTGCTGACGTCCGCCGGGGTCGCGGCGGCGTTCGTCTCCGACTGGTTCGTCGCGGCGCTGACCCCCGCGATGGACGCCGTCCACATCTCCGAGGCGTTCGCCGGTCTGGTCGTGGTCGCGGTCGCGGGCAACGCCGTCGAGAACGTGGTCGGCATCCAGTTGGCGGCGCGCAACCAGGCCGACTACGCGCTCTCGGTGATCCTGCAGTCCCCGCTGCAGATCGCGCTGGTGCTGGCACCGGTGCTGGTGCTCGCGGCCCCCCTGGTCGGTGCGACGTTCACGCTGGTCATGCCGCCCCTGCTGGTGGTCGCGCTGGCGCTCACCGTGCTGATCGCCGTCCTGGTGGTGAACGACGGCGACTCCACCTGGCTCGAGGGGGCCTCGCTCCTGGCGCTCTACCTGTTGATCGCCGCCTCGTTCTGGTGGGGCTGAGCGGCCGGACGACGCGACGCGGCACCCGGTCGACCGGGTGACCCGGCGGTCGACCGGGCGGCACGAGGGGGACGCCGTCGCTCGGGAACCGGATGGCACCATGGCTGCATGACGACGTCGTCCGGATCCCCGGCCCCCACGATCAGCCCCGATCAGCTGCTGGCGCTCGACGCCATCCTCACCGACGACGAGCGGGCCACCGCCCGCACGGTCCGCGAGATGCTGGACGACCACGTCAGACCGAACATCGGGCGCTGGTACCTCGACGGCACGCTGCCCGCCCGGGAGCTCACCAAACTCTTCGGCGACCTCGGTCTGCTCGGCATGCACCTGCAGGGCTACGGCTGCGCCGGGACCACGGCCGGGATGTACGGCGTCGCCTGCCGGGAACTGGAGGCCGTGGACGGCGGGATCCGCTCGCTGGTGTCCGTGCAGGGGTCCCTCGCGATGTACGCGATCCACCGGTTCGGCAGCGAGGAGCAGAAGCAGGCCTGGCTGCCCCGGATGGCGGCGGGCGAGGTCATCGGCTGCTTCGGGCTGACCGAGCCCGACGTCGGCTCCGACCCCAGCTCGATGCGCACCTACGCGACCCGGGACGGATCGGACTGGGTGCTCCGCGGCGGCAAGATGTGGATCACGAACGCTCCGACCGCGGACGTCGGCGTGGTGTGGGCCCGCACGGACACCGGCGTGCGCGGGTTCGTCGTCCCGATGGACACCCACGGCGTGAGCGCCCCGGAGGTGGCCGGCAAGCTCTCCCTCCGCGCGTCCGTCACCGGCGAGGTCGTGCTGGACGACGTCCGGCTCCCGGCAGACGCCGTGCTGCCGGGGGTGGTCGGGCTGAAAGGTCCGCTGAGCTGCCTGACCGAGGCGCGGTTCGGGATCGTCTGGGGGGTGACCGGCGCGCTGCGCGACAGCCTGACCACGGCCTTGGAGTACGCCGCCGGGCGCATCCAGTTCCAGCGGCCCATCGCGTCGTTCCAGCTGACCCAGGCGAAGTTCGCCGACGCCGCGGTGGCCTACGGCAAGGCGGTGCTGCTCGCCGTCCACCTGGCCCGGATCAAGGACGGTGCGGTCCCGGGGGCCCGGATCACGCCCGAGCTGATCAGCGCCGGCAAGCTGGACAACGTCCGGACCGCACTGGAGGTGGCCCGGTCCATGCGCACCGTCCTGGGTGGCTCCGGCATCACCGTCGACTTCTCCCCGCTGCGGCACGCCACCAACCTGGAGACCGTCCTCACCTACGAGGGCACCCAGGAGGTGCACCAGCTCGTGCTCGGCAAGGCGCTGACCGGGATCAACGCCTTCGCCTGAGCGCTCCTCAGCTGCTGCGGCGCAGGATCGGGGTGAGCCGGTCGAGCACGGTGGCGTCCTCGATGGTGCTCGGGACCACCGTCGTCCGGCCGTCGGCGATGTCGCGCATCGTCTTCCGCAGGATCTTCCCGGACCGGGTCTTCGGCAGGGCCGGCACGATGTCGATCTCCCGGAGCGCCGCTACCGCCCCGATCTCGTCACGGACCGCCCGGACGAGCTCGGCCTGCAACGCCGCCGGCTCGACGTCCGCCCCGGCCTTGAGCACCACGAACCCGCGAGGCACCTGCCCCTTCATGCTGTCGTGGACGCCGACCACGGCGCACTCGGCCACCGCCGGATGGTGCGCCAGCACGGCCTCCATCGAACCCGTCGACAGCCGGTGACCGGCGACGTTGATGACGTCGTCGGTGCGGCCCATCACGTAGACGTATCCGTCGGCGTCCTTGTGGCCGCCGTCGCCGGTCAGGTACCACCCGGGGAAGGCACTCAGGTAGCCGGAGACGTACCGGTCGTCGTCCTGCCACAGGGTGGGCAGGGTGCCGGGCGGCAGCGGCAGCCGGATGCAGATCGCGCCCTCCACGCCCGGGCCCTGCGGCTCGCCGAACTCGTCGAGGATCTGGACGTCGTAACCCGGCACCGGCAGGGACGGCGAGCCCGGCTTGATCGGCAGCTCCTCGAGGCCGCGCAGGCTGGCGCAGATCGCCCAACCGGTCTCGGTCTGCCACCAATGGTCCACCACCGGCACCCGGAGCACCGAGCTGGCCCAGGTATAGGTGTCCGGATCGAGCCTCTCACCGGCCAGGTAGAGCGTGTGCAGCGAGGTGACGTCGTACTTCTTCAGATCCTCGGCCTCCGGGTCCTCCTTCTTGATCGCCCGGAACGCGGTCGGCGCCGTGAACAGCGCGTTGACCCGATAGTCCTGGATCACCCGCCAGAACGCGCCCGCGTCCGGGGTACCGACCGGCTTGCCCTCGTAGAGGATCGTCGTGGCCCCGATGAGCAGGGGTGCGTAGACGATGTAGGAGTGGCCGACCACCCACCCGACGTCGCTGGCCGCCCAGAACACGTCGCCCGGGCGGGTGTTGTAGATCGCACCCATCGACCAGGCGAGGGCGACGGCGTGCCCACCGTTGTCGCGCACGATGCCCTTCGGCTTCCCGGTGGTGCCGGACGTGTAGAGGATGTACAGCGGGTCGGTCGCCCGGACCGGGACCGCCTCGGCCGGCTCCACGGCGTCCGACGCCATCACGGTCGCCCAGTCGACGTCCCGCTCCCCCAGCTCGGCCACCACCTGGGGTCGCTGCAGGATCACGCACCGCTCCGGGGTGTGGGTGGCCAGCTCGATCGCCCTGTCCAGCAGCGGCTTGTACGGGATCGTCCGGGTGGGCTCGATCCCACAGGACGCTGACACGATCACCTTGGGCTTCGCGTCGTCGATCCGGACCGCGAGCTCGGCCGGGGCGAACCCGCCGAAGACCACCGAGTGCACCGCGCCGATCCGGGCGCAGGCGAGCATCGCGATCGCGGCCTCCGGAACCATGGGCAGGTAGATGACGACCCGGTCGCCCATACCGACGCCCAACGCCCGCAGCACTCCCGCGAACCGGGCGACCTGCTCCAGCAGCTGGGCGTACGTCAGGGTGCGCCGGCTCCCGGTCACCGGACTGTCGTAGTGGATGGCCGGCTGATCCCCCCGCCCGGCGATCACGTGCCGGTCGAGTGCGTTGTAGGCCGTGTTGAGGACCCCGCCGGCGAACCATCGGTAGAACGGCGGCGTGTCGTCGTCCAGAACCCGCTCGGGAGGACGGATCCAGTCGATGGCCTCGGCCGCTTCGCCCCAGAAGCCGGTCGGGTCCGCGATGCTGCGCTCGTACGCGGTGACGTACGGGCCTGCGCCCTGGGTCGTCGTCATGGGTGCCATCGTGGCCGGTCATCAGGATCGGCGGTAGAGACCCACGGTGAGCAGTCACCCACGCTCGACGAGCGGGCGGAGCAGACGCCCCGGCGGGCGGGACGGTCAGACGGTGGCCACCACGAGCAGCTCGACCACGCGGTCGAGGAACGCGTCGACGGCCGCCTCCCGGTAGCCACGCGCGCCGCGACGGCTCCTGAACACGGCCAGCCGAACCGCGTCCGGAGACAGCGGGCGCCCGCTGGCGAAGGCCCCCTCGACCCGCTCGCACAGGTCGTCGACCTGCTCGATGTCGTACGTCAGCTCCAGGCCGCTGCCGCGCGGGAACCGCTGCCCGTCGGGGCGGGCCAGCTGGGCGCGCAGCGACTGCTCCTGGGTGCGCAGCTGGTTCTGCCAGCCGGCCATACCGGCCCGCTCCTCACCATGCTGCTTCTCGCGCCGGGCAAAGGCGTCCTCGATCCGGTCCAGGGCCGCGTCCACCGCCTCCACCTCGTAGCCGCCGCGCACCAGGTCGAAGCCGACCGTGCGGACGTGCCACGACGTCATCGCGGGACCGCGACCGCCGTCCTCGTAGGCCGACCGGGCCCGGGTCAGGAAGGCCTCGACCTGGTCGACGTCGTAACCCTTGCCCAGCTTGTTCGCTCGGGGAAACGTCTCAGCCACGGCTGTGATTGTGCCCCATCGACCAGCCCCCGGGACGCCGAAACGCCCTCGCCCCGGGTGACACCTGGCGGCGGCGGGTGCGTCGTCCGGCTCCGGCCTGGGCTCACCCGAAGGAGCCCTAGGACGGCGATGCCGCGGCCAGCTGCCCGCACGCGCCGTCGATCTCCTTGCCCCGGGTGTCCCGGACCGTGACCGGCACGCCGTGGGCCCGGATCGCGTCGACGAAGGCGTGCATCACCCGCGGGTCACTCGCCGTCCACCGTGAGCCGGGCGTAGGGTTGAGCGGTATCGGGTTGACGTGCACCCAGCCGCGGCCGCGCGCTGCGAGCAGGCGGCCGAGCTGGTCACCGCGCCAGGCCTGGTCGTTGACGTCCCGGATCAGGGCGTACTCGATGCTCACCCGCCGCCCGGTCACGTCGGCGTAGCGGCGCGCCGCATCCAGTGCGTCGGCGACCCGCCACCTCGTGTTGATCGGAACCAGCTCGTCGCGCAACTCGTCGTCCGGGGCGTGCAGGGAGAGCGCGAGCGTCACCGGCAACCCCTCGCCGGCCAGGCGGTCGATCGCGGGCACCAGACCGACGGTCGACACGGTGACGCCCCGCGCCGAGATCCCCAGCCCGTCCGGCGCGGGATCGGTCACCCTACGGACGGCGTCCAGCACCGCGGGGTAGTTGGCCAGCGGCTCCCCCATCCCCATGAAGACGACGTTGGCGATCCGATCCGCAGCACCCGGGCGGCCGCCGGGCACTTCACCACGGGCGACGGCGCGGGCCGCCGCCACGACCTGCTCCACGATCTCCGCAGTGGACAGGTTGCGGAGGAGGCCGGCCTGTCCGGTGGCACAGAACGGGCAGTTCATGCCGCAGCCCGCCTGGCTGGAGACGCACACCGTGACGCGGCCGGGGTAGCGCATGAGCACGCTCTCCACCAGGGCACCGTCGAAGAGCCGCCAGAGCGTCTTCACGGTCGTGCCGCCGTCGCAGTCCTGCCGGCGGACCGGCGTCACCAGGGGCGGCAGGAGATCCGCCAGCAGGCGGGCCCGGGTGGCAGCCGGCAGGTCCGTCATCGCCCGGGGGTCGTCGACGAGTCGATCGAAGTAGTGAACGGACAGCTGTCGGGCCCGGAACGACTTCTCCCCGAGCGCGGCCACCGCTTCGGCGCGGGCGGCGGGCTCGAGGTCCGCGAGGTGGCGCGGAGGCTTGGGCCGCCGCGGAGCGGTGAGGGTGAGCCGGCCCGGGGACGACGGGGGCGGGGCGGGAGAGGCAGCCATGACCCGCCCAGTCTCGCACGCGTCCGCCAACTGTCGCGCGGGCGAACAGTTGACCACGATCGAGCCCTGGGGGACCTTCGTCGTGGAGCCGGCGTGACCGCCGGCCCGAGGCTGGGAACGCTTGCAGTCAGCACCGCCGGCCCACCAGCCGCCCGGATCTTCTCAAGGACATAGATGACAGTGACTAGTGCCGACCACGCGGCGGGTCCGGACACCCGGCCCTCCGGAACTGACGTGGCAGCCGGAGCCGAGACCCCCGCAACCACCCCGACCCCCCCAGCCGCCGAGGCGACCACCCCGGGTGCCGACGCCCCGGCGACGGCGACCACCCCGTACCTTCGCCCCTCCGACCTGGCGGCGCTCGACGCCTGGTGGCGTGCCGCCAACTACCTGTCCGTCGGCCAGATCTACCTGATGGACAACCCGCTGCTGACCGAGCCTCTCCAGCCCGAACACGTCAAGCCTCGCCTGCTCGGCCACTGGGGGACGACGCCGGGCCTCAACTTCGTCCACGCCCACCTGAACCGCGCGATCATCGAGCGCGACCTGAACATGATCTACATCTACGGTCCCGGCCACGGCGGTCCCGGGGCGGTGGCCGCCGCCTGGCTCGACGGGCGGTACAGCGAGATCTATCCCGACGTCCCGTACGACGCACACGGGATGAAGCAGCTGTTCACCCAGTTCTCCTTCCCCGGCGGCATCCCCTCCCACGTCGCCCCGGAGACGCCGGGCTCGATCCACGAGGGCGGAGAGCTGGGGTACGCGCTGTCCCACGCCTTCGGCGCCGCGTTCGACAATCCGGACCTGATCGTCGCCTGCGTCATCGGGGACGGCGAGGCGGAGACGGGACCCCTGGCCACCAGCTGGCACGGCAACAAGTTCCTCGACCCGGTGGGCGACGGCGCGGTGCTGCCGATCCTGCACCTCAACGGATACAAGATCGCCAACCCCACCGTCCTGGCCCGGATCCCCACGCCCGAGCTGGTGTCCCTGCTGCAAGGGTGCGGGTGGGAGCCGGTGATCGTGTCCGGCGACCAGCCCGAGCCGATGCACCACGCCTTCGCGCAGGCGCTCGACGAGTCGCTGGACGTCATTCGCGACATCCAGGGCGAGGCCCGGCGCGGCAGCGCCACCGGACGGCGGCGCTGGCCGGTGATCGTGCTGCGCTCACCGAAGGGCTGGACCGGCCCCGCACAGGTCGACGGCAGGCCCTCGGAAGGCAACTGGCGGTCCCACCAAGTCCCGTTCGCCGACACCCGGAGGAACGCCGCGCACCTGCGGTTGCTCGAGGCGTGGCTGCGGTCCTACCGGCCGGACCAGCTGTTCGACGCGAACGGATCACCGGCTCCCCTGGTCCGTTCCCTCTCCCCGGAAGGTTCCCGCCGGATGAGCGGCAATCCGCACGTCAACGGCGGAGAGCTGTTGCGGGATCTCCGGATGCCGGACTTCCGGGACTACGCCGTCCCGGTCGAGAAGCCGGGCACGGGCGCGGTCGAGGCGACACGGGTGCTCGGCGGCTTCCTCCGCGATGTGATGCGCGCCAACCTCGAGCACCGCAACTTCCGGGTCTTCTCCCCCGACGAGAACAACTCCAACCGGCTGCAGGACCTGCTGGAGGTGACCGATCGAGCCTGGTCCGCGCTGACCCAGCCGGACGACGACCATCTCGCCGCGGGCGGGCGAGTGATGGAGATCCTCAGCGAACACACCTGCCAGGGTTGGCTGGAGGGGTACCTGCTGACGGGCCGGCACGGCTGGTTCAGCTGCTACGAGGCATTCATCCACATCGTCGACTCGATGTTCAACCAGCATGCCAAATGGCTGAAGACCACCAAACACCTGCCATGGCGACGTCCGGTGGCATCGCTGAACTACCTGCTGACGTCGCACGTCTGGCGCCAGGACCACAACGGCCTCTCCCACCAGGACCCGGGATTCATCGACCACGTGGTGAACAAGAAGGCGGAGGTCATCCGCGTCTACCTGCCACCGGACGCGAACACCCTGCTCTCCGTGGCCGATCACTGTCTGCGGAGCAGGGACTACGTCAACGTGATCGTGGCGGGCAAACAGCCGGCGCTGCAGTACCTGTCGATGGACGACGCGGTCGTGCATTGCACGAAGGGCATCGGCATCTGGGAGTGGGCCAGCACGGACGCCGGCGAGGAGCCGGACGTCGTCCTGGCAGCTGCCGGGGACGTGCCCACCCAGGAGGCCCTCGGCGCGGTCGACGTCCTGCTCGGCTACTTCCCCGACCTGCGGATCAGGTTCGTGAACGTGGTGGACCTGATGCGGCTGCAGGACGACGGGGAGCACCCGCACGGGTTGTCGAACGCCGGGTTCGATGCACTCTTCACTCGGGACAAGCCAGTCATCTTCGCCTACCACGGATATCCGTGGCTCATCCACCGGCTCACCTATCGCCGGACGAACCACCACAACATCCACGTCCGCGGCTACAAGGAGGAGGGCACCACGACCACGCCTTTCGACATGTGTGTGATGAACGAGATCGATCGCTATCACCTGGCCATCGACGCGATCGACCGGATGCCCCGGCTCGGGGATCGGGCCGCGCACGCCCGCCAGCACCTGCAGGACAAGCTCATCCGGCACCGGCAGCACACCCGCACCACCGGGGAGGACCTCCCCGAGATCGCCAACTGGAGCTGGTCGCGCTAGCGTCGAGCGCGCCCGCACGCCCTGCGATCAGCCGGATGGTCGCAGGGCCGACCGCAATGGTCGCAGGGCCGACCGCACGGCCGCAGGACCGACCGCACGGCCGCAGGGCCGACCGCAGGGCCGACCGCAGGGCCGACCGCAGGGCCGCAGGACCGACCGCACGGCCGCCGCGGGCTCAACTGATCGGCACGAGCAGGCTGAGCAGGACGTACACCGCCGGGGCCGTCAGCAGGAGCGAGTCGAGCCGGTCGAGCATGCCGCCGTGGCCGGGCAGCAGCTTGCCCATGTCCTTGATGCCGAGATCGCGCTTCAGCAGCGACTCCGACAGATCTCCGACCGTTGCCGTCACCACGGCCGCCGCACCCACCGCAGGACCGGCCCACCAGGCACCACCCAGCAGGAGCACCACCCCCAAGGTGCCGCCGAGAATACAGGCGAGGGTGGAGCCGATGAACCCTTCCCACGACTTGTGCGGGCTCACCGTCGGTGCCATCGGATGCCGGCCGAAGAGCACGCCCGCGGTGTAGCCGCCGATGTCGCTCGAGATCGTCACGATGATGAAGACGATGATCCGCCGAGCGCCGTCCGGGGCAGCCAGCATGAGCATCGCGAAGCCCGCCAGGAAGGGCACGTACGCCGCCGAGAAGACGCTGGCCGCCACATCGCGGGCGGCGTCCTCGGGCCCGTCGATGATCCGCCACAGCAGTAGCCCGAAGGACGTCAGCCCGAATGACACGAGCAACCCGTCCTCGCCGGCGACGAACGCCGAGACGAGCATTCCCACCGAGCCGACCGCCAACGGGATCACCGGTACAGTGATCTTCTTGGTGGCCATCGCGCCGGCCAACTCCCAGACGGCGATGACGACGGCCACACTGACCACCGCGACGAAGGCCTCCTTGCGGATCAGCAGCGAGGCGAGCACGACAGCGCCGAGGGCGACACCCACGGTGATGGCCATCGGGAGATTTCGGCCCGCCCTGCTACGCCGCTGCGGCGGCGCGGGCGAGCTGTCCCCGTCCCCCGGGCCATCGGCCGGACCGGACCGGCCGGTCGCGGTCGCGGCTGCCCCCGGCGACCCCTCCGCCCGGCGCCGGGCCCGACGACCGGGGGCCCGATCAACGCCGGGTGGATCGATGCGCTCACCTGGCTCAGCCGGAACGGCCGCGTCCGGGCTCAGCGACGACGCTCGCTCGTGATCCCCAGCCCCCCGCTCGGCGCGGACCCGACCCGTGACCGGCAGGCCGGAGCCGTTCGGGTCGGCATCGGTCGCCGCCGGCCCGGAACGACCACCCTCCGCTGCGCCGCCCCCGGGCCGGCGAGCGTCGGGACGGGCCGGCGGGCCGTCGCCGGACGGAGCCGGGACGGCCTGCGCAACGGCGAGATCGTCGTCAGCCTGCACGGCACGCGCACCCAGCCGCGAACCCGGCGGGACCAGCCCCACCGGCGGTGTGGTGAGGCGCTCGATCATTCCGGTCGGTGGCGCGCCCGCCAGGGGAAGGACACCCGTGGGCAGGGCCGACACGACCGGGGGCGCGAGGGGGCGGGCTCCCGTGTCGCCGGCGTCAGCACGCCCGTGCGGTCGCGACACCGCTCCGCCGGCTTCCGGCGCGGGTGCGCCGTCACCTCGGGTCCGCAACGCCATGGTGGCCTGCTCGGGCACCACCGGCCCCGATGGGGCGGCCACGTCGAACGTCTCCGGCAGGGAGCCAGGGCGGCGACGACGGATCGGAGTCGTCGCCGGACCAGCCGGTGCACCGCCGGCCGGCGCCGGACCCGCAAGCGGTCCGGCGATCGTCGGCCCTCGCCCGATGGCCCCGGGCGTGCTGCCCGGGGCAGGCGCGGACCTGGCCAGCGCCTCAAGGTCCAGACCCTGCTCGGCGCGCTGCCCCGTCGGAGACGGCGGGGACGACGGGGACGGCGCTGCGGCCTCGCCCCACGGCTGATCCTTCGCGTCTGCTCGGGCGCGGGGCCCGCGGCCGCCCCGGGCGAGCCGCGCGTCACGCCGTGAGGTGGGGCCGCTGCCGGGGGGCGTCCCGCCGCCAGGCTCAGCGGCGAGAGCCCGGCCGCGGCGGCGGCGAGGCTCGTCGTCTGCAGCCCCGGAGGGCGTGTCGGTCGTGGTCATACCTCGAGCAGTTCGCTCTCCTTGTGCTTGAGCAGCTCGTCGATTGTGTCGACATGCCGCTTGGTCAGGTGCTCGAGCTCCTTCTCCGCGCGCACCACGTCGTCCTCGCCGGCCTCACCGTCCTTGACGATGCGGTCCAGCTCCTCCTTGGCCCGGCGGCGGATGTTCCGGACGGAGACCCGCGCCTCCTCCGCCTTGTGCCGGGCGATCTTGATGTAGTCGCGCCGGCGTTCCTCGGTGAGCACCGGCAGGACGAGCCGGATGATCACTCCGTCGTTGGAAGGGTTGACCCCGAGATCGGAGTCCCGGATCGCCTTCTCGATCGCGTGCATGCTGCTCTTGTCGTACGGTGACACGATCACCGTCCGCGCCTCGGGGGTCTGGAACGAAGCGAGCTGCTGGAGCGGCGTCGGCGAGCCGTAGTAGTCGACCATGATCTTGCTGAACATGGCCGGGTTGGCGCGGCCCGTCCGAATCGCCGCGAAGTCCTCCTTCGCGACCTCCACGGCCTTCTCCATCTTCTCCTCGGCCTCGAGGAGGCTGTCGTCGATCACCGTCGCTCCTTCACCCGCCGGACGCCGGGAGGCGCCGGATCCACTCCGGCCCTCGTCCTGCGACCGGCCCTTGTGCCTGCAGCGCTGCTGGATCGTCACGCACCGGATGTGGCTCGGGACCGGCAGCCGCCGGCCCGGGAGCGCGCTCAGCCAGCTGTGACGAGCGTTCCGATCCTCTCACCTCGGACGGCTCGGGCCACGTTCTCCACCGCGTCCATTCCAAAGACGATCATTGGGAGCCTGTTGTCCATGCAGAGGCTGAAGGACGTCGCGTCCACGACCTTGAGTCGCGCGCGGAGGGCCTCACTGTAGGAGATCTGGTCGAGCTTGCGCGCCTCCGGGTCGGTGCGCGGATCCGAGGTGTAGACGCCGTCCACCCCGTTCTTGCTCATCAGGACCACCTCGGCATGCACCTCGAGGGCCCGCTGGGCGGCTGTGGTGTCCGTCGAGAAGTACGGCGCTCCCAGACCCGCACCGAAGATCACCACTCGGCCCTTCTCCAGGTGCCGGATCGCGCGCCGTGGAACATACGGCTCGGCGACCTGACCCATCGTGATCGCCGTCTGCACGCGGGTGTCGATCCCTCGCTGCTCGAGAAAGTCCTGCAAGGCCAGGCAGTTCATGACGGTGCCGAGCATGCCCATGTAGTCGGCGCGAGCCCGCTCCATCCCGCGCTGGGAGAGTTCCGCCCCGCGGAAGAAGTTCCCGCCCCCGACGACGACGCCTACCTGAACCCCTTCACGCACGACCTCGGCGATCTGTCCGGCGAGCCGGCTGACGACGTCCGGGTCGACACCGAGCTGCCCGTTCCCGAACGCCTCCCCGGACAACTTCAGCAACACCCGTCGGTAACGCCCACGCCATCCGCCGCCGCGCTGCCCCACCGTCTGGCCCTGCGGACCGGTCACCAGCGTCTTGACGTCCATCACCCGGACCTCCCGTGCCGCCGTCTCCACCGTCACGTCTCCTCTCACCGGCCCCTCGCTCACCCGCTTGACGGCCCGACCCCTGCAACGCAGTCTGCCGTACTTTCGCTGCCGCGGGAGCGTTGTCCACAGGCACCGGTCCGACCCGCACACGCGGCGGCGGCCGTCCCGAGAGTTCGGGACGGCCGCCGGGACGAGCTCAGGCTCCGACGCGGAACCGGACGAATCCGGTCGCCGCCGTGCCGGCTTCGGAGAAGACCTGCTTGACCGTCTTCTTGTTGTCCTTCGCGAAAGCCTGCTCGAGCAGAACGTTCTCCTTGAAGAATCCGTTCACCCGACCGTCGACGATGCGCGGCAGGGCACCCTCCGGCTTGCCCTCCTCGCGCGCGGTCTCCTCCGCGATCCGCCGCTCGCTCGCCACGACCTCCTCGGGGACCGACTCCCGGTCGAGGTAGCTCGGCGACATGGCGGCGATGTGCATCGCCACGTCGCGCGCCACGCCGGCCGGGGCGTCGGTCGCCACCAGGACGCCGATCTGCGGTGGCAGGTCCGGATTCGTCCGATGCAGGTACGCCGCGACGTGGGGCGCCTCGAGCCGGGCCGCCCGCCGGACCTCGATCTTCTCGCCGATGGTGGCGTTGGCCTCGTCGACGAGTTGCTGGACGGTCTTGCCGGGCTCGATCTCGCTCTTCAGGAGCAGGTCCGCGTCCGTCGCCTTGATCTTCACCGCTTGGGCGAGCACCTTCGCCGCCAAGTCCTGGAAGGCGGCTCCCTTGGCGACGAAGTCGGTCTCGCAGTTGATCTCGACGAGGGTGCCCACGCCGTCGCTCACCTCGGCCGCGACGAGTCCGTTGGAGGCCGTCCGCCCCTCCCGCTTCGTCACGCCCTTGAGGCCCTTCACACGCAGGTACTCGACGGCCCGCTCGAAGTCGCCGTCGCTCTCCACGAGCGCGTTCTTGCAGTCCAGCATTCCGGCGCCCGTCTGCTCGCGCAGGCGCTTGACGTCAGCGGCGCTGTAGTTCGCCATGACTTGTCCGTCTCCCGTCGTGATTCGCTGATCGTCCCGTACCGCGGTCAGGCCTGCTCGGCGAGGCCGGCGGAGTCCGCGGGAGCCTGGCCGGAAACCTCCGCGGCTCCGGACGGCGCCTCCTGGCTGGCGAGCAGGTCGCGCTCCCACTCGGCCAGCGGCTCGTCGGAGGCGACCGCTCCGGCTTCCGGCTTCGCCTCCGAGCCTCGGGAACGGGCGATCAGCCCCTCGGCGACGGCGTCGGCGACCACCCGGGTCAGCAGGGTGACCGAGCGGATGGCGTCGTCGTTACCCGGAATCTTGTAGTCGACCTCGTCCGGGTCGCAGTTCGTGTCCAGGATGGCGACGATCGGGATGTTCAGCTTGCGTGCCTCGTCGACCGCCAGGTGCTCCTTCTTGGTGTCCACGATCCAGACCGCGCTGGGCACCTTGTTCATGTCGCGGATGCCGCCGAGAGTCTTCTCCAGCTTGTCCTTCTCGCGGCGCAGGACGAGCAGCTCCTTCTTCGTCATGCCGCTCTTCGCCACGTCGTCGAAGTCGATCTCCTCCAGCTCCTTGAGCCGCTGGAGACGCTTGTGGACCGTGGAGAAGTTCGTCAGCATCCCACCCAGCCAGCGCTGGTTGACGTAGGGCATCCCGACCCGGGACGCCTGCTCCGCGATCGGTTCCTGCGCCTGCTTCTTGGTGCCGACGAAGAGAATCGTGCCCCCGTGCGCGACCGTCTCCTTGATGAACTCGAAGGCACGGTCGATGAAAGACAGCGACTGCTGCAGGTCGATGATGTAGATGCCGTTGCGCTCGGTGAAGATGAAGCGCTTCATCTTCGGGTTCCACCGCCGGGTCTGGTGCCCGAAGTGGACACCGCTCTCCAGCAGCTGGCGCATCGTGACGACAGCCATGCGAGACTCTCCATATCGGCGCCCGGGCGGGCGCCCCTCGGTTGTCCGTGCCGCCGGGCGGCGGCACGCCTGGCGCCCTCGACCGCACCGCGACCGACCCCGTGAACCAGAGCCGGACCGAGAGGTGCGTCCCGCCGTCCAGCGGCGGTGATGGGCGCGCGATGTCGGCCGGAGGCCCGGCCGCTACCGGCGATCGTACGGCCCGCGGCGGACGCCGGCCAAACCGGTTTGCCCGGGCCCGGGGACGGCGGGCCCGGCGCACCGACCGGGCCCGCCGTCCCGGGCGGCTTGCGTAGGCTGCGGTCATGACCGTGCACGGCACGCCCCCCGCCGCGGCCACCGCCGTCCCGGGGCACCTGCGAGGGCCGTGGCGCGAGGTGGCGCGGCAGGCGAACCTGCTGTCCGCCGACGGCCGGCCCGCGCCCACGATCTTCGCGGAGATGAGCGCGCTGGCGAACCGTACCGGCGCGATCAACCTGGGCCAGGGGTTTCCCGACACGGACGGCCCGCAGGCCGTGCTCGAGGCGGCGGTTGCCGGGATCACCGGCGGCCGGAACCAGTACCCCCCGGGTCGCGGTGTCCCGGAGCTGCGGGCCGCCGTCGCCGCCCACCAGCGCCGGTTCTACGGCCTCGAGGTCGATCCGGACACCGAGGTGCTCATCACCGCGGGCGCCACCGAGGCGCTCACCGCCACGATCATGGCGTTCGCCGGCCCGGGCGACGAGGTGATCGTTCTCGAGCCGTACTACGACTCCTACGCCGCGGCGATCGCGCTGGCCGGTGCGACCCGCGTCACCGTGCCGTTGCCCTTCCCGGACTACACCCTGGACCCGGCCGTGCTGGCCACGGCGTTCGGCCCTCGCACCCGACTCGTCCTGGTGAACAGCCCGCACAACCCGACGGGCCGGGTGCTCACCCGGGCCGAACTGGGGGAGATCGCCCGGCTGGCGAACGCGCACGACGCACTGGTGGTGACCGACGAGGTCTACGAACATCTGGTCTTCACCGGCCACCAGCACGTCCCGGTCGCCGCCCTGCCCGGGATGGCCGACCGCACGGTGAGCATCTCGTCGGCCGGCAAGACCTTCTCGGTCACCGGCTGGAAGGTGGGGTGGGTGACGGGTCGCCCCGACCTGGTGGATGCCGTGACCGCGGTCAAGCAGTTCCTCACCTACGTCAGTGCAGGGCCCCTGCAGCCCGCGGTCGCCGTCGGCCTGAACCTGCCGGACCCGGTGTACGCGCAGGCGGCGGCGCGGCTGGAGGCGGGGCGTGACCTGTTGGCCGCCGGCCTCGCGGACGCGGGGTTCCTGGTCAGCCGTCCCGCAGGGACGTACTTCCTGATCGCGGACGCGGCGCCGCTCGGCTTCCCCGACGGGCTGGACCTGTGCCGGCGGCTGCCCGAGCTCTGCGGCGTCGTCGCCGTCCCCGTCCAGGTGTTCCACGACGACCGGGACGCCGCCCGCTCGCTCGTGCGGTTCGCGTTCTGCAAGCGCCCCGAGGTCATCGCGGAGGCGGTTCGACGGCTGCGGACCCTGCGCAGCTGACCGCCCGACCGTCGGCAGCAGGCGTCGACCCGTCCACAGTGCTCCGACTCGTCCCACTGTCCACAGCCGGGACCGGGCCCACGACCGGTGGGCCACCAGGGACCGACAGTGGACCCATGACCGTTTTCGCAGCTCTCGTCAGGGTCGTAGCGGTTCCCCTCGCCACCGGCATGGGAGTAGCTGTCGGCGTGACGGTCGCGGATCCGGTCACCCGGCCCACCGCGGCGGTGGACAGCCCCCGTCCCGTCGCGGTGGTGCCGGGTCCACTCGTGGTTTCGTTCCCTCCGCTGCCACCGCCGCCGGGGTCCACGCCGCCCACCCCGCGCGCGTCGCCGTCGCCGAGCCGCCCGGCCGATGCTCCCGGTGTCCCCGGCCCTCCGGGCAGCCTCGGCCGGTACGCCTGGCCGCTCGCCCCACGACCGGCGGTCGTGCGCCCCTTCCGGCTCGGGCCGTTCCGATGGTCCGCCGGCCACCGTGGGGTCGACCTGGCCGCCAGGCCGGGGCAGCCGGTCCTCGCTGCAGCGGCCGGCCGCGTCTCGTACGCCGGCCCGCTCGCCGACAGGTCGGTGGTGGTCGTCGTCCACGCCGACGGCGTCCGCACCACCTACGAGCCTGTCGACCCGGCGGTCAGGGTCGGCAGCGTGGTGGCGATCGGCGCACTGTTGGGCGTCGTCGCGGGCTCCGGGAGCCACTGCCAGCCCGGCTGCCTCCACTGGGGCGCGCTCCGCGGCGCCGAGTACGTCGATCCCCTCACCCTGCTGCCCGCGCGCGGCCCCATCGTCCTACTGCCGCTGGGCGAGGTGCCGGACGGCTGACGGCGTCAGCTCCGCGACAGGTCCAGCCGCTCGCCCACCCCACTGGTGGAACCCGGCCAGGTGGAGCTCACTGGGCACCCCGCCGTCCCAGCCATCGGGAAGATCCGATGGAGGAGCACGTCGGCGAACTGGATGCGGACCCGTACTGATCAGACCAGAAGCACGGGACGGCCAGGTGCACCGCTCGTGACGGCGGCGGGGAACCGATCAACGACGCGGCCGCCTGACCCGAACGGCAGGGGCCCGCTCGGCTCACCGGTCCTCAGGTCGAAGCAGGGGGCACTCCACGGTGCGGTCCTCGACGTATCCGTCCGCGAGCGAGGTGTCCTGATGGGTGAAGGTGTCGTCGATCGCACAGTAGGCACCCTCGCCGTGGAAAACCGCGACCGGCGGCACGGTGTCCAGACGACGCGCCTGTCCTTCCGGAAGATCGCCGTCAACGCAGACCGGGATCATCCCACAACCGCATGTCGCGCATCTCGCATCACAATGTGCCGCAACGGCGTCGTCCGCAATCGGGGACGCCGTCAAGTCTGCCGGCGACCCGTCACGTGGAGTTTCCCGGGCGGCAGGTCCGTCATTCCCGGCGACCGGGACGGCCGGGCAGCGAGGCGATCGCGCCTTGCCCGGCCAAACCATCGAGGCCTACCCTCGCAACAATAAGTGCATAATCCCGCCACGCATTGCCTGATGCACAACGAAATCTGGAGGGTCGTGACCGAGACCGAGTACGACTACGTGATCGTCGGCGGTGGCTCGGCGGGATGTGTGCTGGCCAACCGGCTCAGCGCTGATCCGGGGACGCACGTTGCGGTCCTCGAGGCGGGGCGGCCCGACCATCGTTGGGACCTGTTGATCCACATGCCCGCGGCGCTGACGATGGTGATCGGGAACCCACGCTACGACTGGTGCTACCTCTCCGAACCCGAGCCGGCGCTCGGTGGCCGCCGGGTCGCCCACGGCCGAGGCCGAGTGCTCGGGGGTTCGAGCAGCATCAACGGTATGATCTTCCAACGCGGCAACCCGCTGGACTATCAGCGCTGGGCGGCCGACCCGGGCATGCAGAACTGGGACTACGCGCACTGCCTGCCGTACTTCAAGCGACTGGAGACCTGTCTCGCGGGAACCGACGAGTGGCGGGGCGGCGACGGGCCGCTCCCGCTCGAGCGAGGCCCGGCCAGTGGCCCCCTGTTCCGGGCGTTCTTCGCTGCCGCCCAGGAGGCGGGCCATCCGCTCACCCCTGACGTGAACGGCTACCAGCAAGAGGGGTTCAACGCCTTCGACCGCACGATCAGGCGGGGCCGCCGGATATCGGCGGCGGGCGCCTACCTGCGCCCGGTCCGCCGGGAGCGCCCCAACCTGGTGGTGCGGTGCGGTGCGATGGCGCACCGGGTGGTGACCCAGGGCGGCCGCGCCGTGGGCATCGAGTACAGCGAGAACGGGTACCACTCGCGACGCACGGGCACCGTGCGCGCCGAACGGGTCATCCTGGCCGGAGGCGCCTTCAACACCCCGCAACTACTGCAGCTGTCCGGGATCGGCAACGCCGATCTGCTGCGGCCGCTGGGTATCCCGGTCATCGCGCACCTGCCCGCCGTCGGCGCGCACCTTCAGGACCATCTGGAGGCCTACGTGCAGCATCGCAGCGCCCAGCCGGTGTCCCTGGCCCCGGCGTTGGCGCTCTGGCGCCGGCCGTTGATCGGCATGCAGTGGCTGCTCCTGCGCTCGGGTCCAGCCGCCAGCAACCACTTCGAGGGAGGAGGGTTCGTCCGAGGCAACGACGACGTGGACTACCCGAACCTGATGTTCCACTTCCTCCCCGTGGCGATCCGCTACGACGGCACCCAGCCGGTGCGCGGACACGGGTACCAGGTGCACGTCGGCCCCATGTACTCCGACGCCCGGGGGTCGGTCCGGATCCGGTCCACCGACCCGTACGAGCACCCGGAGCTGCGCTTCAACTACCTCTCGACGGCGCAGGACCGCCGAGAGTGGGTCGAGGCGATCCATGCGGCCCGGGACATCCTGAGCCGCCCCGCCCTCGCTCCGTTCGACGCCGGGGAGCTCTCCCCCGGTCCGGCCGTTCGTACCGATGCCGAGATCCTCGACTGGGTCGCCCGCGATGCCGAGACCGCCTACCATCCGTGCTGCACCGCCCGGATGGGCGTCGACGACGAGTCGGTGGTGGATCCGGCGACAATGGGGGTGCACGGAGTCGAAGGCCTGTACGTCGCCGATGCCTCCGCGATGCCGTACGTGACCAACGGCAACATCTACGCGCCCGTCCTGATGCTGGCCGAGCGCGCCTCCGACCTGATCGCCGGTCGGGCACCGCTGCCCCCGGATCCGGCGCCCTTCCACCGTCACCGCCCCTCGCCGAGCACCTCGACGGCGGTGCGTGGCCGGCATACTGAGGCCCGATGAGCTCCCCGGACGTCGAGGGTGGTGCCAGTGCCTGGAGCGAATCCCGCAGGTCGTCCGGGAGGTGGTGGCGATGGACCGGGCGGCGCGGCGCTTGGGCTGGCACGGACTGGCGCCGGCGCGCCGGTAGCCGAGGGCCTGGCGTCGTGATGTCGCGCCTCGTGTGTCGTGGCACTCATAGCCGTGCGACGAGTCGTCACGCTACGTTCGCGATGGCCCGGACCCGGGCCCGCGATGACCACCGACGGGAATCGGGGAGCGCATGACCGACGTCCGCACCATGGCTGACCCCGTGATCGCCGTCAGATCCCTGTGGAAGGTCTTCGGCCCGCACCCGGACGCCGTCCCGGCCTCCCCACA